>CAZTGH010000058.1:0-18887 GCA_964612985.1 uncultured Pirellulales bacterium
ACTTCCCTCGCCACCAGCCGGCCCCCCTCCCGCAGCGCCATGACCGCCTTGGCCACCTCCTCGTGGCGCCGGTGAGAGGTGTACTCGCCCCAGAGACCGTGGGTGAGCACCAGGTCGTAGCGGTCCGAGGGCAACAGATCGATGATCGCGTCCTCCACGTCGATGGTGCGCAGCGGGGTCTGCTCGGGACCGTCGTTGAGGTCGCCCATCACCCCCTTGGCGCCGTAGGCCTCCATCACCTTCTCGAACTTCGCCGCCCGGTCGGGATCGCTCTTGCGGCAGAGCGTCGCCACCGTCCAGCAGCTATCGGGATGCAGAAGTATCGTGCCGCCCGCCCACAGGGTTTCATCATCCGGATGGGCCACGATCACCAGACAGTTGGTGTATTCGTACGTGAGACGGCCCACTCGATCCTGCGCCATGGTCTTTTCCTCCCGCAAACCTCAAACCGCAACATGTGTCTCTGAGATATCGTCGACCGGCCCCGGAGTCGCGATGTACCGATCCGCCGGTCCTCACAAACCCCAGAGCAATAGTATTACGTCGAGAATGAAAAGCAAGACGATTGTCGCTTCCAGCACCACCATCGAGAAGTTGAGCCAATCCTGGTGCAACAACTGGTAGAGATCGGCCAGCGTGCGCAGTTTGACATTGATGATCCCGTGCCAGTCGCTGAGGTGAAACCGCTCCGAAAGATGCTGATAGATCTTCGCCAGGTACCAGTCGCCGAAGAATTTCGTGATGTTCGACAGCTCATCGTTCAGACGGGCCATGTCCACGCGAATCTCCCGCAGGTTCCGTCGGACGTCGCGCCGGACCCTCCGGTGTCGCGACAGATCGCGGTACGCCAGCTCCAAAGCCCCGTCCAGCACACGGTCGTAAGCCGCCAGCTCGGCCAGTTGGACGTTGGCCAGTTCCATGGTGTGGATGATCTCCTCGAGGCTGTCCTGCTCGCCGACCACCAGCGCCGCATCCCAGTCGACCACCACCAGATCGGTCTCATAGTACGTCAGATATCGCTCCGTCGATTCGCCCGCCTCCTGCGCGGAGAGCCGCTGCGCCTGCGGTTCCTGCGTCAGCAGTCCGGCCACCGCGCGCCGGTTCCGCAGCAGCCAGTCTTCCGACCGTTCCGGGACCGAACCCCGCTCGGTGGGCACCTGGTGGATGCAAAAGATCGTATAATCCTCCGGCGCGCTGAGGTCCGCCACGGGACGAATCAGGTAAGGCTCGATCTCCTTGCGCACGCGCTCGACCAGTGCCAACACCTCGGCATCGATGCTGCGGTCGTTGAGCTTCAGGTCGTAGTAGGCCACCAGATCGTTGATGCTTTCGACCGCGAAGGGCACGCGGACCTGCACGCTGATGGCGCCGACGTTGAACAGCTTGATCGCCTCGGCCAGTTCTACGGTCCCCTGCGAGCTCTGGCGCTGGCTCGGGGCCAGGGTGACCATCTGGGGTTTATAGAAAAACGCCCGCTTGGGACCGGGCTTGCTGGGCCCGACGAGGTACTCCTGCACCGGCCGATCCAGGATCGTCGAGATCGGCTGACGATTCATGTCGTAGGCCAGATCGAACGCGTAGACGTAGACCACCTCCCCCTTGATCTGCTGCCTCCGTTCGTCCGTTGCCGCTGGAATCCGGGCCGACTCCACTGCCGCTCCTTCTTTCTCTCAGATCGTACTGAACCCCTGGCCGCCAGAGTCTACTGGCCACAGACCCGCCCGGTTCTGCTCCGGGCCCGGCAAAATGCGATCCGTCAGCGCAGGTTGCGGCGTGAGGTGGGAAATCGGCCCTAGAAGTCGCGATAGTACGATTCGTATTCGGACCGGCGCACGGAGCGTCGAGGTCGGGTTTCGGAACCTTCTTCGAGCCCATCGTCCGTTGGTTCCGCATTCGGTTCGGCGTTGGATGGGTCGGTCCGGATCTTCTTCGGCGGCCCTTCGGGCTTGCCCGCTTTGGGCCGGTGGCCCTGGCGATCGGCAGCCATCGTGTGTCTCCTGGAAAATCAACCTTCGTGATCCCGTATTCCATCTATCAGGATCCTTCGCTGAGGTAGCAATGAGTGTGCCAGCGTCCATTCCCCAGACAAAGATCCTGCAACTGCCCGCATATACGCTTTGGCCAGGGAACGGGATCGATTCGGGTCGAGTAGACCGGCCAGGAATCGGAAGCCAGCCATCCGGCAGACCGGAAGGCGGCACTCCGAATTCAGCCTCCGGTGGATCGACTCAGGTCCTGACCAAGCGACCATTCGCGGCGGTCTCGGCGCCGATCGCCTTGAGAAACTTCTCGACGATATGCCGTTCCACTTCCTGCCGCTGGGCTCTGGTATGGTTGGTCAGCGGGATCTGCCCCCCGGCGTAGGTCAGATGGCCTCCCCCGGTGCCCTTGCGAAAGACCATGCGCTTCATTACGCGCTCGGCCACGTTGTTCTCCTCTGAGGTGCGAATCGAGATCAGCAGCTTCTCGTTCCAGAGGCCCGTGCACATCGTCCAGCTCGTTTCGTCTTCGCGCAGCAGCAGATCGGCCACTTCCGCGATCATATCGGGATTGTCGATCTCGCCCAGCTCGGTGATGATCGCGGGCCCCTGGACCCGCGCGTTCCGCAGCGCATCCGCCAGCATCTGAAAGTAGATCCTGGGCACCTTGCCCCGCTGGATGACGCTGAGCATCCGCTTGTTGGCAAACGGATAGAGAAATTCGATGGCCTCGATATCGGCCCGAGCGGCCTCGCGCCCCAGGTCCTGCGTATCGGAACGAATTCCGTAGAGCAGCGCCGTCGCCAGAGGCGTCTCGGGGGTGATGCCGGCCTCGATCAGATACTCGACGAAGATCGTCGAGGTCGACCCGTACCCGCTGCGAATGTCCGTCAAGGGAACCGTACGCGTCAGCCGCCGAATCGGATGGTGATCGATGACGATGTTGGGCAGCAGCGCTTCCGGCAAGGAGTTGTTACCCGTACCCGGCTGGGTATCCACCGTCGCCAGCAGATCGAACTTGCCGTAGTCGATCTCCCCGCAGTTGCGGAGGTTCAGGCCGAGGTACTTAACCAGGGCGCGATTCTCCCCCCGGCCCACGGTCCCGCCGCAACAGATCGAGCATTGCAGATTCGCCAGGTTGTTGGCCAGCTTCCGCAACGCGACCGCCGAGGCGATCGAGTCCGGGTCGGGGTTGTCCTGGATGACGATGAGCAGATACGCCTTGCCCGCAAATAACTCGGTCAACTTCTGAAGCTTCGGACGCGTCTTTTCGGTCGCTCTCATCCAAGGAACCTTCTCTCTACCCATCCCGGTACGTCGCCATGTCATCCGACCCACCCGCCGCCGGGCCGGTCACAAAGCACGTTATTGTACACGCCGGAAACGGTCGTGAACAGTCTCGCCTTGGCTTATTTGCCCTTGCGGAAAGGCCTCAGAAACCGCTCCAGACCGACGAACCGGGACCCCTTCTTGAGCGGAAACACGCCCCGTTCCGCAAATCCTACCTCCTCGATAGAGTAGAACGCCTGCGGATTGAACGCCTTGACCAGGGTTACCACGGTACTGACCTCCCGGCGGGGCACGATCGTGAAGAGCACCTGAACCGGCCCCGCGGCCCCATGCCCGTCCACGTACGTAACGCCGTAGTCCCTCTCGCGCAGATGATCGAGCAGACGATGGGCATCCTTCTGGGTAATCACGCGGATCAGCACGATGCCCAACGACAGCTTTTCAGCCACACGCATGCCGACGTAGTTGCCGGTCGCGAAGCCGCCGGCATAGCCCAGATAACAGACCCAGTTCGACAGATTCTGCATGATCTGGCCGATCGCCAGGATCCAGATCAGCACCTCGAAGAATCCGCAGATTGGCGCCAGGTACTTGAACCCCCGTGAGACGAAGATCAGACGCACCGTCCCCAGCGTCACGTCGCAGATTCGGGCCAGGAAGATCAGCAGCGGCAGAACCCCCCAGGCGAATACATGGGATTCGGTGAACGAAGCGATCGCGGGCATCATCACAGCCATTTCTTTCGACGAAAGTACACCAGCATGACCGCAGCGACCGCGATCATCACTACCCAGACGGCCGCGTATCCGTACCGCCAACTCAATTCCGGCATATGCTCGAAATTCATCCCGTAGATGCCCGCGATGAAGGTCAACGGGATGAACAGCGTGGCGATGATCGTCAGCACCTTCATCACCTCGTTCATCCGGTTGCTGAGGCTCGAGAGATAGATATCCAGCAAGCCCGTGACCATGTCGCGAAAACTCTCGATCGTGTCGATGATCTGGATGGTGTGGTCGTAGACGTCCCGCAGGTACACGCTCGTCGACTTGGCGATCAGCGGCGACTCGCTGCGCTGGAGGCCCCCGATCAATTCCCGCAGCGGCCAGATCGACCGGCGCAGCGTGATCATCTCGTGCTTGAGGGCATGGATCTGTCGCAGCGTCCGCTCCCGGGGATTCGTCACCACCTCTTCCTCCAGCGCTTCGATCTTCTCGCCCAGCTTCTCCAGGACCGCAAAATAGCTGTCCACGATCGCATCCAGCAGGCTGTACGCCAGGTAATCGGAGCCCAGCTTACGGATGCGTCCCTTGCCGTTGCGGATGCGATCGCGGACGAAATCGAAAACGTCGCCGATGCGTTCCTGGAACGACAGCACGAAATTGGGACCCACGATCAGGCTGACCTGCTCGCTTTCGACGGTCTGGTGATCGTCGCTGAAGCTGAGCATCCGCAGCACGATGAAGAGCCCCTGGTCGAAGTCCTCGAGCTTGGGTCGCTGACCGGTGCTGAGGATGTCTTCGAGAATCAGCGGGTGAATGTCGAAGGTTCGGCCGAGCTTTGCGATCACGTTGACGTCGTGCAAGCCGTCGACATTGATCCACGTCACCGTGGGCGTGGCGCGGAACGGAACACATTCTTCGAGAGAGGTGACCTGCCTTTCGTCGAAGTGTTGCTCGTCGTAATCGATGACGGTGATCCGCACGGACTCGACCAGTTGCTCGCCCGTGTAGACGAGGGTTCCCGGCGGCAAGCCGGCCTTTTTCGAGCGTCGCTCCATGGGTTTGCGCTTCTGCTTGCCTTTGGCCGCCATGCCTCCGACTCCTCAATCCATACCCCTGCCCGGTCGAGAACACATCTTCGAAAGACCCAACCTATTCCTTCTGCATCGCCACGTGCATCGGCGCCGCCTGGCCCGTCTTGTCCTGGCCCATGTACAGCGTCACGTGCGGGAAGGGGATCTCGATGTCCTTCTCGTCGAACCGCTTCTTGAGCCGACGGTTGAATTCGCGCCCGACCGACCACTGCTTGATCGGCTTGGTCTTCGTCCGCGCCTTGATGATGATCGCCGAGTCGCCGAACTGGTCCAGGCCCAGAATCTCGATCGGCTCCAGGATGTCGCTGCCAAAGGCGGGATCGGCCCGCAGTTCTTCGTCGACCTGCTTGACTACCTCGATCACGTCGTCGACGTCTTCGCGATAGGCCACCCCGATATCGAAGACGTAACGCGAGTACTCCTTGGTCATGTTGGTTACGACGCTGATCTCCCCGTTGCGGACGTAGTGTACGTTGCCCGCCAAGTCGCGCAAGATCGTCATCCGCAAGCTGATTTTCTCCACGAGCCCGCCCTTGTCGGCGATCTGGACCACGTCGCCGACACGGATCTGATCGTCCAGCAGAATGAAGAAACCGGTGATTAGATCGCGTACGAGGTGCTGGGCGCCGAAGCCGACCGCCACGCCGACGATGCCGGCGGCCGCCAGAATCGGCCCGATCTCGACGTCGAACTCACCCAGGATCATGATCGCACCGACGATGACCACCGTAATCGTCAGCAGATAGGCAATCACAGCCGCCAGGGTGTCGGCTCGCTTCATATACTCCGAATCGCTCTCCCGCTTACGCTTGGAGAACATCCGGCTGGCCACCATGGAAGAGACCTTGATGCCGATGAACACCAACACCAGGATCAGGAGAATTCTCGGACCGCTCTCCACCAGCCAGTCCACGAACTGCTGCACGTACTTGCCGAAATCAATATCCATGGCCTGTCTCCTTACTCCAACGCGCCTATCTCAAACCGAGGACGGGTCGCCGATCGATCCCGTCAGCCGACTCGTAACTACACCTTCTTCTTGCGGAGGAAGTGTCCGGCCGCGAGGATCCCGGCCAGAAATCCCAACGCGAAGGTCACGATCAGCAACAAAGCCCGCGACATCTGGAACGTCGCGAAGAGAATATGGGTCTCCACGATCTCCGTGTTCTGGAAAAAGATGATCACCGCCAGAACCACCACGACGATGAGCGTCACCAGTTTGAATTTGCTCTTCTTGTCGATCTTCATTGCAATCTCCCGTTGAACTCGTTATGGCCATACCGCCTGGTGCCGCTGGTCTCGCGCCACAGCGCCTTCACGATGCCGCCTTGGTGGACTGTACCTCGGGCAAGGGATCCAGTTCGGCACGAAGCCGAGGCAGCGCCTTTGGATACTTCCTGCCGACGAAATCCACCAGCTTCTCACGAACCTCGCAGCGGAGGCTCCACGCCTGCGAGGCATCGGATGCACTCATCAGCGCCCGCAGTTCGACGGTGCGCTCGGAGGTGTTGGTCACCTGCAGCACGCTCACCTTACGGTCCCAAAGTTCCGACGCTTCGAGGATCTTCTGAAGCTCGGCGCGGATCGCATCGGTGGGAACGGTGTGATCGACGTAGAGGAAGACCGTTCCGAGGATATCGGCCGAGATCCGCGTCCAGTTCTGGAAAGGCTTTTCGATAAAATAGGTGATCGGCACGATCAGGCGGCGGAGGTCCCAGATGCGGACGACCACGTAGGTCAGCGTGATCTCCTCGATCCGGCCCCATTCGCCCTCGACGATCACCACGTCGTCCAGGCGGATCGGCTGGGTGAAGGCAATCTGCAGGCCCGCGATGAAGTTCCCAAGCGTCTTCTGCGCCGCCAGGCCGACCACGATGCCGATGACGCCTGCCGACGCGAAGATCGCGGTGCCGAGCTGCCGAACCTTCGGAAACGCCATCAGCATGGACGCCAGGGCGATCACCACGATGACGATAATGATCATGCGGCGCAGGACCTTCAGTTGCGTGAGGATCTTGCGAGCCCGCAGGTTGTCCTTGACCTCGACGTCGAAATGATGGGCCACCACATCGTTGAGAATATAGGTCGTCCGGATCAGCAGCCAGGTGATCAGCGCGGTGATCACCAGGCTGAACACGATGCGGGCGAAGTTCTCTACGCCAACCGGCAGCGCAAGCGGATCGATCGTCAGGCGCACCGCCACAACCACCACAATCCACCGCGTCGGACGACGCAGATGCCGCAGAAACATCTCGTCCAGCGGAGAGCGGCTCCGCCGGGCGAAATGGGCCAGGACCCTGACCACGATGGAATGACATAGCAAGGCCACCCCTGCCGCCAGAAACATGACGACGAGGGGCCAGAGCCATCCCCTCCAACTCAACAACACATCCCACATATCTTCGCCCTCCGTGGCAAAAACCGAACCCGAACGCGATATATCTACTACGGTACGCAGGTCCAGGCCGTGTTGCTCGATCTTTTTTTCATGCTACCGGGGCTCCGGAAACATGCAAGGACAAACTCCCTAGGCGGGCCGGCCGCGATTACGGTGTACCAGGCCCGGTCGCGGTGCTCGGGCTTCGGGTTCGCCCTAGAATGTCGGGCGGTGAAGAGGAAGGAAAGGATGACAGCCTATGGTTTCGGAATGGCTTCTCATGATGGTGACCACGGTCGCGTGGGCGGCAGCAGCGGCGATCGGAAGGGAGGCCAACGAGCCCGCCGCTCCGGCGTCGACCATTTTGGGACAAGAGCAGGTCCAGGCAATCCGGGCGTCGCTGGTTGGGGACTGGGCGGGTCCGGCCGGCACGCTGCACCTTCGTGCCAACGGGCAGTTCGAGATCGGCCAGAGACAGGGAGTCTATCGCATCGAGGACGGAACGCTCGTCCTCCGGACGGATCGCAGCGAAGTCGCGTACCGGTTCGAGTTGAGCGGCAAGGAGCTGACCCTCTCGGAGGGCGATCTGGCGAGCCCGATGAAATTGGCCCGCCTGCCCCGGTTCGGCGGCCCGGAACACTGGCGGTCCACCTGGTCTCTGGCGTCGCTGAAGGCGCGGGTCCGCCGCATTCTGATCATCCTCGCGGCGGTCATCGTCTGTCAGCTCGCCATCTACGTTCTGCGCCGCCTGCTGCACTTTGTGATCTACAGCGACCGGGGCCCGCTGAGGCTCATCTATCGGCGGCACAAGAACCGCACCATGACGCTGTACTCCGTGGCGCTGAACCTCAGTCGGTACGTGATCTACCTGCTGGCCATCGGGTTCGTCCTGACCGAACTCGGCGTGGACTATACCGTCTATTTCGCCTCGCTGTCGGTGATCGGCCTGGCGATCGGGTTCGGATCGCAGGGGCTCGTGCAGGATATGGTCACAGGCTTCTTCATCGTCTTCGAGGAACAGTTCAACGTCGGCGACATGGTGGAGATCCCGCCGCACACGGGCATCGTCGAAGAGCTGGGCCTGCGCATGACTCGCCTGCGAAACTACCTGGGCCAGCGCGTGGTGATCCCCAACCGCAACATCGCAGTGGTGGGCAATTACCTCCGCGGGGCGCAGCAGGTCTATCTCGACGTCGCGATCGCCCCGGACGCCGACGCCGAGAAGGCGATGCAAGTCCTCAAACGAATCACGCAGGACGCGGCGGACCAGTTCCAGGACATCATCCTCTCGGCGCCCGTCAGTCGAGGGGACATTTCGCTCTCGGCCGGACAACGCTTCCTGCGCCTGCACCTGACGATCTGGCCCCAGCAGCCATGGGTGATCGATCAGGAACTGGTGCCTCGCATCAAGGCAGGGATGAACTCCGAAGGGTTCGAGATTCCGGGCGAGAAGGTCGTCGTCTTCTACCACCCGCGCGAAAGCGCCTCGCTGCATCGCCAGGCACGGCGGAAGAAGCAGGGCGCCGCCTGAGCCCGGCTGTGAACCGGACGGCCCTCTCTTGGGGTGCGGTCGGAATACGGTGGCATTCGCGTCGGGCGCGTGCCCATTGTCATTCCGACTGGAGCGCAGCGGAATGGAGAGCTTGTCCTGAGCGAAGTCGAATGGAAATCTGGCATCGAAAAGGCTACTCCCTGCATTTCGCGGCGCTACCCGGCGTAACGTGATCGGTCAACGGTTCCAAGGGCGCAACACAGGGCAGGGGACTGACTTGCCCAGGGTGACAAGAAAGGCTCCGGTCGAGGTGACAAACCGAGTATAGACCAATCCCCAAAGGGGCGATCACAAGCCGTGGTCCGCATCCGCCACCATTTGCCGACCGCACCCGTCTCTTGCGAGGGCCAGATCCTTTGCCTTCGGCTCCGGATGACAAAGACACGGGTCGCCGGAAATTCCTGAGAATACGTGTTACAGATCGGGGCCGCCCTCGGGGACGTTGGGATCGACCTCTTCGAGGTCCGCGGGCTCGGCAGCGGGAATCGACTCGACCGCTCCGCTTTCCTGCAATTCCGCGATGAGGGCCTGCTGATCGGCGACCACCGCCTTGAGATCCTCGATCTGCTTGCGTAGGGCCGCCGTGGCGTTGACCTCCCCCTCGGCGCGGGTGCTCAGATGCGTGATGACCTGCTCGGCCTGCTGGGCCAGCACCGAGGCCTGGTCCCGTTCCTGAGCGAGCTGATCGGCCTGCCTCTGGAGTTCGTCGCGGGTCTCCCGCACGACGCGCAGCTCGTTCTTGAGGTCCGCGATCTCGCGCATCGCCCGATCCAGGCTCAGTTCGAGCTTCTTGACGGTGGCTTTGGCTTGCCTGGCATCCTGCTGCGCCTCTTCCAGATCGCTGTCCCCGCATCCGCCGGTCACCAGCAGGATCACCGTCAGAAGCAGTCCCGCGCACACAGGCCCCCCCATCTTCCACCTCTCGGTCATTTCTGCTCTCCAGTGGCGACCGTCTCGAAGATCTGGGCGCAACGTCGGCGGGATCGCTGCTGCCAGCCGCGTTTGTGATAGGCGTAGCTGGCGATCAGCGGCAGCACGCTCGTCGCCTCGGCGTAGACCATCTGTTCGCTCCCGGTATCGACCTTGCCCCAGGACGAGGCCTCTTTCAGCGTCGAACTGGAACAGGCGCCGTCGCGGACGTCGGCCACCGTGATCTGGACGGCATACTTGTGCATATCCACCTGGTGCCCCAGCACCTCGGCGCAGACCACCGTGTCCTGGGCGAAGTTCTTGGGCACGCCGCCGCCGATCATGAACAGGCCCGAGACGTTGGCCCGCATCTTGATCTCCGTCAACTCCCGAAAATCCTTCACCGAATCGATCGAGACGTGCCGATCGGGGTTCTCGACCTGGTGCTTGACCAGACCGAAGCCCGCGCTGGAGTCGGAAAAGGCCGGACAGAAGATCGGCACGTCGCACTCGTAGGCGGTCTGGACCAGCGAGTCCTTCTTCTTGGCGTGTTCGGTCAGGTACTTGCCCATCTGCCAGATGAACTCCCGCGACGAATAGGGCCGCTTTTCCAGGCGGTCGGCGATCTTCTTGATCGTCTCGTCACAGGCCTGAAGCTGCTCCTCGTCGATGTACGTATCGTAAATCCGGTCGATATAGAGCTCTCTGAGTTGGTTATCGTCCACCGACGGGCTGCCTTTATAGTGTCGAAAGCCGATCGCCTCAAAAAAGTCCATATCGACGATGGTGGCCCCGGTGGCGACAATCGTATCGACCATGTTGTGGCGGACCATATCGACGTAGATCTGCATGCAGCCGCCGGCGCTGGTGCTGCCGGCAATGCACAGCATGATCGTGCAGTCCGGGTCTTCGATCATCGTATTGAGGATGTCGGCGGCGCGGGCGGTGTCCCGAGCGGTAAACGACATGTCGCGCATCGCCTCGACGATGGGCGTCGCATCGAACGCCTTGATGTCGACGTGTTCGACGAATTCCTTGAGCAGATCCTTCTTGTCCATCTCTATCACTCCGCGTCATTCGGTTGACGGCCGCTACTCGTCGAAGAGGAACATAGCGATCGCCACCACGGTTGTCCACAGCTCTCTCTTACCCCGCGCGCTCTGGGTGATGTTCGACGTACGGATGATCATTCCGCTGGATTTGTAGACCTGTTCCTTCTCCGACCACGCCTTGTTCGGATCGACCTCCAGACCGAGCGTGGTGCCGAGCATGCCGGCGGCGAGGTCTTCGGACATATCGGCGGCTTCCCGCTGGTCCATGCCATGGCCGTGCACCTCGCTGAGATAGCCCCACTTGCGACCGTCTTTCGGGACTGCGATGCCCACCGAGGAGGCGACCAGACGGCCGTGCTCGTCCGTATCGGCACGGGCCATCACGCAGAAACACACCTGCCCCGGCGTCAGCTCGGCAAGACCTTTGTCCCGACTGATGATCTTGCACTTGGGAGGCAGAATCGACGAGACCTGGACCAGATTCTGCTGGGCCACTCCAGCTTTCCGTAGTGCCTCTTCGAACGACTTGAGCTGATATTTGTGTCGCCCGACGCCTTTGGTCAAGAAGACCCGTGAGGGAACCATGTTCTGCATTTTCACCTCCTTTTCATCTGCATGAAGGCCCCGCTTACACGCGGGGTGCACTCTGTCTAACATGTGGACAGGCAGCGAATTATAAAGAGCCGCTACCCGTTGGCAACGAAAATCTTCAGAAGACCAGGTAAGGCCGGGCCTTGGCCAAGCGGACGCCGACGCGACCGATCTCCTCCAGCCTTTGTATCCGCCCCTGAGTCCGCTGTTTGACGATCCGCTCGACCGTCAGCGGGCCCAGCCCGGGCACGCGGAGCAACTCCAGCCGGCTGGCGCAATTGACATCCAGCGGAAAGAACTCCGGATGGTTCCGGGCCCAGAGTTCTTTCGGATCGACGTCGAGCGACAGGCGTCCCCGGGGGTCGAACACGATGTCGGCGTCTTTGAAGCCGTACTTGCGCATCAGGAAATCCACCTGGTAGAGGCGGTGTTCCCGGACGAAGGACTGGGACGGATCGGCGGGTGCGCTCGGGTCGGTGTCCAGCGAGGCGTCCCCGGCGCCCCGCTGATAGGCGCTGAAATAGATGCGCTGCATCCGCAGGCGGTCGTAGAGACCGCCCATGTACTTGACGATCTCGGCATCCGATTCGCCGGCGGCGCCGACGATGAACTGCGTGGTCTGCTTGACCCGCGCGAACCGCGTGCCCCGCGCTGTCAGCCGACTGATCAGCTTGATCGGCTCGATGATGTCGCGGATGTAGTCCTTGCGATTCGAGAGCTTCGCCAGGTTCTTCTGTCCCGGCGTCTCGATATTCAACGAGACCGCGCTGGCCAGCGAGACCGCCTCCTCAATCGCGGCATTGCTGGCACCCGGGATGACCTTCAGATGGATGTATCCCTTGAAGCCGTGTTTGCGGCGGAGCAGTCGCGCGGTGGTGGTCAACCGGTCCATGGTCGCATCGGGCGAGCCGATGACTCCCGAACTAAGGAACAGCCCGAATACCTTCTTCTGCCGCAAATAGTCCAGGAACACTTGGGCGGTCTCTGCCGGGCTGAGGCTGCACCGCCTCACGTCCTGCTGCTCGCGGAGCGGACAATACTTGCAGTCGTTCGTGCAGACGTTCGAGATCAGGCTCTTGAACAGAACGCTCCTCCCGCCGCTTGGCAGCGTCACCGGGTAGATCCAGCGGCCGTCCTGGCCCCGCTGGCGCCCTTCGTCCCGGTTCGTGCCACAGGCGCACGCCAGATCGTACTGTGCGTCGGCGCTGAGAATCTCGAGTTTTTGTTGCGTATCCGGCCTGGAAACGATGCCAACCATACCTGCCCCAATCCCGTCCCTGCGACACCGGTAGGGGCGAATCATGCTTCGCCCCGCGCTGCCCATTGTACCGGAGGCCAAGACGCCCGCAAAGCAGCAGGAACGAATATTCGATCGAGACGCCTGCCGTGCCAGTCAGATCAGGCAGCGGATGCGGTCGTCCAGCGCCTTTTGATCGGTCGCGAAGGCTTCGAAGGCGCTGAGGTTCATCAATGCATCGAGTCCGATGTCGCCTTGCGCGAGCCGCTTCTGCCATTTCCTGAAGACGGGGATCTTGCCGTCTTCGGAGGCCGTACGCACGTCCCGAGCCAACCATTCGGGCAGGAAATCCTCGAAACCGCGCTGGGCGAAATAGGACTGCACGTCTTCAGGCGCCATCCCGTCGATATCCTCTCCGAGCAGCCCCTCGACGCAAGCCTGGAACGCCTCGGGCACCTCCCAGAGCGTCGTCGCGTTGAAATCCCCGAGATCTACGCCCTCGGCCAGCGGCACCTCAGGATCGGTCTCGACCTGCGACAACGGTTCGCTCGCTGGATCGGTCTCGTACTGCCCTGCCGCCTTCGTGGGCATCGTCAGAACGTCCAGACCCGCCAAGGCTGCCACCTGCGCGCCCTCGCGCACGCTGGCGCCGATCAGCAGCGAACGGGTCCGCCCCTCATCCCGCAGCCGCCGCACCGCTCTTTGCGTCGCCAGCGTCGCCTTTTCTCCGACGTTCCGTCCATCGCCCAGGTCGTTGTCGGCAACGAACGAATTGAGACGACCCAGAAAGACGTTGACGAATCGAGGCTGGGCCAGCAGCGCCATCGCGTAGTTCTGACGGGCCGAGAACGCCAGCGTGAAATTCACCGGCACCCCCTCCCGCCCGAGTCTTCGCGCCGCCAGCAATCCCGCCGGCGTCAGCGGAACCTTCACGTAGAACCGCTCCGGACACGTGTTGAAGTACCTCCTGCCATACGCCACCGAACGCTCCACGTCGTGGCCCAGATCGGTGTGCAGCTCCACGCTCACGTGCGCATCGAACAGCTCCACCAGCCGCAGTGCATGGTGTGCGTTGAGGATGAACACGATCTCCAGGATCAGGTCTCGCTCCTCGATCTCGGGCGAAACCCGGCGAACCGCGTCGGCCGCCTCGCGAACGAAATCGTCGTAGATCCCCTTCTGGATCTCCTTGTTCAGAAGGCTGTTGTTCGTCGTCAGCGCCTCGAACTCGGAGCACCACAGCACCCGGATCTCGTCGATATCCCCGCTGTCGAGCCACAACCGGGTGCCCAGTGAGCGGATCTGCTGCCAGATGGGTTTCTCCCGAAATCCCGTTTCCGGGCCCCCAAACCGATAGGAAAAATCGCGGCGCGCCAGATCGTACGCCACCTCGGCAATCGCTTCCGTGTCTATCATGTGCGTTCTCCTTCCCTGAAAAACTCTGCCGCCCTCCGTGTTCACGGGATTGGACAAAAGCCGACAGATCCAGGTAGATCTGCGGCCTGCCATCTACCGAAGTCTCTACGTGTCGGTGCGCGCAGAGTTTGAGCGATCACCCGAATCGGCAGAGTTTGTGCCCGCCGACCAGCGGACGCTCACCCCGCGATATCAGAGCTTGCTCGGATGGATGACGACGTGCTTGATGCTCTTGCGCTGATACGTGTAGGTCGTATGGACGAGGCCGTCGGCGGTTTGAATGACCGCCGGATAGGAATACTCTCCCGGCTGATCTTCCAGCGTCAGCACCATGCTCCACTTCTGCCCGTCGGACGAGACCGCCACGTTCAGTGGGCTGCGGCCCCGCGTGGTATGGTTGTAGACGACCAGTTGCCGCCCGTCTTTGAGCGTGACCGCATCGATCCCGGCGTTCGGGTTGGGCAGACTGGTGCTCGTCAGCGGGCCCCAGGTCAGTCCGCCGTCGTCCGACCAGGTCTGGGCGACGAATCCCTTGCCCCGTGTGCGGCAGAGCATCTGGAGCCGACCATCGCGGTACTTCAGGATGGTTGGCTGAATCACCGGCATCGCCTGCCCATCGTTGAGCGGACCGACCACCTGCCAGTCCCGCAGGTCCTTGGTGATCTCGACGTGAATCTGCCAGCCGTCGTGCTCGCTGCTGGATGGACACAGAATCCGCCCGTCGTCGAGCTGGATTGGCTTATTCTTGATCGGCCCCATCACCTCGGGCGGCAAGCGCTTCTGCGGCGTCCAGCTTCGCCCGTCGTAGTCCGACGTCGTCCATTCGCCCCACCACTCGCGGGGGGTCGGTCCGACCTTGAAGAACAGCACCAACGGCCCGGTCTTCGCCTGAAACAGCACGGGATTCCAGCAGGGATACCGCTTCTGCACGGACATGACGCCGTCGGCGACCTCGACGGGCTGGGACCACTGACCCTCGACCAGGCGGGAGACCCAGATACCGACGTCGTTCTCGCCCTCGTCGGTGCCGGCGAACCACGCCGCGACGATCTGCCCTGTGCGGGTCTGGGCGATGGTCGACGCATGGCAACCGGGTGTTGGCCTTCCTTCCAGCGGAAAGATCAGCTTCGCCTCCACCACGGCCTCCTGTGAACCCGGATTCGCCTCTGCCGCCATGGCCGCAAATCCCCCACTGAGAACCACAATCAACCCCAGCACCAGCCGACTTCCTCTCATCGTATCACCTCATACTGCCCCCGCCATTGCCAAGTTCCGGCCCAATCCACCCCGACCGGGCCTGCCCTCCATCATCTTCCCCGATCCGCCCGCTCCTGTAAACCCTCCATCCACGCTCCGGTCACGAAAAGCCCCGCAGACCATAGAGATTCCGAAACACCGATCCGCAGGGAAACCCAAGAGTTCCCTGCGCCGCCATGACGAGCAGGGAGGTCCCAATACCGCGGTACCTGCGGGGCGCATACGCCTTGTCATTCCGACTGGAGCGAAGCGAAATGGAGAGCATGTCCTGAGCGAAGTCGAACGGAAATCTGGCACCGAACGGGCTGTTCCCCGAGTTTGACGTCAACCTGCAAGCGTCAGCATCACTGTTGGCTTCGAGGGCTGCGGTCGGCCTCGGACCCTCAGCGGCGACGAAGGACCGTACAGTCGGGCAGGGCCTGCTGCAATCCGTACACCGATCCGCTGGAGGCTCGGACGTTGGCGCCGCCGAGATCGACGAATTCCAGGGTTTCGATTGTGGCCAGGTCTTTTACCGCCGCGTCGGTCAGGTCCGTGTTGTAGAGGCTCACCGCCCTCAGATCGTCCAGCTCGGTCAACTGCTTGACCCCCTCGTCTGTGATCCGCCCCTGGTAAAAGTTCAGCGACTGGAGGGTATCGAGCCGGGCCATCTCCGCCACTCCGCTGTCGCTGATCCCGCTCGAATAGAGTTCGAGACCAAAACCGATCTTCGGAACCGGCAGGGCCTCCGTCATGCCGTCCTGCCAGTTGGTGATCTTGAACCCGGGCAGGTATCTCGGCACCTCTCCGAAGGCCTTGAGGTCTGCAAATACGGGGTTCGGCGGATCGTCCCGAAAGGTGAACTGCCCGTCGTCGTTGAGGACGATCCAGCCCGCTTCGGCGCCCTTCTGCTCCCAGGCCTCGACGACGCGGTCGGCAAAGTACGTAGAGCCGCCGGTTTCGGCAGCCTCCTGAGACGAGTCGCCTTGGGCCGATGCGGCCGATGATTCCGCTTCGGCCTGTGGCGTCTTCTCGCAGCCGCCGAGAACCACCGCCAGGCACACGGCTACCCCAATCAGGCTCCACCAAGCGCGTCGAGAGCGAAAGATTTGTGTTCGCATAGGTCACCTCCTTTGTCCAATTCGGTCGCAGACACAAGGCTCGGGCCCGCGTCTGCCGGTCTTCTCCGAGTCTATGCTGCAAACAGCCCCTGTACCCAGCCCGGCCGCCAGTCGTTCGGTGGATATTTCAGGGATTCTCCTCGGAAGATTTGCGAATCGACCGGTTTGCCCTTGACGCCGGAAGCGGAGTTTTGTATGATATACAGAGAACAACTTGATACGCTTTTAAGACATCATAATGAATGACACGCGCTACATTCCGACCGTCGCGGCCTCACGGAACCCCGCCTTCGGCCCTTCAGGGGTCCGGCCCAGAACTACGCGACTCAGTGCATCGCAAAGATGCAAAACGACGCCAATTTGCCTCGTTTTTGAAGCAGAAATGAGGGTGCCATCGGAAAACGAACCCAATCCTGCGGACGGAGATATCCGAAGGAATCACCGAAATGCGTCCCGGACGGAGCGTCTTGCTCTCGAGCGGCCGATGAGCTATGCTGGAGGGTTGCTTCCATCGGCAATCCTACGAGGATGGGGAATACGGTGACGATCGATCGCGACGGACAATCTGCTTACCGCCATCTGCGGACCACAGCACCCGGCGCAGGGGCGATGCGTACATCGCCCTTGGCAGGCCACGTGTTCGACATCAAGAAATACGCGATCCACGACGGCCCCGGCATTCGCACGACGGTTTTTTTCAAGGGCTGTCCGCTGCGGTGCCGCTGGTGTCATAATCCGGAGAGCTGGAAGGCGACGCCGGAACCTAGCTTTCGCAAGGGTCGTTGCGTCCGGTGCGGCCGGTGCGAAACGGTCTGCCAAGGCCAGGCCATCACGTTTCGCAATGGCTATCCGGTGACGGACCCCGAGAAATGCGTCCTGTGTGGTGATTGCACGACCGCCTGCCCAGCCGGGGCCCGGGAGATCGTCGGCGAGCCGATGACGGTCGCCGACGTGATGGCGGAGATCGCCAAAGACGTGATCTTCTACGACCAGTCCGGGGGCGGAGCGACCTTTTCCGGCGGCGAACCCCTCATGCAGCCCGATTTTCTGCTGGCTTTGCTGAACCGCTGCCGGGCGGAGGGCATACATACCGCCGTCGACACGACCTGTCACGCCACCGGCGACCTGATGCATCGCGTCGCGGAGGCAGCCGATCTGTTTCTGTGCGACGTCAAGCACATGGATTCACGGATGCATGAGCAGTACACGGACGTGCCGAACGACTTGATTCTGAACAATCTCCGGATGCTGGCCGGGGCAGGCAAGAAGCTGATCGTTCGGATCCCGATCGTGCCGGGCTTCAACGACGACCGGAGCAACATCGAGAACACGGCCCGCTTCGTCCAGTCCTTGCCGACCGTCCGCAGGATCGATATCCTGCCATATAACCGGGGCGGCCTGGAGAAGGCGGTCCGCCTGGCAGCCGGCTTCGACCTGATGGAGGGCCAGAGCCCCAGTGACGAACAGATGGCCGAGAGCGCACGGACCCTGCGAGGGTACGGATTCGAGGTCACGATAGGTGGATAAACGATGAACGAGCGTGTGAGCAGACTTCGCCGGCAGAGCGTCGAAACGCCTCCCTACATCTCCAGCGAACGGGCCGAGCTGATGACTGCGTTCTATCAGAGCGGCGCCGCCGAACGCGAGAGCATCCCGGTCACGCGGGCGCTGGCCTTCCGGTACCTGATGGAGCACAAGACCGTCTACATCGGCGAAGGCGAATTGATCGTGGGTGAAAAGGGCCACGCCCCCAAGGCGACCCCCACCTATCCGGAGCTGTGCTGTCACGCGCTCAGCGATCTGGACATCCTCAATTCGCGGGAGAAGACTTCGTTCGCGGTGAGCGCCGAAGTGCGGAAGGTCTACGAAGAGAAGATCATCCCGTTCTGGCAGGGGCGGACCATGCGGGAGCGGATCTTTCGCGAGATGACCGACGAGTGGAAGGCCACCTACGAGGCAGGCCTGTTCACGGAATTCATGGAACAGCGTTCGCCCGGGCATACGGTGCTGGACGACAAGATCTACCGCAAGGGCATGCTCGACTTCCAGCAGGACATCCAGCACAGCCTGGACAGTCTCGATTACCTCAACGACCCGACGGCGTATGCGAAGCAGGAAGAGCTCAAGGCGATGTCCATCTGCGCCGCGGCGCTGATTCGCTTTTCCGAGCGGCATGCGGAGAAGGCCCGCGCGATGGCGAAGACGGAAGCCGATCCGCAGCGAAAGGCGGAACTGGAACGGATCGCGGAGGTCTGCTCGCACGTCCCGGCGCACGCGCCGCGCGACTTCTGGGAGGCGCTGCAATACTACT
>CAZTGH010000059.1:0-2579 GCA_964612985.1 uncultured Pirellulales bacterium
CAGGACGATTCGCGAAGATATCGAGGCTGGCTGCAACTGACGGTTCGACGCGACCTAAGGCCCCCGACCCGATAACCATGGTGGTAGAGAGTATGACAGACGTGAAAAGAAGACGTCTTATCTGGCTGCTGCTCAGTTTGTTGTGGTTCGTTACCGGCTGTGATCCTGCAACCCGGAACCCGGCAATGCCGGTCCTGGTCCCGCAGTCCTGGTCGGCCACGGGATCTACTCCGCTGGCCCGCCACTGGTGGCAGGATTTCGACGACACCTCTCTCGATGAATTGATCGACCGGGCCCTGGCAGAGAATTTCACCCTGCAGACCGCCTGGGACCGGCTCGCCCAGGCGGAAGCGGCCGCCCGGAGGACCGGTGCATCGCTGTGGCCGCAGGTCAGTGTCGATGCCGGGTACCGTCGCAGCCGCCAGGTCGTGCTGGACGACGCTGTCTACAGCGATCTTTACGGCGTGGGCGTAGCCGCCAGCTATGAAGTCGACCTCTGGTCCGGCCTGAAGTCCGCCCGAGAAGCCGCCTGGCTCGATGCGCAGGCCAGTCGGGACGCGGTCGACGCCGCTGCGATCACCCTGGCCGCCTCCATCGCCAGCACGTGGTATCAGTTGGCCGAAGCCAAGACCCTCGCAGAGATCATCCGCAAGCAGATCGAAACAAACCGCCAGGTCCTCGACATTGTGACGATTCAGTTTCGAAACGGAGCCGCAGCGGCAGCCGACGTCCTGAGGCAGCGGCAGTTGGTCTCGGCAACCCGAAGCCAGTTGATCAGCGCCGAGGAGACGGTCGAACTGCTGCAATACACCCTTTCGGTACTGATCGGCCGGCCTCCCGAACTGGCGTGGCAGGATACCCCCGTGACGCTGCCCGAACTGGGTCCCATGCCCGAGATCGGCGTCCCTTCGGAGGTGCTCTGGCGCCGACCCGATGTCCGCCAGAGCTTCATTCAAGTGCGAGCGGCCGACCAGCGGCTGGCCGCCGCGATCGCCGAGCAGTATCCGCAACTGAGCCTCTCTGCCGGCGCCGATACCACCGCAACGTCGGTCAGCGATCTGTTCGACGACTGGCTCGGCAATCTGGCCGCCAATGCCATCCAGCCTCTGGTCGACGGCGGGTTCCGAAGAGCCGAAGTCCAGCGACAGCGGGCCGTCGTTTCCGAGCGGATTCACACCTGGGGCCAGACGCTGCTCGACGCGCTTCAGGAGGTGGAAACCGCCCTGACCCAGCAGCGTCAGCAACTGCTGCTGCTCGGCAGCCTTCAGCGGCAACTGGAGCTGGCTCGCGAGACGTACGACCGCAACCGCGAACGATTCATGAAGGGCCAGGCCGACTACATCCGCGTGCTCGAATCGCTGCAATCGCTGCAATCCCTGGAACGGGAGATCGTACGCGCCCAACGGACGCTGATTCAACGTCGGATCGATCTCTATCGTGCGACCGCCGGACCCTGGAGCCTGCCGCGTCCCGAACTGGCACGTACGGATGATTCGCGCCGATCCGGCACCGATGATGAGAACAAGACCGAAAGCAACTAGGTGAGATGATGACGACGCCGAAAGACACAAGAGAAACTGCGGATTCCTCAGCCCGAGGAGGGTTGCCGAAGATCGTCTGGGGAATGCTCAAGGTCGTTCTGGCGCTGCTGATCCTGGCCGGGGCAGCGGCTGCGTACAAATACCAGGTTGACACCAGCCCGCGTGCCCAGCGGCAGAAACCACCCCGACAGGCCAGACTCGTCCGAGTGATTCCCGTCGAGAGAAGCACCTGTACCACGACGGTCAATGCGATGGGCCCGGTCATCCCCGCTCAGCAGGTGACGTTGCATCCGCAGGTCTCGGGGCAGATCATCGAGGTTTCCGAATCGCTCATCCCCGGCGGCATCGTCCAGGCCGGCGACCAACTCGTCATGATCGATCCTCGCGATTATCAGATCCAGGTCCAGCAGCGGAGAGGCGACGTCGCCCGAGCGTTGAAGGACCTGAAGGTCGAACAGGGCAACCAGGCCATCGCGAAGCAGGAATACGCGCTTCTCGGTGAGATCGTGACCGAGGAAGACCAGGAGCTCGTGCTGCGCGAGCCCCAACTGGCCTCGGCTCAGTCGGCGTTGGAGTCCGCTCAGGCGAGCCTGGAGAAGGCGAAACTGGACCTGGCCCGATGCGAGATCACGGTCCCGTTCAATGCCATCATCCAGGACAAGCACGTGGATCTGGGCACGACGGTTTCGCCCAGTTCGCAACTGGTGACCGTGATCGCCACCGATGAAGCGTGGATCGACCTGAAAGTGCCGATCGGCCAGCTCAAATGGCTGACCGTTCCGCAGAGCAACGGGGACCCCGGATCGAACGTGAAAATCTACAACACGCTCGCCTGGGGCCCCAATCGATTCCGCACGGGCCGCGTCGTGCGTCTCTATGGAGAGATCGAGACCGAAGGCAAGATGGCACGACTGCTGGTCGCGGTCGACGACCCGTTCTGTCTCAAACCCGAGAATCAAAACAAACCCAAATTGCTGATGGGTTCGTTCGTCCAGGCCGAAATCCAGGGCCGGACCCTCGATTCCGTTTTCTCCATCA
>CAZTGH010000059.1:2589-18742 GCA_964612985.1 uncultured Pirellulales bacterium
ATGATCCCGTCCCGGACCTGAAAGTCCTCTCCCCCAATGGGGGCGAGTCCTTTCAGCAGTGCGACACGGTGGAGATCCGCTGGGAGAACAATACAGGCGAATCCGTGACGGTGGACCTTTATCATGAAGGAAACATGCAGCAAAACCTGTTCCCCATTGCCGGAGGCAACAACACCGTCTGGATCATGGATCCCAACAATCAGCTCGAAATTCGACCGGTGGAGATCGTGTATCGCGGCCCCGAAGAGGTCTTCGTCGAGGCAGGCCTCGAAGAAAACGAGCAGCTCGTCGCCACCGACATTGCCGCTCCGGTGCCGGGAATGTCTCTGCGTCTGGCTGAACCGGAGGAGCAGGATATCGAGCAGAACGCTGAGATGGCCCGGCAGTAAAGGACGCGGCAATGACCGACCTGAAACCGCAAGGCGAACGTCCCCCGTACCGCGGGGTCATCGCCTGGATGATACAGAACCGCATCACCCCCAATCTCATGATGATCGTCTTCCTGCTGGGGGGGTTCTTCATGGCCACCCGCGTCAAGCAGGAGGTCTTTCCGGAGTTCGATCTCGGTCTGGTGACAATCCAGGTAGCCTATCCCGGCTCCAGCCCGGAGGAGGTCGAACAGGGCATTATCCTCGTGATCGAGGAAGCCATTCGCGGTCTCGACGGCATCAAAGAGATCACCGCCACCGCGGCCGAGGGTATGGGCATGGTCTCTGCCGAACTGGAGGAAGGCGGCGACCAGCAGCGGATTTACCAGGACATCAAACAGCAGATCGACCGCATTGTGACTTTTCCGCTGGATGCCGAAGAGCCTGAAGTCAGCCTGCGGATCATCCGCCGGGAAGTGCTCCAGATCCAGCTCTATGGCGATACGAGCGAATGGGTCCTGCGCGAGCTGGCCGAGCAGGTTCGAGATCGGCTCCTTCAGGATTCCGACATCACCCAGGTCGATCTGGTCGGCGCGCGGCGGTATGAGGTCGCCATCGAAATCGACCAGGACGCTCTCCGCACCTACGGAATGACCCTGGATCAGGTCGCCCAGCGGGTGCGCGCCACGTCGGTGGAGATCCCGGGCGGCACAATCGAGACCCAGGCGGGTGATATCCTGCTGCGGGTCAACGAGCGCCGGGACTGGGCCCGCGAGTTTGCCACCATTCCGCTGATCACCACGGCCGACGGCGCCGTGCTGACGCTGGGTGATGTCGCCGAGATCCGGGACACCTTCGAAGAAACGGATCGTTATGCCACGTATAACGGCTACCCCGCCGTCGGACTGGGGGTCTATCGCGTGGGCGAGCAGACGCCGATCGGCGTTTCCGACGCGGTGCGTGCGGCCATGAGCGACATCGAGCAGGATCTGCCTCCCGGCGTCGACTGGGCCATCCGCAGCGATCGCTCCGAAATTTACCGCCAGCGTCTGGAACTGCTGCTGAAGAACGCCTTTTACGGTCTGACCCTCGTGCTGCTTCTGCTGGGCCTGTTCCTGGATCTGAAGCTGGCGTTCTGGGTCACGATGGGCATTCCGATCTCGTTCCTGGGCTGTTTTCTGTTCCTGCCGGGCCTGGACGTCACCATCAACATGATCTCCATGTTCGCTTTTATCGTCGCCCTGGGCATCGTGGTCGATGACGCCATCGTGGTCGGCGAGAACATCTACGAGTACCGCCTCCAGGGCATGAGTTACATGCGGGCGGCGATCCAAGGCGCCCGAGACGTTCTGCTGCCGGTAACGTTCAGCATTTTGACCAACATCGTGGCGTTCATGCCGCTTCTTTTCATTCCCGGCGTCATGGGCAAGATCTGGCGCGTCATCCCATACGTCGTCATCACCGTCTTCGCCATCTCGTGGGTCGAGGCACTGTTGATTCTGCCCTGCCACCTGGCGCACGCCCGCCGGCCCAAGAAGCACCGCAGAGGGCCCATCGGCGCCGTTCAACACGCGATCAGTCGGGGTTTGGACGGGTTCATCAACAGATTGTACGCGCCGTTCCTCGATCTCAGCATCCGCTTTCGGATGCTGACCATTGCGGCCAGTGCGGCGGTCCTGATCCTCGTGGCCGGCTATGTCCTCAGTGGACGCATCGGGGTGATCCTGATGCCCCGAGTCGAATCCGATGAAGCCGTCGTAACCGCTACGCTGCCCTACGGCTCGCCCATATCCAAAGCTGAAGAGGTCCGTCAAAGGCTGCTGACGGGCGCCCAGGAGATCGTCGAGGCCCATGGAGGGGAGAAGCTCGCCGAAGGCATTTTCGCATTGATCGATGAGAATGTCGTAGAAATCCGAGTGTATCTGACCGATCCCCGGATGCGACCGATCAGCACAACCGAACTGACGCGCCTCTGGCGCGAACGCACCGGTCCCATTACGGGTCTGGAGAATCTGCTCTTCGAGGCGGACCGGGGCGGTCCGGGGCGCGGCGCCGCGCTGACCGTCGAGCTCAGCCACCGCAACATCGACGTGCTCGACCGAGCCGGCACCGCTTTGGCCGAACGACTGGCCGATTTTGCGAATGTCAAAGACATCGACGACGGGTTCACGCCGGGTAAGCAGCAGTTGGACTTCAGCCTGACCGAAGAAGGTCATGGGTTGGGTCTGACGCAGCAGGCCCTGGCCCGCCAACTGCGAAACGCGTTCTACGGAGCCGAAGCGGTTCGCCAACAGCGCGGACGCAACGAGATCCGTGTCAAGGTTCGCCTGCCTCGCGAGCAGCGCATCCGCCAGTATGATCTGGAACATCTGCTGGTCCGTACCCCGCGAGGCACGGATGTGCCGCTGACACAGATCGCCGAGATCGAACGGGGCCGGGCCTATACGGCGATCACGCGCCGCAACGCCCGCCGCACGGTGAGCGTGACCGCCAACGTCGAACCGATGTCGCAGACCAGCCAGGTGCAGGCGACCTTGGAAGCGGAGATTCTGCCCGAACTGGTCAGAGATTTCCCGGGCCTGTCCTATGCGTGGGAGGGCCGACAACAGGATATGAGCGAAAGCACGAGCAGTCTATTCCAAGGTCTGGTCCTGGCGTTGTTCGCCATTTATGCGCTGCTGGCCATTCCGTTCCGCAGCTACTATCAACCGCTGATCGTGATGATTGCGATCCCGTTCGGCATCGTCGGGGCGGTGCTGGGCCACATTCTGATGGGCTATGCGCTGAGCCTCCAGAGCCTCATGGGCGTCGTCGCGCTATCCGGCGTGGTCGTGAACGATTCGCTGATCCTGATCGATTACGCCAACCGGAAAACGCGAGAGGGCCTCTGCCCCTTCGATGCGATTCACCAGGCGGGCGTGCGTCGTTTCCGACCGATCCTGTTGACCACGCTGACTACATTCGGCGGATTGGCGCCGATGATCTTCGAGACCTCGCGACAGGCGAGATTCATGATTCCCATGGCCATCTCGCTGGGCTTTGGCATCTTGTTCGCGACAACGATCTCGCTGGTGATCGTACCGTGCCTATATTCGATCGCCGAAGACGTGCGACGCTTCGTGATGAAGATCCGTCCGGCCGAGGAAGACCTCGATCTGGTCCCCGCCCCGTAGGCGCGAATGATCACTCGCCCGTAGCCGCGAGTGAAGATTCGCCCGCGGGACCGGCATCGAGCATCCACAAAAGAAACGGCCAGATCGCCAGCACCGCCGCCGGCAGCAGCAGAGCGACCAGGCCGAACACGAAAATCGGATGGGCCCGGTCTGCGGTGACGATCCGCATGCAGATCGCACCGACCATGAACTGATAGAACACGATGAACGACGATGCGGAGCCAATGTCGCGCTGAACCTGTTGCAGAATCAGATGGTTGCTCAGCGGTCGGCTCATGCCGCAGAAGAAGGTGATCGCGCACATGAAGGCAGCGAAGGCCAGGTAGTGCCAACTTCCCAAGACCAGAATTCCCGCCCCCGCCAGCGTGCATCCGATCAGGCACGCTGTAAGAAGGACGGTGTCGGAGAAATATCCCATGACGCGGGTGCAAACGAATGCCCCCGCCATGGACATCAAGGCGTTGATCCCAAACAGTAGGCCGAACGCTCGTTCCGAGAGACCGAAGATCTGGATATAGACGATGGGACTGAATGCGATGAACGCGTAGAACGGTCCCAGGATCAGGCCCATCGCCATGTTCGAGTACAGATACCGCCGGTTCGCCACAACATATCGATAACGCCCGAACAACCCGAGAAGGCGCTCCATCACGCGTTCGGCCGCGGTCTCGCGATAGGCAAGTGAGACCAGCAGCGCCACGCTCCCCAGGAAGCCCTGGGTCAGGAAGATGACCCTCCAGTTGAACCAGTCCAGCAGCACCGCTCCGACGCTGGGTGCCACCGCCGGCGCCACCGTCAGGATGATCCCGATATATGCCAGTGCCCGTTTGCGTTCCAGGCCGCTATAGCGGTCCCGGCAGATGGCCATCGCCATCGACGATGGGCCCGCCGCTCCAATCCCCTGCAAGATGCGAAAGACAATCAACTGCCAGACGTTCTGCGTTAGTGCGCAGGCAAACGTCGAGGCGGTAAACAACATCAAGCCCGCCAGCAGAATCGGTTTCCTGCCGTACTTGTCGGAGAGAGGCCCCCAGACGAGCAGGAACAGACTGAACGCGACGAACCACAGGACCAGCGACAACCCTACCGGGCTGTCAGGCACTCCCCATTGCGAGGCGATCGTCGGCATCGCCGCCAGGTACATGTCGGTCGCCATCGCGGGAACTGCCGCGATCATCGCCAGGAAGACAATGTACAGGGCCTTGCGCCTTGGTGAGACTGCTGATTGCTTCGACATACACACCCAATGCTTCTGATCGCTCGACAAGTCGCCAGAGCAGGAGGCGATTCGCGAATCGACGGGAAAAGAGTGCAGAATATAGCCAAGCCGCCCTGCCTCGTCAATACGACCGCCAGGAGGCCAGGAGGAACGGTCTGGCGTGGACCCACGGCAGAGGCTATAACGACTCGTCCAGGCACCTCTGTCATCGCCGACAGGATGCCCCTGAACTCCACAAGGAGGCCACAACATGCGATTTCACTGGCTCGGACATGTGCCATTCGAAGATGCCGCCCACATCGGTCTCTGGGCCGAGGAGCATGGCTATACCGTCACGAACAGCCAACTCTACGCAGGCGAGGCTCTGCCTGCCGTCGAAGAGATCGACGCACTGGCTGTCATGGGTGGGCCGATGAATGTATACCAGCACCGCGATTACCCCTGGCTTCTGGACGAGAAGCGGTTCATCGAACGGGCCATCGAGGCCGGGGTGCCCACAATCGGGGTCTGCCTGGGAGCCCAACTCATCGCCGGTGTCCTGGGGGCCAGGATCTATCAGAATCCGCAGGTGGAGATCGGCTGGTTCGAGCTCCAAAGGGTGGCGAAACCATCCCAAGAAGCGATTCTGCGGGATCTACCGGAGCGTTTCATGGCCTTCCACTGGCATGGGGATACCTTCGAGATCCCCTCCGGAGCCATCCGCATCGCCCAGAGCCAGGCATGTCGCAACCAGGCCTTCGAATACGGTCGACACGTGGTCGGGCTCCAGTTTCACCTCGAATACTCCGCTCGGAGCATCGAGAAGATGCTCGTTCACTGTGCCGACGAACTGGTCGAAGCCCCCTTCATCCAGAGCCGCGACCAGATCACCGAAGGCCTCGCCCATCTGCGTCGGGCCTCCGAAGTGCTTGACGCCATACTGAGGTCATTTCTGGGCCAGGACGGAGCTGCATCCTGACAAAATGCCGCTTCGCGGGCCCCCCGTACGACCGTCAGGACCGATATAATACGGCTTCCCGACTGCGGTATCGGAAGAATTCGCTGTCTATGCCCCGGACTCACTTCCAACAAAAATGCCGCATAAAGCGCGAAAGCGATGCGAATCCGCGACCGATCTGGTAAAATAGCCCATTGGGAGATATCAGGAATAGGAGTATCTCGGATCGGATGGTCGATACGGCATGACACTGCCGGCGGAGGCGGTTCAAGGGTGATTGGCCATTACCGCAGAAAGGATCAGATAACAATGAATCGTTTCGGACGGTATCGCTGCACTCTCCTGACATTGGCCTGCGTGATGGCTCTATGCCTACCGCAATCGGCTCTGGCCCTGGTGGTCAGCGAGGTGATGTACCATCCGACCGACGAAGCCGAAACGCTTGAGTTCATCGAACTCTACAACGACCGCGCCGTTGTCGAAGACTTGGGCGGATACATGTTCACCAACGGGATCGAGTACATTTTTGAACCGAATACGATCCTCGGCGCCAAGCAATACATGGTTGTGGCCAAGGACCCGGCAGCCCTGCAGGCCGCCTACGGAATCGCTCCGACGGACGTTCGGATCAAGGGCCCCTTCGCCGGCCGGCTCGACAACGCCGGAGAACAAATCGACCTGTCCAACGCCAACGGAGCCGTTGTCCTTTCGTTCCGCTATGATCGAGAGTTTCCTTGGCCGGCGGCACCGAGCGGAACGGGGCATTCACTGGTCCTGGCTACCCTTGGCGGCGATCCGGACGAGGCCTCAAGCTGGGATGTCAGCACCACCATCGGCGGCACACCTGGAGCGCCGGACCGCATCTGGGCCGAGTCTGAGGGGCCGACGGTGGTCACCCTGATCGACATCGGCCATCCCGGACGATACTTCAAAGGAACCAGGGAACCGTCGCCGGGGCACGCCGGGCAGGCCACCACGGCGTGGACCGAGATTCAATTCGATGACGACCCTGGCGTGACCGACTGGCTGGCCGGCCCGAGCGGCTATGGCTACAGCAACGACGCCGCCGAGCTCCAGTACATCCAGACTCGAGTTAACGACATGAGCGGCAACTACGTCTCCGTCTATGCGAGACTGCCATTCACGCTGACGGGCGAGCAAATCGACTCGTTTGCCCGGTTGCAGGCCGAGGTCCACTACGATGATGAATTCATCCTGTACCTCAATGGCACACGGGTCGCGGATTCCGGGCGAATGCCCGGTGATCCCCCGGCCTTCAATCACGCCACCGGGCAGGGATGGGAACCACCGACAGAGGTCATAGACCTGACAAACCATCTGGACCTGCTGGTGGTCGGAACGAACGTTCTGTCCATTCAGGTTCACAACGCGTCTCTCTCGGGCAGCTCGGATTGCGTCGCCAGCCCCATCCTGCATGCGGTCGTCCAATCCCCGCAACAGACCGACGATCCCCGAACTCGCCTCGTGATCAACGAACTGCTGACCAAGGGCCAGGCCGATTGGGTCGAGCTCTACAACCCGGGTCCCGTCCCGGTCGATCTGAGGGACGTCTATCTCAGCGACGACCCGACAGACCTGCTGCAATACAGGCTCCCTGAAGGAATCGTGTTGGAGCCGGGCCAGTTCTGGGCCGTCGAGCAGGGCAGTGCAATGGACGTCGGAAACGGGTTTGACTTCGGGTTGGACTTCTCGGGCGAGACGGTCTACCTGACCGCCGCAACACCGATGGGCATCGGGACCACGCCGAGACCGCTCCGCGTCATGGATGCGGCGCGTTTCGGGCCCATTCCCTCCGGCCAGACCATTGGCCGGTTTCCCGACGGATCTGACGACCTGTATCTTCTCGAAGCTCCCACGTTTGCCGGACCGAACGCCCGGCCGTTCGTTCATGACATCGTCATCAACGAGATCATGTATCACCATCTCACAGGCGACGAGCGATTCGAATACGTCGAGCTGTACAACAAAGGCGATGAGACGATCTCTCTGGGTGGGTGGGCATTCACCAGCGGCATCGACTACGTCTTCGAGGAAGGCGTGGAAATGCCGCCGAACTCATACATGGTGATCGCCCAGTCGCCAAACTTCGTCGCAGCGGTCCACGACCACCTGACGGTCGGCATCAACGTGGTGGGACCGTATTCGGGGCGACTGAGCAACCGCAGCGATCGGCTGCGCCTGTCTTATCCGCTGCCCGAAGGCGACGAGGTGTACATGGTCACAGCCGACGAGGTCACCTACTACGACGGCGGCCGATGGCCCTTCTGGGCCGACGGTCGGGGCTCCAGCCTGGAGTTGCGCGACCCGCATAGCGACAACAGCAAACCCGATGCCTGGGCCGACAGCGATGAGAGCGGCAAAACCGAGTGGACCGAATACTCGTTCACGATCGCCGCCAACGATACGCAATACTCCCACGATCGCGTGACCGTGTTCGATCTGATGCTCCTCAAGCACGGCGAGGTGCTCCTCGACGATATCGAATGTGTCATCGACGGCGCCAACCGCCTGACCAACGGCGGATTCGAGAGCGGTACATCTCCCTGGCGCACGCTCGGCAACCACGTGCAGTCTTTCGTGACGACGGCCGACAGTTACTCGGGGTCGCGCGCCCTGCACCTGATCGCAACTGGACACGGTGACCCGGGCGCCAATCGCGTGAATCAGTCGATCTCGGGCGTCAACGCCAATGCCGTGACATTCCGCTTCCGCGCCCGCTGGTTGCGAGGCAGCCGATACCTGCTGCTGCGGACGACACGAGAGCAATCACCGGTCCAGCCCCCCCGACCGGCCTATTCCTTCGAGCTCGATATCCCCTTCAATCTGGGCACTCCCGGCCTGCAGAATACCGCCTTTGTGGCCAATCGCGCGCCCGACATCCGGGACGTGCGTCACAGTCCCGTCCTGCCCGCCGGCGGCGAGCCCATCGTCGTCACCGCGCGCATCACCGACAACGACGGCGTCGAAGCCGTCATGCTCAGCTACCGCTCCGAGGGCAGTGCATTCACCAGCGTCCCCATGGTCGATGACGGTTCGGGCGACGATTCGGTTGCCGGCGACGGCCTCTTCACCGCAACCATTCCGGGGACCACCTCGGGCACGATCCGGGCTTTCTTTATCGAAGCCTTCGACGGCATGGCCTTCACGCGGTTCCCCAGTCGGTTGGATCCCACCGCCGAAGTGCCCGAGCGGACCTGCCTGGTCCGCGTGGGAGAGATCCCTGTCAACAGCCGATTTGCCACGTATCGCGTCTGGATGTCGAACGACGTGGTCAGCACGTTCCGCTCGCGACCGAACCTCTCGAACGAACTGCTGGACTGCACGTTCGTCTACAACGACACCGAAATTTTCTACAATGTCAGGATCCGGCATCGGGGCAGTCCGTTCCTGCGAAGCGGCAGCGGACGCGAACCGGTCCCGGCCGACCGCCACGGCTTCCGCCTCGATTTCAATCCGGACCAGAGATTCCGAGACCGCGAGGAGGTGAATCTCGATGGGATGGAAGGTTCGGGTCGCGGCCCCTTGCAGGAACGGGCCTCGTATTGGTTCTATGAGAAGATGGGCCTGCAATTCTCACGGCAGGAGTACGTGCGATTGATCATGAACGGCCGCACCGGCGGCATCTATGAAGACGTGCAGAAGATCGACGGGGATTACATAGACAAATGGTTCCCTCACAACGCCGACGGCTATATCCACAAGATCGACGACTACTTCGAATACTCGGCCAATGGGACGGGCCACAGGAATCTCGACGAAGGTCTCAAACAGGATTCCAGACACCCCCTGCTCAAGGAGACGTATCGCTGGGGCTTTGAGAAACGCTCGCACCGCGAGAACGACAAGTGGGACCATCTGCTCAACTTCGCCGCCGCCATGAACACGCCGTCTGCGAGTCCGACCTACGAACAGACGATCGAATCGGTGATCCATCCGGGCCATTTCGCCGCGGTTCTGGCGATCCGACACGCCGTGGGCGACTGGGACAGCTACGGATACCGCCGGGGCAAGAACAACTACTTCTACTATGCCGCCCAAGAAGGCAAATGGTACCTGCTGCCCTGGGATATCGATTTCACCCTCGGCTCGGGCGACGGTCCTTCGACCTCTATGCCCCCAACGAATTCGGGATTGTTTCCCGAGGTGTACCAGTTCCTGAACTACCCGAAGTACCGCCAGATGTACATGGACGCATTGCGAGAGCTCGTAGAAGGGCCCTGGCAGACGTCCTATGGCACGGATGATCCACCGACGGAATTCGACCGGTTCCTTGACGACGCCGCCGATGCGCTCGATGCGGAAGGGTTCGACGGCAGGCGGCGCAACGCCATCAAGCAGTTCGTTCGCTCCCGCCGCAATTTTATCCTTTCGATTCTTCCGAACGAGGTACCTGACCGGTTCCGCTGATCCTGAATCCCCACAGGGCGGGCCGGGAGACCCGCCCTGCCACCGGAGATACTGAGGAATTCCCCTTCGAACCCCTATGATGCCGACCACGTAACCGACCTAGCAGGTCCGGCGGTTGGTCCGCGGGACGCGGTGATAAAAACAGTAACGGCTTGGCGTGATCTGACACTATCATAGCGCAGAGTGGCAGTCCGGAGGACTGCCGATGCTGACTCTTAACGGTATTCGTCACGGGCGCCGACTCGGGTGGGCAGAGGGATGGTTTCACGAAACGCACAGGATTTGCGCCGCAGGCGTCTGCTGGCTGTGGGAACCTGCGTTCTACTCGTTTTGGGATCGGTACGATCTGTCTCGGCGGCGAGTCTCGATACCGCGCAGCAGCAGTTTCGAACGGGTCGCTATGCGGATTCTCTGGCATCGGCACAGCAGGCCATCGCCGATTCAGCGTATCAACCCCAGTGGCGGATTCTGCTGATCGAATCGATGTTGGCCTTGGGCCAGTACCAGGAAGCGGCGACGGAGATGGACTCGATCCTGATCCAGTACCCGCTCAACATCAGCCTGCTGAAGCTTGCCCATACCGCCTATACATACAACGGCCGTGCCGACGAAGCAAAGGAGCTACTGGAGAAGATCTACCGCATCGCCTCGGCCCGGCGGCTGGCGTTCATCACCAGCACCGATCTGGTCGCCCTGGGACAAGCGCTGCTGCGATTGGGGGCCGAACCCCGCATCGTTCTAAGGGATTTCTACAATCGTGCCCTGGAGAACGACCCGAATTGTCGCCAGGCGTATTTGGCGGCAGGCGATCTGGCGATGGCGAAGCAGGACTATGAACTGGCGGCCGAGCAATTTCAAAATGCTCTCGAACGCTTCGGCGACGATCCGGACGTGCATTATGGCCTGGCACAGGCATTCTATCACAGCGACCGGCGGACCATGATGCAGTCGCTCGACGCCGCACTGTATGCCAATCCGAGGCATGCTCCGTCGCTGATCCTGCTGGCCGAACACCAGATCGATTGCGAAGACTACGACGGCGCCGCCAAGTCGCTGGATCGTGTGCTGGATGTCAACCCCTGGCGGCCGGAGGCGTGGGCCTACCGTGCCTTGTTGGCCCATCTGGCGAATGATCCGAACGAGGAAGCTGCCTGTCGGACCAAGGCACTGAGCTTCTGGTCCGCGAATCCGCAGGTAGACCACCTCATCGGCGCCAAACTCTCGCAGAAGTACCGCTTCTCGGAAGGCAGTGCCTATCAACGCCGCGCCCTGGAGGCGGACCCGAACTACGTCCCCGCCAGGATCCAACTGGCTGAGGACCTGCTGCGACTGGGCAACGAGGAACCCGGCTGGACGCTGGCGACTCAGGTGGCCGACGCCGATCCTTACAACGTCAAGGCCTACAACCTGACCACGCTGCATGACAGCATCTCCAAATTCAAGACCCTGGAAGCAGATGGCTTCGTGCTCCGGATGAACGAGCTCGAAGCGGCGGTATATGGGGACCGGGCACTGGCCCTGCTCAAGCAGGCCAAGAAGGAACTGTGCGACAAGTACGGCCTCCAACTCGACACCCCCGTCACCGTCGAGCTCTTCCCGAATCCGCAGGATTTCGCGGTCCGCACGTTCGGCATTCCCGATGTCGATGGCTACCTGGGCGTCTGCTTTGGAAGCGTCATCACCGCCAACAGTCCCAAGGCGCAGCGATCGTCAAATTGGGAAGCGGTACTGTGGCACGAATTCGCCCACGTTGTGACGCTCCATCTGACGCGGAACAAGATGCCTCGCTGGCTGAGCGAGGGCATCTCGGTCTATGAGGAGTTGCAGCGTGACCCGACGTGGGGCCAGCGGATGAACCCGCAGTATCGACAGATGATTCTCACGGGCGAGCTGACGCCCATCGGCGAACTGAGCGGCGCGTTTCTGAACCCGCCTACGCCGATGCATCTCCAGTTCGCCTACTACCAGTCGTCGCTCGTGGTGGAATTCCTTGTCGAGCGTTTCGGCCTGGATGCCATCAAGGCGATCCTGGCGGATCTGGGCGAGGGAGAAGAGATCAACGAGGCCATCTCGAAGCATGCCGCTCCGCTGTCGAAGCTGGAGAGCCAGTTCGAAGCGTTCGCCCGAGAGCGGGCCCGGGAGTTGGCGCCGGAGGTCGATTGGGAGCAGCCGGACACCGAGCAGCTCGATCCTGCCGACCCCAAAGCGGTCGCCGAGTGGCTCGACAGCCACCCGAACAGCTTCTGGGCCCTGCAACTCCGCGCCCGCATGCTGATGGAACGTGAGCAGTGGGAAGAGGCGAAAGGGCCGCTGGAGAAGCTGATTTCTCTCTATCCGGACTACGTCGAAGAAGGCAACGCGTATCAGCTTCTGGCCCTCGTTCATCGCCAGTTGGGCGAAACCGATCAGGAAGGCAAGGTACTCAGCGAACTGGCGCAGATCTCCTCGGACGCGGCCGAAGCCTACGGACGGCTGATGGAACTGGCGATCGAACAGCAGGCATGGGAGCAGGTTGTCGAAAATGGCGAACGGTACCTGGCGGTCTATCCCATGCTCAGCAGGGTCTACGAATGGCTCGGACAAGCCGCCGAGAACCTTGGCCAGAACCAGCGAGCTATCGACTCCTACCAGCGTCTGTTGCTGCTGGACCCGGCGGACCCCGTCGAGGCGAACTACCGCCTGGCTCGACTGCTTCGCCACGGTGACCCAGCGGCCGCCCGGCGATACATCCTTGAGGCCCTGGCCGATGCGCCCCGATTCCGCGACGGACATCGCCTGCTCCTGGAGATCCTAGGCGAGTCGGAGCCGTCGTCGGCCACACAAGGAGGTGCACAATGACCCGGAGACGATGGACTCTGGCACTGCTGGTCGTTTTCGCCATCGGCGGGACGCTGGTCTTCGCTCAGCGATATTACGACCGCCGCTTCGATGAGCGCAGAGGCGTGCCGGAATGGGAGCCGGACAAGGAGTTCGCCCACGATGTTTTTACCTTCGTGCGCATCGAGTATTCCTCCGGATACGGAGGAGGCTATTACGGCGGCGGCTATGGGCGACGAGGTCGACGGGGATACGGTCGAGGAGGGGGACGTTGGGCGACCGATTATCCGGACAGCGACCTGAACTTCTCCTATCGTCTCCAGCAGCTCACGTCGCTGGAGGTCAACCCGGACGGGGTGATCCTGCAACTGACCGATCCGGAGCTCTTCGACTATCCGTTCATCTATATCGTCGAACCCGGCGGCCTGAGCTTCACCGAGGAGGAAGTCCCCATCCTGCGCCGCTATCTGCTCAACGGTGGATTCCTCATGGTCGACGACTTCTGGGGCGAAGACGAGTGGTACAACTTCTACTATGAGATCAAACGCGTCTTCCCCGAGCGCGAGCCCGTCGAACTGCCGCTGAGCCACCCGATCTTCCATGCGGTGTTCGATCTGAAAGAGAAGCCTCAAGTTCCCAGCATCGACGCGGCGCTGCGCGGTCGGCCCTATGGCATCACCTGGGAACGGGAGGATGCGCGCGAACCCCACTTCAAGGCGCTCTATGACGACAAGGGGCGGATGATGGCGATCATCTGTCACAACACCGACCTGGGGGATGGCTGGGAACGCGAGGGTGAAGACGAGTGGTACTTCCGTGAGTTCTCGGAGAAGAAGGCCTACCCGATGGGGATCAACATCGTGTTCTACGCAATGACGCACTGACGTCGTGTCGAACAGCGCGGAATGGACCGGCGCGGCACGAACCATGACGAGAAAGGACGAGGATCTTGGCGACGCAAACCTACGAATCGGAGCGGGAGGCGGTCGAGCAACTGAAAGAGGCCCGTCGGCGGATGGGAACCGAACTGGCCAAGGTCGTCATCGGTCAGGAGGACGTGATCGAGCAACTGATCGTTGCGGTGCTGGCGGGCGGGCACTGTCTGCTGACCGGCGCCCCGGGACTGGCCAAGACGCTGCTGATCAAGTCGCTGTCTCAGTTGTTCCACCTGAAGTTCCAGCGGATTCAGTTCACGCCGGACCTGATGCCTGCCGATATTACCGGTACGGAGATTCTCCAGCAGACCGACCACGAGCGCCGGATGACGTTCGTCCGAGGGCCGATCTTCGCCAACATGATCCTGGCCGACGAGATCAACCGGACCCCGCCCAAGACCCAGGCGGCCCTGCTGGAGGCGATGCAGGAACACCACGTCACCGCCGCGGGCATCAGCCACGCGCTGAGCGAACCGTTCTTCGTATTCGCCACGCAGAACCCGATCGAGATGGAAGGCACGTATCCGCTGCCCGAAGCGCAGCTCGACCGGTTCATGTTCAACGTGTGGATCGGATACCTTAGTGAGGACGACGAGGTCACCGCGGTGCGCCAGACCACGACCACGCAGCCCGAGCCCATCGAACCGCTGTTTACTGGCGACGATCTGCTGCGATACCACAGCGTCGTGCGGCGCGTGCCCATCGCCGAGGATGTGGTGCGCTATGCGGTGCGCATCGCCGCCGGCTCGAGGCCGGGCACCGACAATCCGCTGGACTTCGTCAACGAATGGGTCACCTGGGGCGCCGGACTGCGCGCTTCGCAGTACATGGTGCTCGGGGGCAAGGCCCGCGCGCTGCTCTACGGACGGTCGCACGTCACGTTCGAAGACATCCGTGCGCTGGCCTATCCCGTATTGCGGCACCGGGTGCTCATCAACTACCGCGCCGAGGCGGAAGGCGTCACCACCGACACCCTGATCGGGCGTCTGCTCAAGTCCGTCAAGGAAGACAGGAAATGACCCGAGGATCGTCTCCATACGAGTTCAAGAAGGTCGCCCCGACCACGGGCGGAATGATCGACCCGGCGGCGCTGATGAAGATCAAGTCGATGGAGCTGCGCGCCAAGGGCATCGTCCAGGGATTCCTGCGGGGGATCCATCGCAGTCCTTATCATGGCTTTTCCGCCGAGTTTACTGAATACCGCCAGTACAGTGTCGGTGACGACCCCCGCTACGTCGATTGGCGCATCTACGCGCGCAGCGACCGGTTCTACATTAAGAAATTCGAGGACGAGACCAACCTGCGCTGTCATCTGCTGATCGACCACAGTCGTTCGATGGGCTACGGATCGATCGGATACAGCAAGAGCGAATACGGCGGCACGCTGGCTGCCACCTTGGCGTATTTCCTGTTCAGGCAGGGCGACGCCGTCGGGCTGGCGACCTTTGACGACCGCATCACGCAATACATGCCACCGCGCAATCGTCCGAGCTATCTGAAGCGCCTGATGGCGGTGCTGGATGCCAATCCACAAGGCAGCGCGACGGACCTGGGCCCACCGTTACAGCACCTGGCTCGGATGCTGGCCAAACGCGGCTTGATCGTGGTGATCTCCGATCTGCTGACGTCGATCGACTGGCTCGAATCCGACCTGGGCTATCTGGCGGCAGGCGGTCATGATGTCGTCGTCTTCCAGGTCCTGGATCCGACCGAGCTGCACTTCGATTTCGAGGCCCCCGCCCTCTTTCGCGATCTGGAGACCGGGCGGGACATGTACGTCGATCCCCCCGCCGCCCGCAAGGCCTACAGGCACAGGCTCGAGACCCATATCGAGCAGGCTAAGACCGCATGCCAGCGGCTCGGAATCGACTACCATCTCTTCGCAACGGATCGACCGTTCGACCTGGCCCTGCTCGATTTCCTCCAGGACCGGATGCACCACCGCAAGCAGATCCGAAGGGCCCAGGGCGCCAACGTCGGGAGGAGGATATGAGCTTTCTGTATCCTCTATTTCTGGCCGGCATGATCGCGGTCGGCGTGCCGATCGTGCTGCACATGATCCGTCGACATACGCGGAAGCGCGTGACTTTCAGCTCGCTGATGTTCGTCCGCACAACGGCGCCACGTCTGCGAAACCGCAGCCGGCTGGAGAATCTGCCCTTGCTGATCCTGCGCTGCCTGCTGCTCTGTCTGCTGGCGATCGCCTTCGCCCGTCCGCTCTTTTCCACGCAGGCAGCCGAACAGACCGCCCGCGCCGGCAGACGAATCGTGGTCCT
>CAZTGH010000060.1:0-18731 GCA_964612985.1 uncultured Pirellulales bacterium
ATCATCAACAACGCTACCGCCCGTTCGCTGGTGATTCTCGATGAAGTGGGCCGGGGCACCAGCACCTACGACGGGCTGGCGCTGGCCTGGGCGATCACCGAGCACCTGGCGACCAAGGTGACCTGCCGGACGCTGTTCGCGACGCATTATCACGAGCTGACCGAACTGGCTGAGCTGTTCGCCAACGTTCGCAACCTGAACGTAGCGGTCCGCGAGTGGATGGACGAAGTGGTCTTCCTGCACCGCATCCTGCCGGGCGGAACGGACAAGAGCTACGGCGTCCACGTCGCCAAGCTGGCGGGCATCCCCAAATCGATCCTGCGCCGCTCGCAGGAGATCCTCGAAGAGCTTGAATCTACCTTCGCCAAAGAGGCCACAGGCGAACGCCTTGCTCGACACAAGACCAAAGAGCCCGAAGGTGATGCGCTCTTCGTCCAGAGGCACAAATCGGTCCTCGAAAAGCTCGCCAATACCGACGTCAACCGCCTGACCCCCATCGAAGCCATCAACCTCCTCAACGAGATCAAGACCGAAATCGCAGGCGAGTAGTCCTGCAAGTTGGTAGGTCGATTTCGAGAATAGGGGGTGCTGACCGCCGTCGATTGCGCTGGCGATCCCCGCACTGGTGATCTGGGTCCTGGCCGGGCTGATGAAGGTGGTGTCGCAGTTGCATTGATCTACAGGGCGACGCAGAGGGGGCGGATGCCCAGAAGTCTCTATAGACACCTTCCTCGATCGCAGTTTGGGTCTTGTCGGGCTTTGTGGGGGACGGTAGACTCGGGGAAAAAGGAAAGGGCATGGTTATGCTGGCGAAGAGACTTGCAGTTGTGCTGATTGCGGCGGCGGTGGTGACGGGGTGCGGCACCGAGGATTCCGGCGTGCTGGCGCCGGGGGCGAAGGTGGGGATGCTTTCGCAGGGCTTCGAGTTCACTGAGGGCCCGGCCGCTGATGCCGTGGGCAACGTCTACTTCACGGATATTCCGAACAACCGCATTCACAAGTGGTCGCTGGACGGGGAACTCTCGATCTTCCGCGAGGATTCGAACGAAGCCAACGGGCTGTACTTCGATCGGGCGGGCAACCTGCTGGCGTGCGAGGGCAAGGACGACGCCGGACGGCTGGTCTCCATCGCGCCCGACGGGACTCTCACGGTGCTGGCGGACAGCTACGAGGGCAAGCCCTTCAACAGCCTGAACGATCTGTGGATCGATCCGAAGGGTGGCGTCTACTTCACCGACCCGCGTTACGGTAACCGAGATAATCTGCCCCAGGATGGTGAGCATGTGTACTACCTGACGCCAGACCGCGCGAAGGTGATCCGCGTGATCGACGACATGATCCGGCCCAATGGCGTGATCGGCACGCCGGACGGAAAGACGCTGTACGTCGCCGACCACGGCGCGGGCCAGACGTTCTCCTATACTATCAACGAAGATGGTACGCTGGCCGACAAGACGCTCTTCGCTCCCGAAGGCTCCGATGGGATGACCATCGACAATCAGGGGAACATCTACCTGACTAACAATAACGTCGTGATCTATAACCAGGCGGGAGAGAAGATCCAGGAAATCCGCATCCCCGAAGGACCGTCCAACGCCACGTTCGGCGGAGCCGACAACAAGACGCTCTTCGTCACCGCCCGCACTTCCCTCTACAGCGTGCCGATGGCGGTTCAGGGGGCCCGCTAGCGGCGTCGTCTGGATGGCTCCGCTGCGGTCGCCCGTTTGATCTGGTATGTTGAAGCTGCGCTCGTTGAATCCGTTCCACTCTGGTGATACCACCGGACCATATTCCTAAAGCATATAGGGGGATTCGCGGCGGAACCGTCTACAGACCGGAGTAGCCTCAGCGCAGAAATCTTTGAATTTGGCGGTTTTTATGTGACCGGCCGCAACTTCGGGGCCTTAATCGGGTAGAAAAAGAGGGTCTCGAAAGGAGTTTGAGGTATGTCTGGGGTCCGTTTCGTTCATCCTGTGGACTGGCGAAGGAATGATCGGCCTGCCGCTCCATAGAGGCCTTAAGTTCTTTTCATAATTGAGCTTACAGCAAGTCAGCCCCTGAAGGGCCTTGCGAAGAAGGTGATTCGCCGTACGATTTTCTCAGGGCGTGCGGCGTGCCGGTGGCGACGCGGGAAATGGGGAGATCCGGATGGCCGGGATCGCAAGCCGTCGGCGGAAGGAGAGCAACGATGTTGACGAAGAAGAAATCCAATTCGGCAGTGTTGGCGGTGGCGGTTGCCGCGCTGGCGGCCTTGCTGCTGGCCTCGGGGGCCGAGGCCCAGCGTTCGGCACGAAGCCTGCGGAGCAGCAGCCGCAGTTCGACCAGCCGGCCAACGCCGAGCCGGTCGGCCCCGTCGATTTCCCGATCGACACCAAGCCGGTCGATCCGATCGGCTCCACGGTCGGTGCCGCAGAGAAGTCTGCCTTCGCGTAGCAGCAGTGGTATTATGTCGAGGCCTTCGACGAGCCCGAGCCGTTCGATCAGCCCTCGCATTACTCGGCCCTCTCAGCCGAGGATTCAGGTCAACCGCAACAACTCGCTGGGCTCGCGGAGCAGGAGTTTCTCGCAGAGCCGGACCCCCACGCTGAGTCCGTCTCCGAGCATCAATCGGTCTACGCCGAGTCCGTCCACACCCAGGACAGTGACCCCCTCAACGCCGAACCCCTCCTGGTCGACGCCGAGTCGGTCCACGCCGAGGACAGTGGCGCCTTCGATCCCGAACCGGTCGTGGTCCACACCGTCGTCCAGGACCCCGACGGTTCAGCGACAGCCGTCGTTCAGCCGACCGAGCCAGCCCCGTACGCCCGCGACGACGCGGGTCGCCCCTACCCCGGGCCCGTCGATCCGGTCCAACGTCCGGACGCCGTCGACTTTCAGGCGAGTAGCTCCGTCTACTCAGACGCCCTCTCAATCACCGAGCATGCCTGTGACGCCGCCATCCGGTAACACGACGGATACGCAGAGGCGCAGCTCCATTTACGGGCGGACGCCTTCGGTTTCGAGTCCATCGGGCACGCTGAGCCCGGATCGGTCCAGCAGCATCGGCAGCCGCATCGGCACTCCGGATAGGGAACGCGCCACCACGCGGCCGGTCACACCGCCGGCAATCTCGAGGCCTTCGACGCCCTCGCGAAGTACGTCGCCGCTGACCGGTTCGCGAAGTTCGAACCTGCGGGACCGGACTGCGTTCCAACGCCGATCTGTGCCCCGACAGAGCGAAACGCCTCAGAATAGAACGGTGACGCCGACTCCTGCGCCTGAGCGGCCTTCGATCGAGTCGGGCAGGACGAGAGACGCAACCCGGTCGGGCAGCCGGTCCATCCGGGACAGGGCCATCCGGCCGTCGAACGACCGCCCAGGAGACTTGGGACGTGATGCTCGCGAGCAGCGGGATTCGATCATCGGGCGTCTGGAAAGGCAGAGACAGGAGACACCGACCGTTCGGAGCCGGGATGATTCCCGGTCGATCGGCCGGTCCGGCGTCGTCGAGCGAAGCCGCGACATGGGACGTACATCGACGGACACGCGGAGTGCGGGTGTCCGTACCGATCCGCAGCGCTGGTCGTCGCGAAAGGAGGGCTTGGAACGTATCCGCGACGCCACGCGCGACCGCATCAGCGACAGACGCATTGATGTCGTTCGCCTGCGGAGCGAAGGCAAGGTGGACCGCTCCGAGCAGGTTCGTACAGCGGGTCCGGAACTGCGCACGCGGACGGACCTGGACCGACGGCTGGACCGTTCGGTGCGGTACCGACCCGCGCGAGTCGTAGAGCGCAATCTCGGGCGTATTCATCGCGAGCACGTCGTTCGCCCGAAAGTCGTCTACCGCGATCGGCCGGACCTGGTGCGGCACGAACCTCGCCAGACGTATGTCTACCGCGATCGCCACGATCGGCTGTGCCATCGGATCATCTGGCCGCGATATCACTATCCGGTTCACTACACCTGGGGACCGTATCGTACGTTCCATTGGGTCTATCCGTATTACCACCGCAAGTATGTGTTCGTCAGTCTCGGTGGCTGGTGGCCCTGGGACTATGACTATGCCCGCTACTACTGGTATGGGTATCACCCCTACACGTGGGTAGGCTACTATCCGGTCCCGCGTGAAGTCGAGGGCGACACCTACAACTATTACACCTACAACTACTACACGGGCGACGGCAGCTATTCCAACACGTCGCAGACGAGTTCGGGCCACCTGCCTTACGGTATCGACGCGGAGACCTACGCCAAGGTCCAGCAACGCGTCCGTGAGCAGCAGGCGAAAGAGCCGGCTGAGCCGACGCAGGCCGACGCCAAATTCGAGACGGGCGTCACCAGCTTCGAAGCGGGCAACTACGCCCAGGCGGCACAGGAATTCGCAGCGGCCATGGAAATGGCGCCGAACGACATGATTCTGCCGTTTGCCTATGCTCAGGCGCTGTTCGCGAGCGGGCAGTATTCCGAAGCGGCGGACGTCCTTCGCAGTGTGCTACAGAAGGCGTCGCCCGAACAGGAAGGCGTCTTCTACCCGCGTGGGCTCTATGCGGACGATGAGGCCCTGTTCGCCCAGATCGAACAGCTGCTGGACAAGGTCGATGCGTACGGCTTCGATGCCGACCTTCAACTCCTGCTGGGCTATCACCTCTTGGGCGTCGGCGAGTTGGAGTACGCTCGCGGACCGCTGGAGCAGGCGGGCCAGGACGTCGAGAACGCCCAGGCGGCCAAGGTTCTGCTGGACGTGCTGAATAAGCAGGAAGCGGCCACCACGACGAGCCTCGATGCCGGGGCGCAGAACGCCGAGGGAACCGCTACGACGCCGAACGGAGACCCGCCGGCCACCTCGTCGAAGAATAATGTGCTCTACCGAATGAAGGGCTCGGCGGCGGAAAACAGCCCGCCGCAGACGCCCGCCGAGGATGCCGGGCTTGAGTCCGACGGCAACAGCGATGGTTCCGGAATGCTGGTCCCCGCCGCGACTCCTTCGGAGGCGCCGGCCAGGAAAGAGGACGATGACGCTGGGACGATGCAGAATGCTGCTGATCCTGCTCCTGCTGGGTAGTCTGATGCGACCGACGGTCCAGGCGGGACCCTGGGTCGAATGGCCTGTGCTGGCGGGCCCGGACGATCAGGAGAACCCCGACCTCCACGGCACGATGGCGGTCTGGCAGGAGTTCGTTTCGGAGTTCGGCGATTACGATGTCTACGTGGTGGACATCAACGATATCGCCAATCCTCAAGTCACAGCCATTGGCGATGCGAACGATCAGATGCATCCGGCGGTCTATGGACGTCGGGTGGTCTGGCAGGATCTGATCGTTGCTGAAGATTCGGCTGATTGGGATATCCGTATGGCGGACTTCAGCGATTTCGACGAACCGATCGGCTACGTTGTGTCCGAAATCCCGGCTAACAACGAGGAAAGGCCGGCAATCTACGGCAACACCGTTGTCTGGCAGGACACCAGCGACGCCGACTACGACGTCTTCGGCGCCGACGTGACCGATCCGGAGCGACCGGCCGAGTTTGCCATCGCAGCGTTTGAGGCCGACCAGCAGCAGCCGTCCATCTGGCGGACCACCGTCGTCTGGGAAGATAGCTTTTTTGGCGACAAGGACATCGTGGCTGCCGATATTCTCATGCGGGATCGACCGGCGGAGTTCCCCGTCGCCCTGCTCGAAGGCGATCAGCAGAACCCGGTCATCAGCGGCGACGTGGTCGTGTGGGAAGACGATTTCTACGGGGATTGGGATATCTTCGCGGCTCGCATCTCGGATCAGAATGATGTCAGCGAGTTTGCCGTCATCTCCGCCGAGGGTCAGCAGCGGCACCCCGATATCGACGGACATCTGGTTGTCTGGCAGGACGATCGAGACGGCAACTGGGACATCTTTGGCTACAACCTGGTGACGCGTGAGATTTTCCGAATCAGCGACGATCCAGGGGACCAGATCCATCCGGCGGTCAGCGGCAACACGGTAATCTGGCAGGACGATCGGCTGGGACCCTGGAACATCTACGCGGCCATTCTGGATGGTCCGGCGGTGGCGGGTTGCGCGGCGCCGCCTGCGGGAGACCTCGACGGGGACTGCCGAGTGGATTTTGCGGATATGGCGATTCTGGCCGGGGCGTGGCTGGAATCGCATCTCGATGAGTTTCGCGGCCCTGGCATCGAGAACGCGGAGAAGGGGCCGAAAGGATGGGAGGGGCGCCCGAAGGAACGACCGGTCGATCGGACGCGATTGAACGGATCGACCAGAAACAGGGGGACAACGCGGGAGCTTGCCGGTTGAGTTTCTCAAATATCCACGATACAATAGGGGTTTCCGGGGTACGGTGCCCCGCGCCTTCGACCTCGCTGAGGGCGAGCCTTCAGCGTGTGGAGAAGGTGATGACGATCGCGAATTGGAGAACGAAATAACCGGATATGGATAAGCGGCTGCGTAATGCTCTGAAGGGACTGACGTCCCCCGATGCCGAGTCCCGTCGCCGGGCGATGGAGCCCTTTGTGAGGGCGACGTTCAACACCTTCATTCGACATTTGTACCGCTACCTCGGCAACGAGGTCGAATGCGAGGATGTGCTCGAAGATGTGTATGCCGACATTTGGGAAAACCCGGATCACTTGCGTGACATCGCCAACGACGCGCATCTGTTGCGTACGGTGTACCTCTACTACATGCGCAAGCGACTCCGCGAGGTGTATCGACGGATGAATCGGAATCTGTCGCTGTCCCAGGCGGACCTGGAGAACCTGGTCGCGCCGGAGATGGGGCTGCACGACATCACGGAACAGGCGGAGCTCAAACAGCTCCTGCATCGCATGCTCGGAAAACTCAAGGCCCGCGAACGCAAGGCCATCGAGATGTGGATGCAGGGAATGTCGAACCGGGCGATCGCCAACCAGCTCAAGACGACGGTGGGGGCCGTCAAGATGCTGGAGTTCCGGACGATCTTGAAACTGAGGAGGATGTTGAAGGATTATTCTGAAGAAGACTGAGCGTCTTCTCTTGGGAGTGGTTAACCGATGGCAAACGTGAATCGAGAAATCCAGGAACTGCTGGCCGACTACGGGGTGGCGTTGCGGGATGGGTGTCTGCCCGCTTTTCTGAAATCGCTGACGCGAGAGGAGGCCCGGGCCATCCGGGAGTCGGAGGATTTCTGGGAGGCGACGGAGATGGTTCGGCTGATGAACAGCGCGGGCTTCGGCGACAAGGTGGTGACGCCGGACGTCGGGCTTTTTATCTCGCGCGTTGATGCGGCGATCGTCTCGCGGCAGAAGAAAGCGAGCGCGTCAACGCGAAGCCCGAGCCGCAACCGCGTGAACCTGTAGCCGATCTGCAAGAGAACTGACCTGACGTATGATCATCGACAGCTACCAGTGTTCCTCGTGTTACTTCGAGGATAAGAAGCCCAGCAATCGCATCGATCCGGCTACCATCTCTCCGCCGCAGCCGCGGACCGAGTTCGAGAACGTGCTGGTCATTTTCGTTTGTGTCGAGCGGTACGATGGACGCGAGGAAGTGGAACAGGCGGCCGAGGAGTTCGGCTCGCTGGTGGACATGCTGGGCGAGCGGGCGATCGTATTGTGTCCGAACGTGCACCTGTCGGTCGATAAGGCCCCGGAGAAGCTGGCGGTCCTGCTGATCGGCGAACTGGAAGCCAGACTCACCGAACGAGGAGTCAAGGTGCACCGCCTGTCGTTCGGCTATCACAAGCGGTACGGCCTGGAGTGCAACGGCAACGTAGGCAGCGTCGTCGGGCGGCGCTTCTATGGCTCCGAGCACAAGCAGTTCCTGCGTCTGATGACGCGACTGGGCGTGTGCCCGCCCGATGCCTTGCCCAAGGATATCCCCGTTTGGGCCGAAGTGCTCATGCAAAGGCAGCTCAAGGTGCTGGGCAATCGACGCGAGACGTACAACGCCGCCAAGAAGATGTGCGAGGACCAGTTGGATGCCACGGGACAGGGCGAGTTGTGGACCTGCATGTTGTTCGAAGGCGAACGGCAGCCCATGGACGATTATCTCAGCCAACTCTACACGATCATCGAAGAATATCCCGATGTTCGGGTGCACCGCGCGATGAACCTCAGTGTTCCCGGGTTCTCCAATGCCGCCCGGCATCTGTTTCGCAAGTATCCCGACGCCATCGAGTCGGGCCGGCTGCGGATTTACAACAGCAAGGTTTCGGACATCGAATTCATGCTGAGCCGGGACGCGGTGCTGCTGGCCTTTCCGCAGATTCCGCGCAAGCAGGGCTCACACGCCGGAGAGATTTCCTTCGGCATCTACTGCAAGGATGCCGACTTCGCCAAGAATCTGATTCAGTGGTATCGCACCTTCCTGGTGGACCCCGAGGTCGGCTGGATTCGAACGGAATCGGAACTCAATGCGGTGATCAGCGAACTGGAAGAGGAGATGTTTCAAGAAGGGCGTGAATAGGCTCTGAGCGTGCGTGGGCAGACCCGCTTCCTCACGCCAGGCGGGTCGTGACAGAGGGCGATTAGGGAACGGAACGGTGCATACGGTAGTCTCGGTGGCGCTCGTGGCGAGCTACGTGGTCGTTCTCACGTTTGTCGCCGTACGCGCCCGCGCCGCTCGCGAGTATGCCGAGTTCTCCGTCGCCCGGCGAGCGTTGCCTCTGGCGCTGGTGTTTGGGAGTCTCTGCGCGACCTACGTCGGTCCGGCGTTCTCCATCGGCTTTGTCGGTAAGGGCTTCGAAAGCGGATTCCTGTTCTTTGGCATCGGCCTGGCCTACTCCCTCCAGAACATCCTCGTGGGCGTTCTCGTGGCGCCTCGTCTGCGCGCGTTGAAGGACTGTCACACCCTCGGTGACGCCATCGGGTTGAAGTACGACCGGCGCTGTCACGTCCTGGCGGGCGCCATCTCGGTGGGCCTGTGCACGGGTTTTGCCGCCGTGATGGCCAAAGCCGGCGGGGTTGTTTTCAAGGATGTTTTCGGCCTGCCGGTCTGGTCGGGCGTCGTGCTCATCGTGGGAATTACCACTCTATATACCACCAGCGGCGGGCTGCGGGCGAGCGTTGTCACGGATGCGTTTCAGTTCACGGCCTTTGCCATCCTGCTGCCGGTTGTACTCCTGCTGGCGCTGGCCTTTCACGTGGAGGGGGGCGTTGCCGGGTTTGCCGAACGGGCCTCGGCGGCGACGGAAAGTGGGCTTGTGTCCAAGACCCCATTTCAGATCATCGGGCTGGTCACGGCCTTTCTGCTGGGTGAGACGCTGATTCCTCCCTACGCTAACCGCGCCCTGGCCTCGCGCACTACGCGGGTGTCGCGATATGGGTTTGTTCTGGGAGGGCTGTTCAGTGTGGTCTGGTTCGCCGTGATGATCTCTTTGGGCATTGCGGCGCGGGCCATCGTCCCGGCGGCGACGGACGAGGACCACGTTCTGCTGAACATGGTCAAGGCGATCATGCCGACGGAAGGCTATATGCTGCTATTGGTGGTTTCGGTCTCGGTGATCATGTCGAGTCTGGATTCGCTGCTGAACGCCGGCGCCGTCGTGTTCACGCAGGACATTGTCCGTCCGATCTGGAAGCTGCCGAACGGCAAGGCGCTGGACGTCGGCCGCACCGCGACCGTCGTGATCGCCATAGCGGCCGCCGCTGCGGCTGCCGCTGTGCCCACAATCATCGACGGACTGCTGGTCTGCTACACGATCTGGGCGCCGGCTATCCTGCCTGCCCTGGTCCTGGGCCTCTGGCTCAAGAAACCGCGTCCTCTGGCGGGCATCTTATCGATGGGCGTCGGGGCGGTCGTGGCCGGGCTTTCTCAGCTTACCGAGGGCGCCGAGACGGAAATCCCCGCCATCCTTCCGGCGCTCGGTGCCGCGATTCTAGCCTACTTCATCGGTCACGCGATCGGTCGCAGGAAGGGAGAGTAGACGTGGATACGGTACTCGTCATCCTGATTGTCCTGGCGGCACTGGTGACCGTCGCCAGCGGTGTATGGGTCGCTACTGGACTGATCTCGGCGGTGGCGTCCTTCAAGATCAAACCGCCGGTTCCTGAAGAGGGCAAGGAATCCGATCCTCTCTAGCCGGTTCATCCTTCACGCGATCGGGTGGGTTTTGCGTAGTGTGATGTTGCTTGTCGGGGTATAATCGGCCGACGAATGCGGTGCTTTGCACATCGCTCCGTTTCGTATGGATTGCCGAATTGGGATCGCTCAGGAGGCCGACATGAAGACATCGAAACGCCTTGTGTTTTTCCTCGTTCTTACCGTTCTGCTCGGATGTAACGCGGGCCTTTTCGCCGATCAAGAGTGCTCTGTTACGCCGACGGAGTTGCGCTGCGAGTATCTCAATGATCCGTTGGGCATTGACGTGACGGAGCCGCGATTGAGCTGGCAGTTGGCGGCGACGAATTCTGTGGCACGCGGACAGCGGCAGACGGGCTATCAGGTCCTGGTCGCCTCGACGAAGAGCGCACTGGATCAGAACAAGGGGGATCTGTGGGATTCCGGCGTGGTCGCCTCGGATCAGTCGGTTCACGTGGCATATGCGGGCAAGCCTCTGACGTCCGGGATGGCGTGCTTCTGGAAAGTTCGCGTCAAAGATGAGAACGGGGCTGTTTCGGCTTGGAGCGAGCCGGCGCGCTGGACGATGGGGTTGCTCGAAGCCAGCGACTGGCAGGCCCAGTGGATCGGTACGGACCAGACGTTCGAGCGCAAACAGGGCTGGCCTCCGCCGGACAACGATGTGCCCGATCCCTGGCTCCGCAAGAGCTTCTCGCTGGCTGCCAGGCCGGAGCGGGCGGTCATCTATGTTGCCTCGGTCGGCTATCATGAGCTGTACGTCAATGGCGAGAAGGTGGGCGATACCGTGCTGGCGCCCAGCGTGGTGAACTACCGCAAACGGGCCCGCTACGTGACCTACGAGATCGCCGAGCATCTCCAGGAAGGCAAGAACGTGATCGGGCTGTGGCTGGGCGTCTCCTGGTCGATTTTCCCGCAGTACAAGACGCCCGACAAGCCCCAGACGCCGATCGTGCTGGCACAGGCCCAGATCGAGCTGCCCGATGGCAGAACGATGCGGATCGGTACCGACGACAGTTGGCGGACCCACGCGAGCCCTAATACGCTGCTGGGCGTGTGGGACTTCATGCACTTCGGGGGCGAGTTGTACGACGCCCGAAAGGAAGTGCCCGGTTGGTGCCAGGCGGATTTCGATGATTCGAATTGGAAACGGGCGGCGGTATACAGGCCTTCACTGAAACTCTCGGCTGAAATGGTTGAGCCGAACCGTCGGATTCGGCAGATTCGTCCGGTGGCCATCGCTGAGACCAAACCCGGTGTCTATCGCGTGGATCTCGGTGTGAATATGACGGGGTTCTTCGAACTGGATGTGAGGGGCGAACCCAGCCACGTCATCGAGATGAAGTTCTCCGAGCAGTCCAAGGCCGAGATGACGCACCGCCTGCACAGCAAGTACATCATCGGTCCATCGGGCAAAGGCACGTTCCGAAATCGCTTCAACTACTTCACGGGCCAATGGGTAACGATCGAGGGGCTCAAGTACAGACCTGGGGCCAACGACGTCCGCGCGTACCTCGTCCGCACCGACTACGCGTCCGCGTCCGCTTTCGAGTGCTCCAATGAACTTTTGAACTGGATTCACGACACGACGCTACTGACCTTCGAGGACCTGAGCCTGGGCGGCTACGTGGTCGATTGTGCCCATCGCGAGCGCATGGGCTACGGAGGCGACGCCCACGCGACGACCGAGTGCGGGCTCAACCACTACAGCCTCGGAGCCTTCTATACGAAGTGGGCTCAGGATTGGCGCGACGTGCAGGGTGGTGAAAGCGCCTGGGGCACGGGTGGCGACAAGGCCGAAACGAAGGACACGATCGAGAGCGGCAATCTGCCCTACACGGCGCCGACCTACTGGGGTGGGGGCGGACCTGGTTGGAGCGGCTACTGCGTTACGCTGCCTTGGGAGATCTATGAACGCTACGGCGACACCCGCATCCTCAGGGTGAATTTCCCGACGATCCAGCGCTGGCTGGCCTTCCTGGAGACCAAGGCCAAGAACGACATGCTGGTTCGGTGGGGCGGCGAATGGGATTTCCTGGGCGACTGGCTCTGGCCCGGCGCCAAGGGCGTCAATGGCGACACGATCGAGACGCTGTTCTACAACAACTGCTATTGGATCTTCAATTTACAGACCGCGGCGGAAATTGCGGAGGCGATCGGTGAGAAGAGCGCCGCGACCAAGTACCGCACGCGAGCCGACGAGGTGCGCCGCGCCGTGCATCGGAAGTTCTTCAAACCCGAGGACAACAGCTACGTCAACGGTTTTCAGGGCTATCTGGCCATCGCCTTGCTGGTGGACTTGCCGCCAAAGGAGTTGCGGCCGGCCGTCTGGAATCGGCTCGAAGAAGAAATCCTTGTCGTGCGTGACGGACACATCCATGCGGGGATTACCGCCGGGGCGTTCTTGTTCAAGACATTGCTCGGCGCCGACCGCCAGGATCTGCTGTTTACGATGGCCAACAAGGACACCTACCCGAGCTGGGGGCTGATGCGCCGCAATGGTCTGACTGCCGTCGCCGAGTCGTGGGGGATGGACAACTCGCTGTGCCACAGTTCCTATCTCTATGTCGGAACGTGGTTTATCGAGGGGCTGGCAGGCATCAAAAGCGACCCGGCCCGCCCCGGCTTCAAGCATTTCATCCTCAAACCCGGCGTAGTGGACGATCCTTCGATGAAGTGGGTCAGGGCGCATCATGACAGCATCTACGGGCGCATCGAAAGCTCCTGGTGGATCGACGATGACCGCATTCTCACGCTGGAAGTCACCGTTCCGCCCAATACCACGGCGACGCTGTATCTGCCCATTGCCGGCAAGGCGACGCTCAGAGAAAGCGGTCGAGAGTTGTCCGAATCAGTTGGCCTCAAGCCCCTGCGCAGTGAAGCGGGCTGTACCGTAGTCGAACTGGCGCCCGGCTACTATGAGTTCACGTCGGGTCTGGCCAAGGTCAAGAGACCGTAGATTCGACTTCTTTCACGAGGGACGGCAGAATGCAGAGAAGGCGCGCGTTCACGCTCGTAGAGCTTCTGGTCGTTGTCGCAATCATCGCGCTGCTGATGTCGATCCTGATGCCTTCGCTTGGTCTGGCCCGGAAGCAGGCTCGTAGCGCCGGCTGTAAGATGAACCTGCATAGTTGGGGCCTGATCTGGAGCATGTACTGTGACGGAAACGACGGCAGATTCCCGGTGCCGACGAGCCTGGGCTGGCAGCGGGGGACCTGGATCGTCGCGCTGCGAAAGGGCTGGGACACGAAATCGAACATTCTGCGCTGTCCTTCCGCCATCAAACGCCGGCCCGACGGCGCCGAATACGGCGGTTCCCGATGGAGTTATATCCAAGGGACCGGAGACAGCGTCAGCACGCGAGACCCGCGCGAGCGCGAGGAAGTGTGCAGCTACGGCGCCAACAACTGGCTGTACGATTTCGGATCGGGGGTTGCGGAGATTCAGGGGCGGCCCACCGCGTGGAACTGGCGGACCAAGGCGGTGCGGCAGGCATATAGGGTGCCCGTTTTTGCCGATACGATGTGGCGTGGCGGCGGGCCCTATACGCACGGTACGAGGGGCGATCCGCCGCAGTTCGAAAGCCAGTGGCTGGGCTACGATCGCGAGATGATGCACTTCTGCATCGACCGCCACAATGGGTTCGTCAATTACCTGTTTCTGGATTCCTCGGCGCGGGCCGTCGGTGTCAAGGAGCTGTGGAGGCTCACATGGCACAAGGAGTTCGACACCAACGGTCCCTGGACCACATCCGGCGGGGTCACCAGCGCGGACTGGCCACAGTGGATGCGCCGCTTCCGGGACAATTGAGAAGCGCGCTCGTCCTGATGTGATGATTCAACCCCGCAGTCTGGCAGCCAGCTTGGCGATTCGGGCGAAATCCTCATCCATAGATTCGGCGAGATTCGCCGCGCGCAGCGCCGCTGCGGGGTGGTAGGTGACCAAGTATCGCTGACCGTCGTGTGTGATCGCATCGCCACGCAGACTGCGCAGGCTGTCTTTGGTTTCAAGCAAATTCTTGACGGCGATCTGGCCCAGCAACACGATCAGCTTCGGTTCGAGCAGTTCGATCTGTGGCAGCAGCCAGTTCTCTTTGCATACCCGCAGTTCACCGACGTGCGGGTTCCGGTTCTTCGGCGGCCGGCACTTGACGCAGGATGTGATATAGACACTGTCGCGCGAGAAACCGTGCTTCTCCAGCAGGTGGTTGAGCCGACGACCGGACGCTCCGACGAACGGGCGGCCCTGCTGATCTTCTTTCTTGCCCGGCGCTTCGCCGACAAACATCACCGTTGACGGCACCGGCCCTTCACCGGGCACGGCATGGGTCCGGCTCTCATGCAGCGGGCATTTCAGGCACCGCTTGATGCCCCGATCGAGACGCTCGAAATGGCTCTGTCTCTCGCTGGCGTTCATTACAGGACTTCCTCGTTTGCATCATTCCAACTCGATCCATGCGATGCGCCGAAGTTTACCACGACTCCTGTCGGGTGGAAACCGACCGCTGGGGCAGGCGATTGCGGTCTTGGCGTCAGGAATTTCCTCATCGGCTGTTCGTGTGGCGAAGGGTCGTCGGGCCGAGAAGATCAATGTGCCCGGCGCACGAACGATGCGAAATCTGTCCCGGGCCGACGGGATTGCCACGTGAGCGGTCCGCGGGCAATACGCCGAACGCAACCGGGGTATGATCCGTACACAAGCGCATCTGCAAGGGTAAAGGGGTCGAAAAGCACGGTCCGTGACTTGCGAAGGGATGAAGATGTCGCCCAAGGTCGCCTGGAAAACAATCAAGGACACGTTCCGGCATTGTGCCGAGGATGATGTGGTTACCCTGGCGGCCTCTCTGACCTTTTTCGCCATGCTCTCCCTGGCCCCTCTGCTGGTCCTCGTCGTCTCGGCAGGTGCCAATCTGGGCCGCGATGCACACGAGCAGTTCGTCGATGAGGTGGGGGACTATTTCGGACCGGAGGCGGCCAGCGCCATCGACAAGCTTCTCGATCAAGCGCAGGAGAAGCCTCTGGAAGGCTCCATTTCGGCCATCACGAGTCTGGCTCTGGTCATCCTCGGCGCCACGGCGGTATTTGCCCATCTTCAGAAGTCTCTGAACCGCGTCTTCAACGTTCGCTTGCGCAAAGGCCTGTTCTTCGGGTGGTTGTATAAGCGGGGCCTGTCCCTGGCGATGGTTCTGGTCATCGGCATCTTCCTGGTGCTCTCGGTGGCGATCAGTTCCATTGCCGGCGCCGTGCTCTCATCCGACAATTTCGTCTGGCGACTGACCGATTTCCTGGGCGGCATGATCATCCTGGCGGTTCTTTTCACGCTGCTATACAAGATCGTGCCGGACATCACCATCAGTTGGACGGATGCGACCCTGGGCGGGCTGCTCGGCGCGGTGCTGCTATCGCTGAGCCGCTATGGTGTCGCGAGATATCTGGCGGCGCGAGGCTTCAGTTCCGTGTACGGGGCCGCCAGTGTGCTGGCCGTTATCCTCGTCTGGGTGTTTGCCTCAGGTCTGATCCTCTTCTTTGCCGCCGAGTTCGCCCAGGCCGCCGCGCAGAATTCATCGCGTGGGTTCAAACCAGGCCGGTTCGCCAAGCAGGACCCGTAGTTTACATCGTCTCGATACCTGGAATTTCGTGACGAATCCACAGAATGTGGTATCCTCTGGAATGTTCCGACCTCGCCGTGTTGGGTCGTGAAAGAAGAGCTGATCACTTTGTTTCGGAGGAAATTCCAATGAGGCGTGGAGCCCTGGGGTGTGTATCCGTTGTCAGTATTTTGCTGTTGTGTGGTTTGTCCGCCTTGTTCGCCTCCGGCGCCGATCGGACCAGGAAGAAGGTTGTCTTTGTCCCGGGTCGTCAGAGTCACGGCTGGACCGGACACGCCTACACCGCCGACTGTAAGCTGTTTGCGCGGATCCTCAACGACAACCTGTCTGTGGTGGAAGCCAGCGTCATCGAAGACGGATGGCCCAGCGATCTCCGCGTTTTCGAAGAGGCGGATGCGATCGTTATCGCCTGTGACGGCAACAGCCTGATCGGTCGGGAATCCAACTGGAAGGCTCTCGATGGTCTTGCGAAACGGGGCGTGGGGATTGTTTTCATTCATTATGCACTGGATCCTGGCGATGCCTATGGAGAGTATCTGCTCGACTGGATCGGCGGATTCTACCAGCAGCACTGGTCGGTCAATCCGTTCTGGAAAGCGGAGTTCAAAGCCCTGCCCGAGCATCCGATCACGCGAGGCGTCCAGCCCTTCGCGGTGCGGGACGAGTGGTACTACCACATGCGATTCCGCGAGGGGATGACGGACGTGACGCCGATCCTGACGGCGGTTCCTCCGGACAGCACACGCGAACGTCCCGATGGTCCGCACAGCGGCAACCCGACCGTTCGCAGCCGGCTCGGCATGCCGGAGCACGTGGCCTGGGCCTACGAGCGTCCCGACGGCGGGCGAGGCTTTGGATGCACGGGCGGCCACACCCACTGGGTCTACGCCCAGAACGACTTCCGTAAGCTCATGCTCAACGCCATCTGCTGGACCGCCAGGATAGACATCCCGGCCGATGGCGTCGCCACCACGACCCCGACGGTCGAGCAAATGACGGCTAACCTCGAAGGTGACCGTCCCGCCGACTGGACGGACGAGCGAATCCGCCGGACCATCGAGCAACTGAACGCCGACTGAATCACACCGTTGCTGCTGCGGGAAGAGGCCGGCAGCGCGCGATGCCCCCCGCCGGTCTGGACCAACCAATGCTTTCCGTGGCGAAGCGATGACAGATGAAAGGAATTTCATGATAAAGACAGGGCCGACGGCTCGCCATGCCACTTGGGTGGTCAGATGCCTGTTTGGGTCTGTGGCGATCTCTCTGTCGCTATGCGCGATGGTGGATGCCGCCGTGATCTTGAAAGCTGAGCCAGACACCGTCGCCGGCCGACCCGGCGCGGGGTTTCGGATCGCCTATCGCTGGCAGGCAGCGCCCACGGACGCCGATTACATGGCATTTGTCCATGTCGTGGACGACGATGGCGCGATTGTGCTCCAGGATGACCACAAATTGCCGACACCGACTTCGAAGTGGAATGGGCTCGTGGCATACACGCGCACCATACCCCTTGAACAGTGGGCGGTCAAGGATAAGCGGACCGTTGAGATTGCCCTGACGGAAGGGCGGTATGCCATCCTGGCGGGGCTGTACGACAAGACGGACGGACGGAAGGTCCCCTTGGAGGCCGGCCCCGGGGTGGCGATCTCCGGCGAGAGCCGTTACCGGATCGGTACGCTCGTTGTCGATGCGCAGGCGCCGATCCCCGGACCGGGAGAAAGAACGCTCGACTTATCGGGGTACCACCTCACATTCGACGAAGAATTCAATGACCTGAGCGTCTCAGCGTGGGGGCCGGCCGGCTCGGGTGGGACGCGGTGGATCGCCCACACGCCTTGGCGTGGCGATTTCGGGGATGCACGGTTCGCTGATCCGCAGCCCGGCTTCCCGTTTACCGTCGCCGATGGCGTGCTGCGTATCGAGGCTCGCAGGGAGGGCGGTCGCTGGCGAAGCGGACTGCTCTCGGCGGTCGACCCGAACGGCAACGGTTTCAAGCAGCAATATGGCTATTTCGAGTGCCGCGCGAAATTCCCCCAGGGTCCCGGGACATGGCCGGCCTTCTGGCTGATGGGGACCAAGAGTCTCAAGGGGGTTCCGGATAACACGGGCCCAAGGGTGAACCCCGAAGTGGATGTCGTCGAGCATTATGGTCACTGGCCATGGCGATATCACTATGTGCTGCACCAGTGGGGCCTGGGCGGCGCCGAGAGCAAACACGATGGGCATCGCTTCGCCATCTTCGGCATGGAAGAGGATTTCCACACGTATGGCGTCCTGATCGACGAGCGCGAGATCATCCTCTATTTCGACGGCGTCGAACTGCATCGCGAGCCTACGCCGGAGTGCGTGAAGACCCCCTTGTTTCCCCTGGTCAATCTCGCACTCGGTCCCGGCTGGCCCCTCGACAAGACCCCGAATCCGTCCTGCATGTATGTCGATTACATCAAGATCTGGCAAAAAGATGAGAGATGAGCCCCTTGGGCGGGCCCTATAATTTCCGCACGAAAGACGCGGTGCGTCGATAAAATGGTTCAAATTCGGAAATATCCACGGTAGGATACTCGTCTGTATTCGGTATCTGGTGCGTACGAAAGCCGGCATGATCCCATTTCGCACCCGTATCAAGATTGTGCCTCGATTCGAGCGAAAGGAACCAACGATGAAACAATTCACTCGCCGCAGCTTCCTCCAACGCAGTGTCGTCGCCACGGCCGGTTCGTATCTGGCCTTGTCGTCCCCATCTCCTTTCCTGGCCCGGGCGCGAGGCGCCAATGATCAGATCCGCTTGGCAGTGGCGGGCATCAAAGGCCGCGGAAACGCCCATGTCCACCATTTCAACAACATGAGCGGTGTCCGCGTGGTGGCGCTGGTTGAGCCGGACCAGCAGATCCTGGACCAGCGCATCGGGGAGTTCAAGAAGCGGTACGAGGTCGGCGACGAGGCCATCAAGGGCTACCGCGACATTCGCGACGTGCTGGACCGCAACGACGTCGACGCGATCGTGATCGCCACGCCCAACCACTGGCACTCGCTGATGACGATCTGGGCCTGCCAGGCGGGCAAAGACGTGTACGTCGAGAAGCCGGTCA
>CAZTGH010000061.1:0-18612 GCA_964612985.1 uncultured Pirellulales bacterium
CGCTGTTGGTGACCAGACACAAGGTGTTGCGGTACGCAGGATCTGCATAGCCACCATCGCGGAACTCGTAGGTAATATCTTCGTTGGCCGCTGTGAGGAATGTGCACTCGGTGGCGGGGGCCGTGGGATCGATGCCATTGGACGTGCGGAGCTGGCTCGTCATTCGTGTCAAGGCCTGGCGGGCGTTGTTGATGGACTGGAACATCTCCTCGTTCTCGCGGAAGTTTACCAGCGAGGCATTGAAGGCCACTGCCACCGCGGTCAGCAGCATGGCGGAGATCGCCAGACTGATCAGACACTCGACCACGGTGAAGGCGGATTGCGGACCAGGATGCTGCGATCTGCGTTTCATTTTTCTCGTTCTCCCCGGATGCATCGGCCCTCGGGACGACAGCTCAGTACAAAGCACGAATCCAACTGGCCGAGGTGATTTCCCTTCCGTTATGTTGGATCCGGACCGTCACCCGAATGAAAGGACTGTCATCATTGGCGGCCACCACCTGATCGAAGTTGGATTCACTGACCCGCTCGACCGTGACAAGTTGGCGAAAGGCGGACAGATCGTTGAGGGGATTACGGCTTGCGTCAATGGGAGCGCCCACGGTGTTACTGTCGAAACCGTTGAAGTCATCTACGTCATCGTAGTGGGCCACGGTCGGTTCGTCGGCACCTGCGGTCAGCGAGGTCCATTGGTCCGCGGTAATCTCCGGGTCCATAACCGGCAGCAGGGTCGTCAGTTCCCGAATCTGCTCGACGAGAAACTCAGCGGTCGAGAGATCGGCCCCGGCGCCGTTGGCCTGCGTGAAGGAACTGCTGGCGACCACCAGGGCCGTGATGGAGAGCCCTACCAGGATGACCGAGATCAGGATCTCCACAAACGAGAATCCCTTCCGTCGTTTCGACTCCTCCATACCTCACCTCCCTCGTGCGTCGGATAAGCCTATTTGCCCGTGACCAGGTTCGACATCTTGAAGATCGGCAGGATGATGCTCATGGCGATGAACCCGACGAGCACGCCCATGACACAGATCATGATCGGCTCGATCATCGACGTCACCGCCTTGATCACGGCCTTCAGCTCCCGACCATAGAAATTCGATATATCTCTGAGAACCTCGGCCATGTTGCCGGAGTCCTCCCCGCTTCGAATCATCTGCACCACGCTGCTGGGCATCAGCTTGTACTGCGCCAGACTGGCGGCGATCTTCTTGCCCTGCCGGACCTCTTCGTACACCCCCAACCACATGCTCTTGTACAGGGCATTTCCGGAGATGTGGGCGGTAATGGACAGCGTGTTGAGAATCGGCACCCCGGCGCGGGTCAGCACCCCCATGGTGTGAAGACTGCGCGTGATGTAGAGACTGCGGCACAACATGCGGATCAATGGCAACACCAGCTTGGTCTTGTCCCACCAGAGCCGGCCCGTCGTGGTATTGACGAAGTAATGCAGGCCCCAGAACGCGGCAGCGATGGTCGGGATGATGGCGTACCACCACGTCCTCAGGAAATGACTGGTGGCCATCAAGAGGATCGTCGGCGCCGGCAGAAGGTGCTCCTTGCCCTGGAAAATCGCGGTGAAGCGCGGCAGTACGAAGCACAACAGGAACGTCGTGACCCCGATCGCCATGACGGCGATAATCACCGGATAGACCATGGCGCTCTTGACCTGGGAACGCGTTTCCGCCTCCTCGTCCAGATACTCCGCCAGTTTCTGAAGCATGTCGCTGAGCGACCCGGAGGCCTCAGCGGCCGCCACCATGTTGACGTACAGATTCGTAAACACCTGCGGGTGTTCGGCCAGCGCCTGCGAGAAGCTATTGCCCTCTTCGATCCGCAACTTCAAGTCGCGAAGGATGGCCTGGAACTTCACATTGTCCGACTGCTCGCAGATGCCTTCGAGCGCGTCCTGGAGACTGATGCCCGCCCGGACCATCACCGCCAACTGGCTGGTGAAATGCAGGATGTCTTTGCGGCTGGGGCCGAACTCGACTCGAAATCCCCGCATCTTCCCGACCAGTGACCCCTCCGGGGCGGAACCCGGCCCCGAACTGTAGCTGCGTCGGCCGGTTCCAGCCGAGGAAGCCCCCGTGCTCTGCCAATCTTCGGAAGCGGCGGCACGATTTTCGTATTCTTGGACGGTCTGTAGCGCCATGTCACCCTCACCTATCTATCTGTGCCCGCTCCGGCCAACTCGGCGGCGTTCTCCGTCTGGTTGGTCGGAACGAGAATCTTCTCCATCTTGCCCGGGTTGCTCGAACGTACGATCGCCTCGTCCCGGTCGATGAAGCCCTTGAAGTACATCTCGGCAATGCCGTGGTCCATGCTCTGCATGCCCAGCCGCCGCGAGGTCTCGATGATGTTGGGAATCTCGTAAATCCGGTTCTCGCGAATGCAGTTGCGCGTGGCCGAGGTGCACAGCAGGATCTCCGTACACGGCACCATGCCGGGTTCGTCCACCCGACGAAACAGCGTCTGCGAAATGACCGCCTGCAACGTATTGGCCAGCATGGTGCGGATCTGGTTCTGCTGGCCGGCCGGATAGATGTCGATGATTCGCTCGATGCTCTGCGGCGCGTTGATCGTGTGCAGCGTGCTGAAGACCAGGTGACCGGTTTCGGCGGCTGTGATCGTGAAACTCGTGGTTTCCAGGTCGCGCATTTCGCCGACCATGATGATGTCCGGATCCTGACGCAGCGCGTGGCGGAGTCCGGAGGCGAAATTCGGGCAATCCGAACCGATCTCACGCTGTTCGATCATGCACCGGTCGTTTTCGATCAGGTACTCCACGGGATCTTCGAGCGTGATAATACGCTTGCTGTACCTCGAGTTGATCAGGCCGATCATGGCCGCCAACGACGTGCTCTTGCCCGAGCCGGTGTGGCCGGTGACCAGCACGAGTCCTCGGGGCAGATCCGTCAGTTCCTTGACGATCGGCGGAAGATGCAGATCGTCGATGTTATGCACCTGATTGGGGATCACGCGGAAGCTGATCGCCACCGTATCCCGCTGGAAGTGCGCGTTGACACGGAACCGGTGCCCGCCGGTGATCTCGGTCGAGAAGTCCAAGTCCCGGTGTTCCTCAAACTTCTTCATTTTCTCCGGACCCACCATGGCCACCACCATGGCGCGCGCGTCCTGATCGGTCACCGGTGAAGCATCCATGTCAATCAGTTCGGTGTCGCGTCGCAGTACCGGAGGCATGCCGACGTTGATGTGAACGTCGCTGGCGTGATTCTCGATAGCCAGCGCCAGAATGTTTTTGATATCGATCATGGCCGCATCCTGTATAAGGGTCCTGAAAGGGGGACGATCAGTCCAGGTTCTCCACGAACACCTCGTCCTCGCTCTGTCCGTATACCTCAGTCACCCGAAGCACCTCCTCAACGGTAGTGAGGCCTTTCTTGACTTTTTTCATTCCGTCTTCGAACAGCGAAGCTTGGCCGCTGGCGTGGAACGCGCGGCGCATGTTCGCGACGGAGGCATCCTGGTTGATGATAGAGCGGAACTGGTCGTCGACGATCAGCATTTCGAAGATGCCCACGCGTCCGGTATACCCGGAGCCCCGGCAGGCCTCGCATCCGGCGCCGTGGACCAGTTCCTTCGGGTTGGCGCCCACGCGCTCGACGTATTTGTGCAGGCGGTCGGGCAGGCTATAGGTTTCCTTGCATTTGGGGCAGATCTTCCGCACCAGCCGCTGGGCAACGGCCGCATTCAGAGAGGCCGCGATCAGGTAGGCGTCGATCCCAATGTTCACCAATCGCGTGACGCTGCTGGCGGCGTCGTTCGTGTGCAGCGTGGAAAGCACCAGGTGTCCGGTGAGAGCCGCCTGAACGGCGATCCGCGCCGTCTCGTTGTCGCGAATCTCGCCGATCATGATGACGTCGGGATCCTGACGGAGCAGACTGCGCAGGGCCGAGGCGAAGGTCAGTCCGGCCCGTTCGTTGACATGCACCTGGTTGCAGAAGTCCAGCTCGTATTCCACAGGGTCCTCCACCGTGGAGATGTTCAGGCGTTCCCCGTCCATCTCGCAGAGGGCCGAATACAGCGTGGTGCTCTTGCCCGAGCCCGTCGGTCCGGTGACCAGCAGGATGCCGTGGGGCATCGCCACCTGTTGTGCAAACACCTGGCAGACGTCCGGCTCCATCCCGACGTACTCCAGACCGCGGACGATCGATTGGCTGTCGAGAACGCGAATCACGGTCTTTTCACCGCGATTGGTCGGCAGGGTCGAGACCCGCAGATCGATCGCGCGTCCCCCGACGATCGCCGAGACCTTCCCGTCCTGCGGGACCCGTCGTTCGGAGATGTCGAGATTGGCCATGATCTTGATGCGCGAGACGATCGCCGGGTGCATCTTGCTCGGCGCCTGCATCGCCTCGAACAGAACCCCGTCGATGCGGTAGCGGATCCGCGTCTTGGTTTCCTTCGGCTCGATATGAACGTCGCTGGCCCCTTCGCGGATCGCATTGCTGATGAGGTAGTTGACGAATTTGATGACGGGAGACTGTCCCGCCATCGACTCGAGGTCCTCCGCGTCCTCTTCCTGATCCTGGACCACCTCGACTTCGGTCATGTCATTGATGATATCGTCCAGGCTGTAATTCCCGCTCTCCTGTACCTTGAAGGACTCGCAGATGGCGGCGATGTCATCGGGACTGCACACGACGACGCGGATGTTCATCTGCGTCTGTCGTTTGACATCCTCGATGGCAAAGACGTTCGCCGGCTCACTGGTCGCCACCAGCAGCGTGTCCTGCTCGATGGCGACCGGCACGACGCTGCTGCGCTGAATGAACTCGATATCGAGCTTCTCGAAGGCCTCCTTCTCCACCTGCTCCGCAGCGATGTGGCGGAATTCGAGTCCCCCGAGAGTGGCCTTGGCGTGCAGCACATCATCGGGGGCCACCCAGCCCTCTTTCAGCACCCACATCGCGGCGTCGATACCGGGACGATTCATCAACTCTCTGCGCAGGCGCCCATACTGCTCGTCCGTGATCTTGCCCATCTCCAGGAGGATGTCGGCGGCATCGCGGATATGCGACTGGCTCGTCGGTTCCGGAGAGTACAGATCACTGAGACCGCGCACTTCCGCGTCATCACAGAACGTCGTGGCCGAGGCAGCGCCGGTCTCGGGCTTCGAGCTCGGCGGCGAGGGAGCACTCGGTTTGGCATTGGATCGAAAGCGTAGCATCATTGGGTCAGCTTCAGTTGGATGGTCAATTCTTCAGTTTCTGCGTCCAGGCCCGGCTGGTCACCCTGCCAGGCCAACTCGACGGAATCGCCGGCAATATCGAGGACGACGAATCCCTCGATGGATTGGCCCGGCCGGAGAATGCGGTCGTTGATCATGCAGGCGTTGCCGTCTTCGGATCGCATCACGCTGAGCAAGGCCAGGTTCGCCGCCTGCTTCTTGAGCATTTCACGGTGAATCCGTGCGGCCTTCGCTTTTTGGTCTTGTTCACTGGGAACCTCGTCCTTGATGGCGCCCATGAACGCCTCGACCTCGAACGGGTTCTTCACCAATTCCGTCACGCCTACCTGGAAGACATCGGAGAACTCGTAGAACTTGCTGACGATCTCGTCCATCCGGCTGACCATTTCCGAACTGACCCCGGTCAATCGGCTGATGGCCGCCTCGATCTTGACTTCTTCGTCCGTGCTCGGCTGAGCCGATGCCGTCTGTGGCTGACTCTTGCGAATCATATAACCGAGGCCCACCAGACCGATTGCCACCAGAATCGCCACCAGAATGGTGCTGTTGCGCAGGTTGCTGCTGTTGGCGACCGTGGTCAGGTACTCCTGGGTCTCCCCTCCGGCGGCCGTATTGCCATCTCGCAGGCTGGCAGCGCCCGCCTCGTTACCCGGCGTCTCTCCGGGGCCTTGTTCACGCAAAAAAGACAACATAGTCCAACTCCATCAATTCCCAATCTCGACCGCACGTGCGGACGTTCGCAGTGGCGTATGCACCGGGCTCACGCCGTCTTGTTCTGGAAGAAGATGCTGAGAATGAACTCCGCGCCGATCTCACCTTCTCCCTCCCTGTCCTTCTCCAAATTGAGCTGCCGAAGCTTCATGATGCGAGGCAGCTTCTCAATTTCCAGCAGGAAGGAGTAGAATGCGTTGAAGTTGCCCACCAGCTTCATGGTCAGAGGCTGTTCCACGTATCCGCTGTTGTCCTTGCGAACCAGCGTACGAATGGTCTTCGGCTGGAGGCCTTGCTTCTGCGCGATGATTGTGACCTGTTCCAGCACTTTATGAATCTCGCTGGTGGGCGGAAGCTTGCTCTCGAAGAAACGGATGGCCTCCTCCAGTTGCCCCAGTTGCCGATTGAGATCCTCCGCCTTCGCAGTGGCTTCCTCAAATTCGGCCAGCTTGGCGCGTTTGCCGTCAACGCGCTGTCGGGCGACGGCCAGGTGTTGATTGGCCGGCTTGATCATAAACTGGTACCCTGCTGCCGCGACGCCCAGCAACAGCACGAAGAAGATTGCTTTGCGAAAACCACTGGTCATATCCTGCTCCTGCTGCACGAGATGGGCAACGCCGGGCGCCGCCCGAGGTTGGATTCGGTCCCGATCCGGTCAGAACTGATAGACGGAGTGTTCCGCCCGGGCTCGGATCTCGTCCACGTCCTCCTTGGTCAAGTGGACCTGTTCGGTGAGCGTCGCCTTGAGCTTGAAATGGCGAAAGGAGGTGCCGTCGACCACTTTCTCGGCCGACTCCACCAGGGCGACGTTATCCAGAAGAACGGAACCGCCGAGGGATCTGATGTACTCGGCGACCTGAATGTCACTGGGTGCCATGCCTTCGATGTCCATGTGGGTTTCCAGTTGCTCCTCCGCCGAACGTCTTCCGCCTGGCTCGGTGTCTTTCTTGGCCTGGGCCGCTTCGTATCGACTGCGCGAGGATTGCGTGCGTGAGGCGTTCTTCGACGGCTCCTTCTGCATCACGTCGAGCTTTACCAGGGAAACCCCCGGCGGCAACGTGTTCGTCAACGAGGCCAGAAGGACGCTGCGCGGCACCGGCTCGATCAACTCAGCCGTCGTCAGCGCCGTCTTCATCATCTCCTTGCGTTTGGTCTGCAGTTCCTCGAACTTCTTGATCGATTCCTGCATTCTCGCCATCTTGGCGTTGACCAGCGATTCCTCGGCCCCACAGGCGCGCTGGCGGATCTTGATCGTGACGAAAGATCCCCCCAGGGCCGCCATCACGACGGAGAAAAGCACGAGACACATTAGATTGGCTCGGCGTGACTCGTTGCTCTGCACATAATCGTCCGGTACGAAATTTATGTTCGACATCGTCTTTACCCACCTCGGTTACGGAGCACTCACTCGTTGTCCAACATCCCGTCACGACAGACTCAGACCAAACGCCAGGGCCCAACTGACCTTGTCGCTCCTGCGGTCCAAGCCGAATCGTTCGGGGTCGCTCACGGTTGTGGCTGCCATGCAGTCTCCCATCTGCGCCTGGACCTCCAGTTGTCGGGCCACGGTGCGATAGATGTCCGGCTCCACCGCCAGTCCCGAGAGGAAGATCAAGCGCTCAATCTGGGCGTTCTTGTAGGCGGCTAGAAACTGTCGTCGGCTGGCGGTCAGTTCCATCACGAGCCGGCCCACCATGGGTTCTTCCTTGAGCATCCGGGCGCCGATCGGAACCGAGCAGGCGAACAGCGGGTTCTTGTGTCGACAGATCACCATGTTGGTGCAGTCCGGCTGGATGTCCAGCAGCATGACGATGGCATCCAGATCCGTCTTACGCCGACCGAAGAAATGCGCGTAGCACGTCGCCAACGCGACCGGCCAGACACCGATGGAGCTGATCGACAGGCCCGCCCGCTCGTAGATGGCCAGGTGGCGATCGATCACGGTTCGCTCCGTCGCCATGACCATGACGTTGTCCTGTTCCGTCGGGATGTACTTGATCAGCGTGTTCTTCTGAATGGGCTCGAACGGCAGCTTCTGCTTGATTCGGGCGAAGATCGCATCCTCGATCTTGCCGTCGAATTTCTTGGGCCAGCGAATGTGGTCGACGTAGACCTCATTGGCAGGCAGCGCCGCGACGACCTCCTTGCCCTTGAAGTGCCCATTGGCCGTCGCCTCTCGCATGACCTCGATGGCCCACCGTTGCCATCGGGCGGTCCCGGCGACGATCTCGGCGGGACGATTCACGTACTGGCCGGCCAGCAGCATGGCTTCTTCGGTCCCGTTTGTCAGTTGCGCGAGCTTCAGGCAGTCATTGCCCAAATCGACCCCAATCAGATACGAGCGTTTTTTCATGAGTCCAAACATACCAGTGCGGCCTACCTCAAAAACGGATTGATGGTGTCTGCTCTCTCGTGACTGCCGATATGCGTACGTATCAGCGTGGCTTTCTATGACCCCTTCGTCCTTTTCATTGCTGGCTGCATGGCCCGTTCTCCGGCAGTACTACTTCGGTCATCCATGCCGCGCCACTTAAAATATATCAAGCGAACATCGCGGGACAAAAAACGAGCGAGGATATTGGCCTTCTGTGTGGATATGACGCGAGGCGGCAACTCGAGCAGTTCCGATAACAGGCGTCCCTTCGCCTTATCCGGAGCACGGCAAACGCGGCGCGACCTATAGTAAGGATGAAGCCGGACGGGAGTGTGAATCCCGTGCAAATCCATGCAAACCGTGGAAGAAAGACACCCCATGACCGCTGCGGCGAATGCAGCGGCAGGCGCGGCTCTACTCGGATTTGAGACGACGGGTCATCAGGTCTTCGATGGCAGCGCGCACCGGTTTGTCCTCGAATAGGACCTCATAGACCGCCTGGGTGATCGGCATCTCCACGCGGTGTTTCGACGCGAGGGACGCCACCGACGCGCAGGTCGTGACGCCCTCCACCACGGAATCCGTCGCGCGTTGCGCCTCTTCCCGCGTCTGGCCTCGACCGATGCGTTCCCCGAAGGAACGGTTCCGTCCGGACGGCGAAATGCAGGTGGTGACCAGGTCGCCAAGTCCGGTCAGACCGGCGAACGTCTGCTCGGCAGCGCCCATAGCCAGACCCAATCGGCTGATCTCCGCCAGCCCGCGTGCCAGCAGGGCCGCCTTGGCGTTGTCCCCGGCGCCGACACCGTCGATGATTCCGGCGGCGATGGCGATCACGTTCTTCAATGCGCCCGCCAATTCCACGCCCACGACGTCGGAATTCGTGTAGACGCGAAGCCACGAGCAGGTGAAGGTGTGCTGGATCCGGGTGGCGAGGCCTTTGTCTTCGGCCGCTGCACAGGCCGTCGCCGGCAGTTTTCGCGCCAGTTCATCGGCGATGGTCGGGCCGCTGAGAACCGCCCTCGGCACGTCTTCGCCGAGCAGGTCGGTGAGAATCTGTGTCGGTCGCATAAGGGTTTCATTCTCGATTCCCTTGGCGACCGAGACCACCGGCACGCCGGAGGGCACATACGCTCGCAGGCGAGTCCAGACCCCGCGCATGTACTGGCACGGGATCGCCGAGACGATCAGGTCGGCGCCCACCATCGCCCGGCCGTCCTTCGCTTCGAAAGCCAGCGTACCCGGCAACTTGTATCCTGGCAGGAATTTCGTGTTCTCACGTCTCCGCTCGATCTCGCCAAGCTGGTCGGCGTCGTAGCCCCACATTCGCGTGGCGATCCCCTTCTCGCACAGCAGGATCGCCAGCACGGTTCCCATGCCGCCGTCGCCGATGATCGATACGTTCTGGAATTCCTTCTCTGGCATCGCAAACCCCGTTCGTGAGGATGGTGTCCGGTCCGTTCGCAACGCATTAAACCCGGGAACCCCCTGCCTGTCAATTCCACCCTGGAGACGTACCCGCAGAAAGGATCGTGCAGAACGAGTGAAGCCAGGATTCATGCAATTCTGACGAATCCTTAATGCTGGGCTAATGCGACCCCTCTAGAATGCGACGCACCTGACCGGTGCGGCGGCAAGGGCAGCAGGACAGATCCAAGGTGGGCGGTCCGTTTCGACGCTCGCCTTTTTTCGTGCGCAGAGACGGGTAGCGTCACTCGCGATATTTCCACTGGAAATTGCAGATATCGTCGGCAGTGCCGTCAGTGCTGGACGATTTCGAGGGCGTCGGGACGAAGTCGCTGGAGCTCGAGGAGCTGGTTCTGTCCCATGCGGACCTCGATGATGACGGAGCTGTCTCCATACTGTTCGTCGAGGATCTGGCCGTGGGCGCGGAGGAAGCTCTGGATGCGTCCGTTGGACTGCCGGCTGCTGACGCGCAGCACCAGCTCGCCTCCGCGATAGAATTCGGTCACCTTGCGCGCGAGGGCGTCCAGCCCAAGGCCGCTGCGAGCGGAAACCGAGATGGCGTTCGGATGGACGGTTTCGAGCATCTCCATCGCGCTGATGTCCTTGATCGCATCGATCTTGTTGAGCACCGGCAGCGTGGGTTTCTGGCCGCAGCCGATCTCGTCGAGAACCGCGTGGACCGACTCCATCTGGCCTAAGACGTCCTCGCTGGCCACATCGATCACGTGCAGGAGCAGGTCGGCGTTGACCGCCTCTTCCAGCGTCGCCTTGAACGACGCGACCAACTGGTGCGGGAGCTTGCGGACGAATCCAACCGTATCGCTGAGCAGCACCTCGACCCCCTTGGCGGGCGACCACTTCCGCGTCCGCGTATCCAACGTGGCGAACAGGCGATCCTCCACGAATGCGCCGGCGTCGGTCAGGGCGTTGAGCAGCGTGCTCTTGCCCGCGTTGGTGTAGCCGACCAGGCAGATCTTGAAGAGCCCATGTCGCCCCTTGATCTCACGCAACTTGCGATCGTCGATTCCCTCCAGTTCGCGTTTCAGTTCGCTGATTCGCTTGCTGACGAGGCGCCGGTCGATTTCAAGCTGCTGCTCGCCGGGACCGCGGGTGCCGATACCACCGACCGCGCCCGCCGCCGTGGCACCGCCCGCGCCGGCAACCGTATCGAGGTGGGACCACATCCGCGTCAGGCGCGGATAGGTGTACTCCAACTGGGCCAGCTCCACCTGGAGCTTGGCCTGCTTAGTCTTGGCTCGAGTGGCAAAGATGTCCAGGATCAGCTCGCTGCGATCCAGTACCTTGGCCTCGGCAATCTTCTCCAGTTCGCGAATCTGGGCGGGTGAGAGATCGTTGTCGAAAATGATCACATCGGCCTTGAACCGCCTGACGCGCTGGGCAAGCTGAAGAGCCTTGCCCTTGCCCAGGTAGGTCGCGGAATTGATCCTTCGGATGCGCTGTTGAAACCGGTCCACCACGACCGCCCCGGCACTCTCGGCCAGGGCCGTCAATTCGGCCAGATCGTCCGATCCCCTTGATCTCAACAGGTTGGCGGCCACCAGAATGGCCCGTTCTTTTCTGACTCTCAGCGTCTGGCGAAACTTTTCCAAGTAAAGGCATACCTCCCAAGAAAACATTTATAATACCATATTTCGGCCCGGTTTTCAAGACTCTCGTAAGCCGGGTAAGCCGGTCGCGGCGGCCGACCATTGCCGAAAACCCCCTGACGGGGCCCATAATTTATCGAAAAAGCGTCCGAAGCCCCTATTTTCGCCTTGAAACCGCTTCCGCGAGCGATTAGTTTAATGGGTTCACGCGTCATGCCGACGTTGGGAGTACGTTCTCCCCGAAGGTGTTGTTTGTGGCGGAGCAGTCGTTTTAAGGAGTCGATTGAGTGTTAAAGGTCAAGATGCGTACAGGCGAGTCGGTGCAACAGATGATCAGGCGGTTCAAGAAGCTGTGCGAGAAAGAGGGTCTGATTCGTGACATGAAGCGGAACGCTTACTACGAGAAGCCTTCCGAGCGCGAACGCCGACGCATGCGAAAAGCCCAACGGGCGACCCGACGCTAACCCCCCGCTTTTCTGCCCTTCATTTTAAAGCCCATCCGAGCAGATACGAGTGATCCTTCGCTCTGCTCGGTTCTCGTTCATTCCGGTTGCAGGCTCAGAGCGTTCTGAATCTCTGCGCCGACCTCGCCCGGTCGATCATCGTTGCACCGCCTGCAAATGATCGTCGGAAACCAGGGGCAACTCGGCCGCTCCGGCGTTCGAGACTAGCTGCTCGACGGTTTTGCAGCCCGGGATCACGCAGGTGACCGCCGGGTGTTGGAGGCACCACGCCAGGGCCCATTGGGCCATGGGCACGCCTTCCGGAACTTCCGAGCGGACTTCCTCCACCTCCTCCGCCATCCGGCGCCGCTGCTCGTCGCTCTTCCAGACCGCACGAACGTCGGTCCGCTCGAAGCGGGCGTCTTTGCCGTACTTGCCGCTTAAAAAGCCGCTGGCCAGTGGAACCCGAGCCAGTACGCCCAAGTCCTGCGAAACAGCCTGGTCGAAGAACTGCTCTTCGGCCCGCCGCTGGAGGCGATTGTAGACCACCTGGATGGCGTCGGCTCCGATGTCCGTTGCGGCGTCCACCTGATGCGTGCCCCGATAGCTGCTGCTGATCGAGATGCCCAGGTGCCGCACGACGCCCGCTTCGACCTGCTCGCGCAACATCTCCCACAAGCCCGGCGTATCGAACATGGCGTCTGTGCCGCTGTGGAACTGGTACAGATCGATGTAGTCGGTCTGGAGCGCCTCCAGCGAGGCCTCCAGTTGCTCGCGAACGAGGGCGGGATCGTAAACGTCGTCCCGTTCGAAGCGCTCCTTGAACCGGTGGCCGAACTTGGTGGCGACGATCCACCGATCGCGCCGGTCCTTGATCGCCCGCCCGATGAGCTTCTCGGAGAGGTGATCGCCATAGCACTCGGCGGTGTCGATCAGGTTGATCCCCATCTTGGCAGCCTTCTCCACGATCGCATCGACTTCCGCCTGCTCGAAGTCCTTGCCCCACTCGCCGCCAAACTGCCAGGTACCCAGACCGACCACGGACACCTCCAGGTCGGTCCTGCCCAGTCGACGATACTTCATGGCTGGAATTCCCTTCTGAAACGCCCCAGGGCTCAGGCGATCTCCGCGGTGAAGCCGCAGAGCTGGCAGAAGTCTTTCACCTGCCTGCCACAATCGCCATAGAAGAAGATCTGGTGGAAACCCGGGAAGCTGAGCACCGGATGGTTGCCGTCGAACTTGACCTTGACGGAAACGACGCATCCGCCACTGGGAGGCACTTCCATGTTGTCGGTCACGGTACCCACCGAAACGAGAACGGTCGAGGGCTTGTCCTGGCTGCCGGGCAGCAGATCGATACTCGTGACGCGCTGGCCTTCGCGCCAGAGGGTGCGCGGGACCGCATCGCGGTTGCCGTGATGGTGCTTGATGTCGAAGGGCTCGGGCTTCTCATCGAATCCGTTCAGACGGGTCGGGCACGAACAATGGGCGCCGATCACGGTGTCGTCGATCGTGTCGGCCACCGGGTCCTGCTGGAAGCCCGGGCGGTCGAAGAGGTACTGCACCATCACGTGGGACGCGACCGCGCCGGTGTCGGCTTCGCAGGCGGCGGGGATGCGGTCGTCGTTCATGCGCGACCAAGCGATACAGGGCAGGCTGACGTCGATGTTGCCCAGTGCACCGAGACAATCCATCGTGATGGCATCCCCGCCCTCCCGCTCCAGGATCCTGCCTGCAACATAGTAGCTTTTGAGCCCGTTGATCACGTCCTTGCGCGTTGCATCGATCCGGCGGCGCGCCTGTCGCATGTATCCATCGGCCATCGCCAGAACGGCCTCGCTGTCCGGCGTGCGGTTGTACTCGTCGATGAACGACTTGGCGGGGATAGTCCGCAGCGAGATGCCGGTATCGGCCAGCGGCGCGTCGAATCGCCTCTCGCCTTTGATCACCACGCAGCGGGTCCGCGCCATCCTGGCCTTGGCACAGAGCATCTTCATCCCGTAAGCGGGCTGGCTGAAATCGTTCGTCGCATACACCACGCAGCCCGGCGTATCGGCGAGATGGACCGTGTTCGTGGTGAACGACGTGCCCAACGGAGAGAAGATGATCGACGGAATTGGGCTGGCCGCCACCTTCTGCGCCGTCGGCCACGAATGCCTCTGCCGGTCCATCATCACGAGGATCAGACCGTCGACCCTGGCGGCTTGGGCCTCGGCGATCCAGGTCTGTCCTTCTTCGAGGCTGTAGATCGGCTCGGGCCGCAGTTCGAGCTCGGCCCCAAGGGCCAGGGCGGTCTTGGCTAGTCCCTCGGTGTAGGTCTGTCTGGCGGTCTCGCCATCGTATACCGCGCCGGGCCACCACATGCCGTATTCTTCCTTCCGACGGACGAATGCCGCCCGGATGGTCGGCACGTACGTGGACGCCGGCCCGCAGGGGCGAATCGGCTCGATCTCTGCCATATTGGATTCGAGAGACGAGCAGCCCGCCAGCAGCGACGAGCCCGCCAGCAAAACGCTCGAGCCCTTGAGAAAATCGCGACGCGAGATCGAATGACAGGAGTGACAATGCAGAGGACATCTTCCCGAACTCATGGCAACCTCCCGGACTTCAGATCAGAATTCGCAGAATGCGCCACACACATCCTGCCCGAGCGTTCTGGAGCCATCGTATATGCCTCCTCGCTCAATTGCAACGATTTCCCCACCCCACCCTACTTGACCGCACTGGCCACCGACCAGAAAACCCGGTCACCTTTGTCAGGCCACGCTTTGCGCTGCCCTTTATCATCCACACCCGTCACGCCTCCGTCATCCACGAAATCGGGCCCCACGCTATACAGCAGGAAATTGTCGCCAACCCGCCTGTAGACCAAGGAATCGTCACTGTAGGGGTCCAACGGAACATGGTCTATATACGCAGCGTCGACGAGGCTTTCCAGATCTGCCGGGTACTCTCCCGTAGAGCGCCGATAACGCTTGAGGGCAACGATCGCAACCGCCGCCTCGTGTAGTGCCCTTCCTCGAAACACTCTTTCGGAATCCACCCGTTCATCAAACAATAACAGGTAAGCCATAGTATGCCTGAGTTCATCCCAAGTTCCGTACCTTTCGTCTATGCCAGTCCCCTTGTTTGCATGACGGTAGTAAGGTCTCAACTGGACACACCGTGCAATCTCTTCGAATAGCTCGTTCACCTTGCCAATCGTCTTATCGCGCCGTACGTGCATCATGCTGGCCGCTACGTCCACAAAGGCAAGCACCACTTCTGTCATCCACGTGGCTCGGTCACCAAGCCCGTGCAGTATAATAGCCTTCATCCGACCCGGAATGATATGGCCTCCTCCGAATCCTCCCTCGGTAAAAGAACGCTGGATCAGATCATGAACGCACAGCCTTTCTCCTTCGACGTTCAGACCCGGATAACCTCCATGATAGATTTCGACAAGCGCGTTTTGCAGGTCGGTATATCGCAACGATGTTCGCTCACCGAATTGAACCATACGCAGTATCTCATTATGTGCGAGTTCAGCCATCCACGATCCAATGAGTTGTTCTTCAAGCATGGCACTGCTCTGCCAGTGGCTGCCCGCACGGGCAACCGCCAAGGCGTACTCGGTCGCCTCTGCCCACTTCCGTTCTTGAAAAGCCCAACGAGACCGCCATATTCCAACGTCAGCCAGTCCTGCAAGTCCATTGACACAGTCAGTGCCAAGCGCCCAAAGCGCAGGGAATCGCCCAGTAGGAGTCCTCGGCTGACAGCCGTATATCCGGAAGTGGCATGCCTGTCTGGTGGCCGTACAGAATTCTTGCCAGGCACCCTCATTTTGCAGGATCCAATTCTTGACTGCCTGCTGTTCCCTTGATCCGAGAGACGACAGTAACCGGCCATCAGATTCGCCAAGGGCCCCGTGCTCGACAATCTCTCTGAGGTCGGCATCGTGCGGTTCGACGTAGAGTGACAACGCTGCCTCATAGTGAGGCCAAGCATTCCCCTGTGGCGGGATATCAGGGCGGGTGATCTGGTTCAACCGTACGATGTACTCCAAGGAAATTCGCGATTCCCCGGTCGAAAGCCCGAGCCAACCAAGCGTAAGCAGCAACACCAGTACGAACGTCGCCATTCGTGCCGCATCGATGGTCTTGAGCCAAAGAGGGCGACAACGTTTCTTGGCCCGCCGGCACAGCATCGCCACCAGATGAGGATCTCCGAATTCGACGATCAACTGCTCGGCCTTCGTCTGCCTCTCCTCCGCTGAAGGGCAGTCGGTCAAAGCGTCAGCGAAATGGCCCAGCAGTTCACGGCGCACCTCCCGCCGGACCTTCCGACGATAGCCGATCATCCTGACCAACCGTCCAACGTAGCCGGTCACGCTGGCGGGCAATTCCCCGAATTCGCTGTCACTCTCTCTTCCTCTGCGCAGCATCTCACACCGTCTGGTCGGTCTTCTGTCGCTCGTCACTGTGTCCATCATAGCAGATTGGACGTGTCACGCATAGGGGCCATGACGTAGTCGTTGGCGAAGAAGAGGCGGATTCCCTGGTCCCAGCGGGCATAATGATCGTAGCCTTCGGTGCCCTTGATGTCCCGGTAGCGAACGCCATACTGTGCCGAACCGCCGTTGGCTACGGTTTCGCATCCCGCTCCCGCACCGGCCAGAAGACCCAGTCGCCGTTTTCCGACCACATGCGGGGTTTTCCATCGGAACCGACGCCCATCCGTCCGCCGTCGTCGCGCAGATTCCGGCCCCAACTGTAGAGCAGGAAGCCTTCGGTCGTCCTGCGGTAGGACAACGGTCCCTGGCCAAACGGATCCTCCGGAACCTCGTCGATATATCCGGCCTCTTCGAGTTGATAGAGCGTTTCGGGAAAGGCGCCGCGATCGGCGGCATAGCGAAGCACCGCGACGGTCGTCAGGGTGGCCAACTCTCCGGTTTTCATCCGCCAGAGCAACTGCCCCAATCTCTCATGAGCCGGCTCAACCAGCGAGATCATCGTGTTTGGTGCCGCCGACAGCGACGGCAGTCCGGTGTCTTTGTCCGAACGATTCTCGTATGGTTCAAGCAGCAGTCTACACTGCATGCGCTCGAAATACTGTTCGACCATGGCCTCTGCGTCCCGACGTTCGGGATAGTCAAAGACTAGCAAGCTGAGGAGATTGTCCGTCCAGTCGCCGGCCGCGTAGGGTATGCCCTTCGGCAGGGCATGGCCGCCGCCCTGCCCATCGTCGGTGAACGTCCGCTGGATGCGGTCGCGCCAGAACACCTCTTCTCCGTCGAGATCGATCACCGGGCGATGGGAATCGATGATCTTGGTAAGGTCCCTCTGGATGCGCTCAAGCGTCGAGGCGGCAACCTCGCTGTACTGGAGAATGGGGAGTATGGACTGACTCCCTACCGCCTCGATCGCAATGCCGACCAGTTGCTCGTTGAGCAGGCCCTTGCCCTGCAGGTGGCGCCCGAACTGCCAGATGACCAGGCAATCTTTCAGAGCCCGGTCCACGTCCCCCTCGAACACTTGATAGGCAATGTGCTCCTTGAATGCCAAGGTCACCATCCGATAGCGCGGCAGTTCCGCCATCGCGTCCGCGAGAAAATTCGGGTCACCCAAGTCAGTAGTCTCCGTCTCGTATGTCGGCCAGTAGCGAGGCGTCTGGGCCCCAATGTGCAGCTTCTGGAAGGCGGGGTCGTTGGCCGCCAGCCATTGCTCCAGCAGGCGCATATCCGCGTCATTGTGGTCTGGGAACCACTGTTGCCGTGCATCGTCGGCCACGAACCGACTCCAGTTGCTGTGCTTTCGCACCAGTGCCTTGGGCGGCTCTACATACAAAGCAGCAGCCTCATCGTAGTAGTGCTTGGCGTTCTCGACGCCGGCCTGTTCGGGGCGCCACCGATCGTTGAGCCATTCCACGTAGTTGACGCGAACGTTCGCCTCGCCCAAGTGCAGTGGCAGCGTGCAGATCAGCAGGTAGAGCATGAACAGGCCGATCCCCTGGAAGGTGCGAATGAGGATCTTCTGCGCCAGGGGCCGGCAGCGCTTCTTTGCCCGGCGGCACAGCACAGCCACCAGCCTGGGATCGCCAAACTGCTCGATCAACGCGCGGGCCCGGGTTTCGCGCTGCTGCGGATCCGTGACATCTCTCAGGTCGTCCTCGAAATGCGCCCAAAGCTCTTCGTACACCTCCGCGCGCACGCGCTTGCGGAATCGCATCTTCCGGACGACCTGATCGATGTATTCGACCGCACAGGGCGGCAGGCCGGCTCGCTTTTCGTCGCTATTCGGTCGCATGGTCCTCTCCGTCTTGGCTCTCTCAAAACGCAGCCTTCAACGCACCGCCCAGGAGCAAATCGACCCCTTTGGTCAGTTCGACAAGCTGGGCCTTGCGTCCCGCCAGCTCGGCCTTGCCCTGGTCGGTAATCGAATAGTAGCGTCGTTTGCGACCTGAATCGCTCGTCTGCCATTGGCCCGCGATCAGCTTCTTCGCTTCGAGATTGTACAGCAACGGATACAGCGTGCCCTTGCCCAGCGTGAGGATCTCGGCGCTTCGCCTCTCGATGGCCTGGCTCAATTCGTAGCCGTACATCGGTCCCCGGGAGAGAACCTCCAGCACCACCACCGGAGCGATCCCCTTCAACAACTGGCTCTCAAACTTCATGGCAGCCTCCACAGTCATCAGCACGCAGAATATTATGCATGGCTTAGTATGTTATGCATACTATATCATGTCAAACGGAAAATCGCGTTTTCTTAGAAAAAAAGGCTCATCCGGTTTTTGCGTACTTCCTGAGTCAGGCACGCCCGAAAC
>CAZTGH010000062.1:0-18304 GCA_964612985.1 uncultured Pirellulales bacterium
GCCGGCCTTCAGGATCGTCTCGAGGATGTCGCCCTCGGGCAGGCGGCGCATGACAACCACCCAGTCGATCACCGCTCCCTCGGTCTCGAGTCCGATGTCGCCCGAGGGCGCCCGCCGCACCGGCGCGACGGCGAGATAGGTCTCGCCCGCGAGCGGCCGGTTCAGGCGAAGCTCGGAGAGACAGGCGCTGAGTCTCCGCGCGGGCGTCGAGAAGTCGAGATGGCTGCGGGTGACCGGCTTCTTGAGCTTGAAGGCGCGGTCGGACGTGAGGAACACGATGGCGGCGTGCGTCTCCACCTCGCGCTCCGGGGCGAGCGCCCCGCGAAGCGCGGCCCGCGTGGCTTCGTGCAGCGACCCGGCAGCGCCGCGGGAGCCGCCCCTCGCGCTCAAGCCCGCGCGCGCGGCCATGGTCCGGCCCGGTGTCTCGGTTGCCCAGCTCGCTGCATCGCGCCTCTCCCGCCTGGCCCGGACCCTGTCGCGGCGGCGGCCCGGGGGCATTGACCACGGTCAATGCGCTGCGCCGCGGCGTCCGTAACGTCGCGGCCATGCGATTCTTCGCCCTCGACACGGATGCCGCCTTCGCCCATGCCGTGGCGGGCGCGGGCGGGTTCACCCTCGACATGCACGAGATGCGCGATTTCGGCGGCGGCGAGCACAAGGGTCGCCCGCTGGTCAGCGTCCGGGGCCAGGACGTTTTCGTGCTGGCCGGGCTGCACGGCGACGCGGAGCTTTCGACCAACGACCGGCTGTTGCGCGCGCTGTTCTTCCTGGGTGCCTGCCGCGACCATGGCGCCGCCTCGGTCACGGCGATCTGCCCGCTGCTGCCCTATTCCCGCAAGGACCGGCGCACGAAGCCGCTCGACCCGCTCGGCGCGCGCTACGTCGCGCAGCTTTTCGAGGCCGTGGGGGCGAGCGCGATGGTCACGGTGGAGGCGCACAACCCCGCGGCCTTCGACAACACCTTCCGGATCCCGGCGGTGCATCTCGACGCGCGGCAGCTCTTCGTGGGCCATGTGCGCGAGCGCGCGGGCGACGCGCCCTTCGCCCTCGTCTCGCCGGACATCGGCGGCTTCAAGCGGGTGCAGCTTCTTGCGGAGAGCTTGCGCGAGGAGGAGCGCGCGCGGCTCACCCTCGGACTGTGCGAGAAGCGCCGCTCGGCGGGCGTCGTCTCGGGTGGATTCTTCGCGGGCGACGTGAAGGACCGCCCCGTCTGGATCCTCGATGACATGATCGTGGGCGGTGGCACGATGCGGCGCGCGATCCGCGCCAGCCTGGAGGCCGGCGCCTCCGAGGTGCGGCTCGTCACGACGCACGCGCTTTTCGACGCCGAGGCGCTGCAAGGGCTCCTCGACGAGGGCGCGAAGGAGGTCGTGGTGACCGACACGGTGGCCCCGCTCGGCGAGACGCTGACCGGGAACCCGAATGTCGAGGTGCTCTCCATCGCCCCGATGCTCGCGGAGTACATCGACCGGATGCGCCGCGGCGAGCCGATCGAGCAGCTTCTCTCCGCCGGCTAGCGCCGGGCACCGCCGTTTGAACCGCGGCCGGCGCGCGCGACTTTACGATACGTAAGCAAAGCCAGGGAGGAGAACATGGACCTTGTTACCGTCGCCCGCGGCCTCGCCGCGGGTCTCTTGCTCGCGGCGCCCGTGCTGGCGCAGGAACGCACGCCCGCGCCCGAAGGCGCGCGCGCCTACATCGTGTCCCCGTCTGATGGCGAGACGGTGTCGAACCCGGTGACGATCCGCTTCGGCCTCGAAGACATGGGCGTCGCGCCCGCGGGAACGGAGCTCGAGAACACCGGGCATCACCATCTCATCATCAACGTCGATCCGGAGGGCTACGATTTCAGCCAGCCCGTCCCGGCCGACGATCAGCACGTGCATTTCGGCGGCGGACAGACCGAGGTGACCAAGGAGTTGCCCGCCGGCACGCACGAGGTCTGGATCCTGCTCGGCGACGCCTTCCACGTCCCCCATGACCCGCCGATCCTGTCGGAGCCGATCACGATCACCGTCGAGTGAGCCGCATGACCGCGGGCGCGGGACGCGCCCGGGATGCATGTCCCGGGCGCTCGCGCCCCGCGTCGGGCCGCCTCGTTTTCCTTTCGGAGCCGCCGCTCCCCCGGGGGCTGGGACATCCTGCGCCCGGCGCCCTATGTTCCGACCAGTCGAATCCGGCAAGGGACGAGGAGAATGACGGGAGTGAGAACCGAACGGCGGGGGCGGGTGCTCGAGATCACGCTCGACCGCGCGAAAGCCAACGCCATCGACGCGGCGACGAGCCAGGCGCTGGGCGAAGCCTTCCGGGCACTGGCCGAGGATGACGGGCTCTCCGTCGCCATCGTGACGGGCGCGGGCGAGCGCTTCTTCTCCGCGGGATGGGATCTCAAGGCCGCGGCGGAGGGAGAGGCGCCCGACGCCGACCAGGGCGTGGGCGGATTCGCGGGGCTCACCGAGTACTGGGACCTCAAGAAGCCTGTGATCGCCGCGGTGAACGGCCTCGCCCTCGGCGGCGGCTTCGAGCTCGCGCTTGCCGCCGACATGATCGTGGCCGCCGATCACGCGGAATTCGCGCTCACCGAGGCGACGCTCGGCATCGTCGCGGATTCCGGCGGGGTGATCCGGCTGCCGCGGCGCCTGCCGCGCGCCGTGGCGATGGAGATGATGATGACGGGCCGGCGCGCCGGCGCCGCGGAGCTCGCCCGCTGGGGCGTCGTCAACGAGGTGGTCCCCGGGGCGCGGCTGATGGAGGCCGCGCAGGCGCTGGCCGAGCGGGTGGCCGCCTCCGCCCCCCTCTCGCTGCAGGCCATCAAGGAGATCGTCGCCGCGACCGAAGGGGAGACCGAGCGCGAGGCTTACCGGATCATGCGGGAGGGCGATTTGCCCGTCTATCGCGGGCTCTATGCCAGCGAGGACGCCGCAGAGGGGATGGCCGCCTTCGCCGAGAAGCGCGCGCCGATCTGGAAGGGGCGCTGACCATGGCCGAGATCTACGACGCGCCGTTGCCCTGGACGGGCGAGATCGCCGCGCCGCTCACCCTGTTCCGGACGCGGGTGCGGCCCGAGTGGCTCGACGATTACGAGCACGTCAACATCGCGCATTATCTCACGATCTGCGACCATGCGAACTGGGCCTTCTGGAACTGGATCAACGCGCCCCAGGGCACGATCGAGGCGCGCGGGGGCCATGAATACGTGATCGTCGAGAACCACGTGACCTACCTCGACGAGCTCGCGCTCGGCACGCCGATCCACGTCACCACGCAGCTTCTGGGCCATGATGCCAAGCGGTTCGTCCTGTTCCACCACGTCTGGAAATCGGAGTCGGGGGCGCTCGCCGCGACGAACGAGGTGAAATGCCTCGGCTTCGACCTCGGTGCCCGCCGCGCCGCGCCGTGGCGGCCGGAGGTGGCCGAGCGGCTGGGCCGGATCGCCGAGGCGCACGCGGCCCTCGAGCGCCCGCCCCAGGCCGGACGGGGAATCACCCTCTCCGGTCGCTGAGGAAAGGCGCGCCGCGTCAGACCTTGCTCGTCATGAGGCGCGCGAGCCGCACCGCCTCCCAGGCCGTCTTGCCGTGCTTCTGGATGAAGGCGGCCTTGCGGTCCTCGCGCTCGAACCAGCCTGGCCAGAGCGCGCGGAGGGGCTGTTCCGGGGCGCCTTCGTCCAGCAGATCCTGCACGAAGTCCGCATCCGGCTCTCGCGGCCATTCCGCGATCTGCTCCGCGGTCACCACGCCGGCCTTCCGGAGCGCATCGGCGAGGGTCGGCTCGGCCTCTTCGAACGCCATGTCCCATGTCTCCGGATCATCCGGGTCGTCGCCGTCCTGGAAGAAGCGCGGGGTCAGCTTGCGGGCCGCTTCCTCGAGAAGCGCGCCCAGCGGCGAGGGCCTTGGGCGCGGCGCCCATCGCTCGACGTCGAAGCCCGCGATGTCGATCAGCATCCCGTCCTGGCGGAAGTCATGGCCGAAGGCGTCCAGCAGGATCTTCCGGACATCCATCACGGTGATGCGGCCGGCCGGGCGGGAGATGTCCACGCCCCGCCAGCGGTTCGGTTCCTCGGGGTCGGCCTGCGCCTCGGCGGGCTCCAGGGCCGGCGCGACGCCCGCGCCCTCCAGGGCGTCCAGCGCCAGCCGGACCGTTTCCATGCCGTGACGCTCGACGATGCGGTTGAGCACCTCCTCCAGCGGCAGCGTCTCGGCGACAGCGGCCGGCGCGGGGAGCGATGCGCGGGGCATGGCCATCTCGGGAAGAGCGGCTGCCGCGGCCTCCGCGGTGTCCGCCACAGTCCACGGCTCGTTCGTCGCCTCCTGCGCGTCGGCGGCGATGTCCTCCTCCGTCTCGTTGCCGGTGGGCGGCGCGGGCATCTCTTCGCGGAACGCCGCCTCGGCCGGCGCGGCGCCTTCGCTCTGCCCCGCACCGGGCGCCTCGACCGGGACCGCGTGCGGACCCTGCGATCCGGCCTCGAGCGCATCCCGCAGGAGCGGCAGGGCCTCGGGCCGGGTGGCGGCCGTGGCGGCGCACAATTCTTCGAGCGCCAGGCTTTCCGGCATCGCGCCCTCGGCCACGGCCGGGGCCAGCCGCCGGGCCTCCGCCTTCACGAGGTCCCGCCAGGCCGTGCGGATGCGCTTCGGGCTTCGCGCCGTCTCCGGATCGACCAGGGCCACCCGCTCGGGATGCTGCGCCATCCAGATCACCGCGCTACGGGCGCTCGGGGTCTTGAGCCCCGGCATCCGGTCGGCGCCGTTCTCGCGGATCCATCTGCCGAACGCCTTGTCGTTTCCGCCGTGGGCGACGCGCGCCTCGAGCAGGAGCGCGCCCACTTCGGCCCAGTGCGGCCGGTCGATGCGCGGGAGGCTGGCGAGGCGATCCGAGAGCGCGGCGAGCCGCGCGCTGATCGCGTCGAGGGAGGTCTGTTCGGTCTCGGACATGGCATTCCCCTCCTGGGGTCTCGAACTCGTAAAAGGGACGCGGGCCTCGCACCCGCCCCGGTTAACTACCTTGCCCCGCGGGGTCAGGCTTCGCAACGCAAATAGAGTCCACAGCCCTTGGGGGTAAGGTTCGGGCCGGCCGCGCCGGCCTGCCGCAGCGGCAGCCCGCCCGCGCGCGGAAGCCGGAAAAATTCAACTTTGGCAAACTTTTGGCCCTTCCCGCACCGGTTACTTCCGGGCGTAGACGTCCTCGTAGCGCAGGATGTCGTCCTCACCGAGATAGCTTCCGGTCTGCACCTCGATCAGCCGCTTGCCGGGATTGTGCAAAAGTTGGACACATTGCCGACGCTGACGGCGATTCTGTGCCCGCCCCGTTGGCGGGCCGTTGACGTCACGGGAAAAAGAGGTGTCGAAACTCGTCCGGCACGTCGAACTCGACGCTGTCGACATAGGTCTGAACCACGTCGCGCACGAGGCGCCGCTCCTGTTCCTGATCGAGGAAGGGCTGCATGAACTCGGTGGCGTTGGCGACGATCTCCTCGACCAATCGCGGGTTCGCCTCGCACCACTCGAACTTCTCCTGCAGATCGGAGAGATCCTCGCGCACAGGGACGTAGTGCCGGTAGGGCTCCAGGAAGACCTCGCACGCCCAGGAGGTGCAAGTCGGCGGGGGCATCAGCACAAGCGAGTTGGAGCCGAGCATCCACTTGAGGCCCGAAGCCACGTCGTTGCCCTCAAGCGACAGGAGGTACTTGTACTGCAGCATCTTGACATGATTGAGTTGCGGCTTGACGCGGCGTTGCAAGTCCTCTTCCGAGACGCGAATTCGCGTCCATATGCTTTTGCTTTGGACTACCTTGCTGAAGCCGATGTCGAAGCCCAGTTGGGAAAAAGTATCAAATTTTTCAAATACATGGTATCGGCTCGTGCCCTCAAAGGACGAAGTCGTTGCGCCACGCCATGCGACAACGGGAGTTTTGTCGCTAAAGGGTCTGTCATGTTTCGAGACGTTGAGTAACGGTCGGAAGTGTCTGTCGAAATTAAGTGGAAGGAAAAAGGGCCGAAGGGGGCTGGCATCGATTTTGCTGGACTTTGCGAACGTTGGAAGTTGGAATCCATAAGTGTTATCTCCAACGTAAACAAGAAACATGCCGTTTTGGCCGATGCTATTAAGGGCAATTTGAATAGGACGCACGTACATCGAAAAAAGGGCTGATTGATTTGGGTGGTTGATTATCCTCCGGTCCGGGGAAAGCTTCTTCACTGAATATAGTAGGTTTTCAAGTGATTGTGTGCCACTCGAAAAGTAAGCCCCATTTAGAGGCTGACCCATTTTTACTGTGCAGTTTGCAGAGTAGTTGCGATTTGCATAGTAACTCAGTCGGACGTCGTACGGAAGAGATTCACTCCCGGTCATCATGCTGCCTCCGACATCACATTCAAAAGAAGGTCAAACTAGATCCTGTGTCAGAGGGTGGATCAGTTCGCGTCGGCGTAAGATAATCGCATTATGCCGAGCCGCTCATCGCCGCGCATAGACATCCTCATAACGGACGATGTCGTCCTCCCCGAGATAGCTTCCGGTCTGCACCTCGATTAGCACCATCGGCACCTTTCCGGGGTTCTCCATTCGGTGCACGGCGCCGAGCGGGATGTAGACGGACTGATTCTCCGTCAGCAGACGTTCCTCGCCGTCCACAGTGACCTTCGCGGTGCCCTGGACCACGATCCAGTGCTCGGAGCGGTGGACGTGGCTCTGGAGCGAGAGCGCCGCGCCGGGCTTCACGAGAATGCGCTTCACCTGGAAGCGGTCGCCGCGGACCAGCGTCTCGAACCAGCCCCAGGGGCGGTAGTCCACGGGCAGTTGCACGGCCTGCGCCGCGCCGCGCGCCTTGAGCCGGCCCACGGCCTCCTTCACGTCCTGCACGCGGGACATGTCGGCCACCATCACCGCGTCGCGCATGGCCACGGCCACCACGTCCCGCAGGCCGATGCCCACCACCTCGATGTCGCCGCTCTCGGAGCGCAGGAGCGTGTTCTCGCAGTCGAGCGCGGTGGCGGGGCCGGACAGCGCGTTGCCGGAGCCGTCCCGCCCGCTTTCCTGCCAGACCGACTCCCAGCTTCCCAGGTCGCTCCAGTGCCCGTCGAAGCGCACGACGCTCATGTTCGCGGCCTTCTCCATCACCGCGTAGTCGATGGACTGCTCGGGCACGCCGGCCCAGAGCGCGGCGTCGATGCGGGTGAAGCCGAGGTCGCGCTCGGCCGCGTCGAGGGCGGGCTCCACGGCGGCGAGGATCTCGGGGGCATGGGCGCGGAAGCCCTCGATGAGGGCGTCGGCGCGGGCGAGGAAGACGCCGGCGTTCCAGAGATGCCGCCCGTCCGCCAAGAGGTCCTCGGCGGTGGCGGCGTCGGGCTTTTCCACGAAGCGGGCGAGGGCGGCGACGCCCGGATGGGTCTCCTCGGCGCCGATCTCCAGCCAGCCATAGCCCGTCTCGGGCCGGGTGGGGGCGATGCCGAAGGTGACGATCCGCCCCGCCTCGGCCGCCGGCAGGCCGCGCGCCACGGCGGCGCGGAACGCCTCCGGATCGGCCACGGCATGGTCGGAGGGGACGAGCAGGATCACGGCCTCCGGATCGGCGCGATGGGCGATGAGCGCGGCGGCGGCGGCGGCGGGGGCGGTGTTGCGCCCCTCGGGCTCGATCACGACGGCGGCCGGCGAGACGCCCAGCTCGGCGAGCTGCTCGCCCACGATGAAGCGGAAGGGCTCGCCGGTGATCACCACCGGATCGCCGAAACCCGCGCCCGTGAAGCGCCGGGCGGAGGCCTGGAAGAGGCTTCCCTCGCCCAGGATGTCGGCGAACTGCTTGGGATAGCTCTTGCGCGAGAGCGGCCAGAGCCGCGTCCCGGACCCGCCGCAGAGGAGGATGGGGGTGATCATGGGGTGGAACCTACCAATGTCCGAGCGCACAGCGAATAATCCTCTGCAAAGAACTCTCGGACAAGGCCTTGCAGGTGATCGTCCCAAAAGGAGGCTTTGCCTATGGCCGGGAGCGTCTCAATCTCCGTCGGCAGTAGATCCATCGCTCCCGGATGGGCATCGCCGTGACCACTGGCAGTCGTGTTTTCGGATCGACGCGGCAACTTTTTGCCGGTGCGCCGCTCTAAATCCGAGACTAGCGCGTTGATCTCGTCCATCATGTAAAAATGGTCCCAAGAGATACCCGTCAGATAAAGTTTTTGCGGCTTCCAGTGCGGATCGAGCGTGCCAGGCTCTTGAGACGTGATAAATTCGATGAAAGCACGGAACGTGATGCCCCGCCGGTAGTCTAGCTCAGGTAAACCTTCGCTTAGCTGGACAGGCTGCACGACCGACCGTGTGTGCTGGATGTGAGCCGGGTCTTCGCGGTTCTTGATGAATTTATCCGTGTAGGCGCTTAATAGCCTTTCTTCCGGGTGGCGCAGGACAGCAAAGCGGAAATATTCTGGATCTCCGATGAGAGATTCTATCTCTTCACGGGGATAATCGCTGAGCTGCAGGCCGGTGTTTGTGTGGTCTGTAAGTCGATGGATATCCGGAAGGAGGAAATCTTGGAATTCAACGTTGGAGATGCGGACTATTTGGCGCTTGAGAAAGGTGCACGCGTTCTTACCTATCGGGCAGTAGATGACCCGCGCATCTTTGCTTAAGAAGACTTGGGCGATCGGCCAGCCATGGGAAAATTTTTTGGAGCGGGAAGATGCTTTGAACTCCGCAGAACCCAAGAGTGTTTCGACAAGGTCGCCATAGTTTTGGAATTTGGGAGGCTGATCTTTACGGACGCCTCGTCCCAGAAAGAAGCGGTAAGCGCGATCAACGATCTTAGTCGGAACTGTCATTTATCCAGCCTTCGCGTGGAGGCTTGAGAGATAAGTGCAGTTCGCGCGAAACAGGTCCGGAAACAATATGGAAAATGATTCAGACAAGTTTTCGCCTTTTGGGATCGTGGCCATGGGTCAATCGCTTCCCAAAATCTCCCGCAGCCGCGCGGCGTAGCGTTGGGCGACGGCCTCGGCGGAGAAGTTTTCGCGCACGTTGCGGAAGGCGGCCTCGGCCTTCTGTTCGCGCGCGGCCGGGTCGTCGCGCAGGGCGCGGAGCTTGGCGGCGGCGTCGGCGATGTCGGGCTCGGCCCATTTCTGGCCCGGGCGCACGAAGATGTAGTCGTCGGGGGCGAGCGTCACCTCCTCGTAATCCACGAGCCAGGCGGTCTCGTCCGAGCAGAACTCCATGTTCCCCGAATAGCCCGTGCAGAGCACGGGCACCTTCAGGTTCATCGCCTCGATCATGCCGAAGCCCCAGCCCTCGGACCGGTGCAGCGAGACATAGGCGTCCGAGCCCGCCTTGAGCTCGAGAAGCTGGTCGTAGGGCAGGGTCTCGTTCATCAGGAGGATCCGCGGGTCCTCGGCCAGGATCGCGTCCACCCGCTTCCAGATGCGCGCCTGGGCCGGGTCGAACACGTTCTCGCGGTTCTGCGTCTTGACGATCAGGCGCACGTCCGGGTCGTCGGGGAAGGCGCGGCGGAAGGCCTCCAGCACGCCCACCGGGTTCTTGCGCTGCACGAAGGAGAAGCTGTCGAAGGTGACGAGGACGACGAACTCGTCGCCGCGGAAGCGGAAGCGGCGGTCGATGAAGCGCCGCGCCGCCGCCCGGTCGATCTCGCCCAGCTCCTCGTAGCACATGCGGACGTTGCGCACCGGCTTGTCGGTCTCGGGCTGGTAGATCGAGACGCCGTAATCGGTGGAGACCCAGATCTCGTCCAGCAGATCGAGCGCGAGGTAGTGGCAGAGCGCCGGGCTGTCGAGCTCCCAGAAGAAGTAGCCGATGTTGTAGGCGTCCGAGAACACGTCCGGCCCGTAGGCGTAGACGAGCGGGACCGATTCGGCGTTGAGGTGGATGAGGTTCACCCGTGCCGGCCGGTAATCCGCGACCGCGCTCGCCGAGGAGAAGCCCTCGGGCGCGGGGTTGTCGAGGCCGAAATCCACGCGGTTGAGCGAGAGCCCGGTGTGCTCGAGGATGCGGGCGGACAGCCGGGTGGCCTGGCCGAGCCCCGAGGCCTTGGCGAAGGGGCCGATCACCTGCACGTCCACCGGATCGCCCTTCGGCCGGGGCAGCGCGGCGGCGTGCTGCCGATGGCCCTCCTCGGTGCGCGTTAGGAAGCCGTGGCTGGGCAGGTCGTAGCCCTGCAGCCGGAGCACGGCCGCGTAGCGTTCGGCATCGAGCGGCGCCTCGGGCTCGGGCATGCCGAGGGTCACGCAGAACTCGTGCAAGAGCGAGGGGGCGCCGTCGCGGGGCGCGAGCAGGGTGGCGAGCGAGCGGTGCGGGATGTAGCGGAGGAGATGGGGCTCCTCGACCGCGCGCACCATCAGCGAGAGCGTGTAGGCCGTCCTGTCCGCGACGCGCGACATGTCCAGGACATGGTCGTCCGGCGTGGCGTTGAAGCTGTATTCCATGAAGCGAGAGAACGGCATGCGCTTCTCGCGGTGCTGCGGATCCACGAGGCGCATGGCGTCTGCGATCTGCTGCGGCACGAGGCAGTCCTCGACGCCGAGCGCGGGGGCTTCCTCGCCCGCCCACCAGTAGGCGACATGGCCGAACGAGGCCGGGTCGGAGAGGTTCAGGCCGTGCAGAAGGCCTTGATGCTGCACGAGCCGCCACCACATGAAACGCGTGAGCGCGAAGCTTTGGCCCCCCATCACGATCGGCGCGTTCAGATGATCGATCAGCTCTTTTGTCAGCGGGGTCCGCAGGCCCGTGCGCGTCGGCCCGTAGCCCACGACATACCAGTTGAGAAAGTGATCCAGGTCCGCCGGCGTGCCCTCGGTGTCGTATTGCGTGTCCACGCGGAGGCGGAACTTCGCGAAGTCGAGATAGGCGGGGAGCTTCGCGGCCACTTCCGTTTCTCCCGGCGGCGCCGCGCGGCGCGTCGACAGCAGGCGCGCGTGCGGTCCGAGCGGCGGGCCTTCGAGCGGCGCGCCGGCCCGGTCGCTCTCCGACAGGAGCGACTCGAGCAGCAGGAGCGGGTCGGCGAGGTTGGCGCGCAGCCGATCCGCCTGCGCCTCGGTGAGCGACAGCGCGATCACGTCTTCGCCGTGGAATTCGTAGCGCCCGATCACGGCCTCCGACCCGACCGGACGGACCTCCACGGTTTCGCCCCGCCGGGCGAGCGTTCGCCGCATGCGCTCGGTGATCGCGAAGGCGAAGCCCGCCTTGCCATCGCCCATGCCCGCCTTCTCGACGTCGGCCCGGTAAAGATCGGCCACGGTGGTGGCGAGCAGCCGGTCGCCCGCGTATAGCCCGACGCGCAGGCCGCCCTCGCGCGTGTCGGCGCGCACGACCCAGCCGTTCAGCCTGTCGCCCGCGAGCCCGTCCACATGGCCTTCGAACGGGACGTCCGCGAGGCCCCTGTCGTCCTCAGCCCAGGGCATCGTAGTCAGCCTTCGCCATCATCTCGGCGAGCTCCCGGATGCCCACCCGCGGCGCCCAGCCGAGCTTTTCCCGCGCCTTGCTCGCGTCGCCGATCAGCAGGTCCACCTCGGCCGGGCGGAAGAACTTCTCGCTCACCTCGACGACGCGGCGCCCCGTCTTGCGGTCCGTGGCCGTCTCGTCGACGCCGGTGCCCTGCCAGTCGAGCTCCATCCCCAACGCCTCGGCCGCGTAGGTCACGAAGTCCCGGATCTTCGTCGTCTCCCCGGTGGCGAGCACGTAATCGTCCGCCTCGTCCTGCTGGAGCATCCGCCACATGCCTTCGACATAGTCTCCGGCGAAGCCCCAGTCGCGCTGCGCCTCGAGATTGCCGAGCACCACCGGCTCGCGCGCGCCGCGCGCGATCGCGGCGAGGCCGAGGGTGATCTTGCGGGTCACGAATTCCTTCCCGCGAAGCGGGCTCTCGTGGTTGAAGAGGATGCCGCTCGAGGCGTGCATTCCGAAGGATTCCCGGTAGTTCATGGTGATGTAGTGGCCGTAGACCTTGGCCACACCGTAGGGAGAGCGGGGATGGAAGCGCGTGGTCTCGCGCTGCGGGACCTCCTGGACCAGCCCGAACATCTCGGAGGTGGAAGCCTGGTAGAAGCGCGTGTCGGGCTTCGTGCTTCGCAGCGTGTCCAGGATCCGCACCACGCCCATGGCGTTCGTGTCGGACGAATAGATCGGCAGGTCCCAGGAGGCGCCGACGAAGCTTTGCGCGGCGAGGTTGTAGAACTCGCCCACGGGATTGTCACGGATGGTGCGGAAGATGTTGTTCATCTCCGCCAGGTCGAACTCGCAAAGCTCCAGCTCGTCGAGGATGCCGAGCTGCTCGAGGCGCTGGGTCTCGGGATGCGAGATCCGGCGCACCCCGCCATGCACCTTGTAGCCCTTCTCGAGCAGGAGCTTGGCCAGATACGCGCCGTCCTGCCCGGTGATCCCCGTGATGAATGCGCTCTTCATGCAGAGCCGCTCCTCCTGCCATGTTCCGTGCCGTGCGGGCCTGCGTCTGTCCCTCGGGGCTCTTCGTCGCCTTGTCGAAAGATGCGCCTGCTCGCCAAAAGTGATAGCGGCCCCGTCTGGGGGCCGCAATGCCGCTTCGGTCTGCATGCCGGATCCCGATCGGGCACGCCGCGTGCGCCGCGAGCGTGGCAGAGGCGGTCGGCCGGACGGCCCTGGCCGGAATACAACAAGGCCAAGATCGGCTCAGGGCCCCCAGAGGAGATCGGGATCGGTGGTCGCCGCGTCGAGCCCGACGAGATAGAGGCTGTCCTCGCCCCATTCGATCCGCATGCCGTTCCCCCAGGCGACGGCGATGGCCGTCCCCGTGTCGAGGTTCTCGATCTGGAGCCGGTCGATTCCGATCTCGAAATCGCCTATTGTGTCCGCGCCGTCCCCGGCCGAGAACACGAAGATATCCGCCCCGGCGCCGCCGAAGGTCACGTCGCGGCCCGCGCCGCCCTCGATCCGGTCGTCGCCGTCGCCCCCCCAGAGCCAGTCGATCCCGTCTCCGCCAAGCAGCGTGTCGTCGCCCGCGCCGCCGTCGAGCTTGTCGAGCCACGCGCCCCCGTCGAGATCGTCCGCGCCCGCGCCGCCGTCGAGGCGGTCCGCCCCGTCGCCGCCCGACAGCGTGTCGTCGCCGCCGTAACCGAAAATCGTGTCGTCCCCCGCCTGCCCGGTGAGGTGGTCGCCCGTCTCGCCGCCCTCCAGAAGCTGGGCGATGATGGCCATCGCGTCCTCGGCAAGTGCGTCGAGCTTCATGTTCTCGTCGCCGAAGACGATCGTTTCGGTAATCACCCCGCCGAGCCCGCCACCGGAGAAGGTGACGGTGTAGCTGCCTGCCACGAGCGGCATCTGGTATCCGCCCGAACTCCAGGTCGTCGTCGTGAAGGTGCCCGCGGCGCCCTCCGCGGTCACCGTGACGCCGCCGAGGCCCTCGCCCGCATCGTAGAAGCGGTCGCCGTCCTGGTCGTCGATCACCACGCCGATAAGCTGGTCCTGGTAGTCCCGGCGCGTGCCGAAATTCTGCGTCACGACCCAGGGGCCGACCTGCGTGCCGGGGTCGTTTTCCGCGACCGCCGCGACGCCGACTTCGGTGACGTTCGGGCTCAGGATGTTCTCCCGGTGGCCGGCAGGATCCTGGATGCCGCCCGGACCGTTGCCCCAGTCGATGTAGAAACCGGCATGACCGAAGATCGCGCTCTCCGTGTAGGCGAAGACGTTCTCGGCGATCCGGCTCCAGCCGTCATATCCCGCGGCCTCGACCCGCGTCCGAAGATCCGGGCCGCCCGGCAGCCGGTGCGCCTGCGTGTCCGCGGCGATCATGTCCTGGCTGTGGCCGTCGGCGGCGGCGGCGAGTTCGATGTTCCACGCCAGCGGCGCGACCGGGGCGAGACCCGCGAGTTGCTGCTGGAAGAGCGCGAGGTCAACCTCGAAGTAGCGGAGCGCGGACGTGATCTGCGGGTCGACGGCGGTCCGCGTGGCGGCATCGACGATGAGCGCGTCGAACTCGCCCTGCGGGTCCAGCCGGGCCCGGTTGATGTATTCCAGCATTTCCTGTTCGAAGGCCGTCGGCGTGGGCATCCGATCCTCCTGCCAGTCAAGGCGCCGAAGCGCGCGGGGCCGCCTGCACTCTTGCGTTGCCGCACAATCCTGGCGGATTTGCGGCAATGTCGTGCCGCAATCGGGGGCGTTTGCCCAGATGCTCCTTTCCCGAGCGCGTCAATCCGCCTGTGGGCGCAGATGTCTCGGCGACGTTTCGCCTGTTCGCGCAGCGCCGGATTGCGCGTTTACACCCGTTCAGCACTGAACTAGGTTCCGGGCTGCCGCGCAAACCAGGAGGTGCGTCATGGGGGTGTTCCTGCTCGTCTACGATCTCAAGAACGAGGCTGGCCACGAGCATTATCACGCGTTCTGGGCGGAACTGTCGCGGCTCGGTGCGCACCGCGTTCTGGAAAGCGCCTGCATGGTGAACCTCAACACCGAGGACGCGCGGCGCGTGGTCGAAACCCTGAAGGCGCTGACGGACAAGAGCGACCGCGTGGTCGCGGTGCGGATGGAGCCGGGCAACTACTGGTACCTGAACGCCTATCCGAAGACGAACGACTGGCTTTCGCGCAACCCGCCCGCGACGCCGCGCGAATCGGAAGCGCCCACGCTCAACTCCTGACCTGGCCGCCCTGCACGGGGTTCAGCCGGAACGGTCCCGGAGGAATTCCGCGGCCCACATGGCCGCCTGGGTTCGATTGCGTGCGCCGATCTTGCGGTAGCAGGTGCGCAGATGGACCTTGACGGTCGACTCGCAGATGCCGAGCTCCTTCGCGATGTCCTTGTTGGAGACCCCGCTCGTCAGCTTGCGCAGGATCGCGTGTTCGCGCTCCGACAGCCGGCGCCGTGCCTCGTCCGGAGCGGCCGGGTGCCCTGCATCTGGCTCCGGCGGCACCTCCGCGACGACGGGTTGCGGGCGGCGCGGCTGAGCGGCAGGCGGGGCCGCGGCGTAGGCGGCCCCGGCCTCGCGGGTGAGATGAAAGCCCGCGCGCACCACCGAGACGGCCCCCACGAGCGCGTCGGACGTGCAGTCGCTGGTCAGCATCGCGCTCACGAGGCTTTCGAGACGCTCGGCGGCGCCGTCCGGCACGCGGTCGCGGGTCACCAGGATGAACCGGTGCCGCGGGGCCCGCGCGCGGTGGGCGACGATCCTGTCGTGGATGTCGTCGCCCGGCTGGCTGTCGTGCAGGAGGACGGTGGCGTCCGAGTCCTTCTCCGGCAGGTGGTCGAGCCCGTCACGAACTTCCACGGGGCCGAGGCCGGCCTGCTCGAGGCAACCGCGCAGGAGCCCGGCGACAAGCTGTTCCTTGCAAACGACAAATACTTTCATTCGTAGACATCCCGATCGAACCGAAGCCGCACGCCTCGAAGGCGGCTGGCCGGGAACGCGACGCCCGCTGGCCGCGCCCTGAAAGCCAACTAAGTCCAAAAGCTTGTGCGCAGTATGACGATAGGTTGTCCGAAGGTGGTGGAGAAGCCGTAATATGCGGCATCCTGTCAAGCGGGCGCGGGGTCATCCGGAGATGCGATTGATTTTCATATGTTTTTCGACTTTTCCTTGGTGGCGGTGCCCTCCGAAACACTCTGTTTCCCCTTGGAGACGCACAACCTTGGGTGGTTTTTCCGGCTTTCGTGCGCGCTTTGATCTGCATTGGCCATGAAGTCGCCGCACTTTGGTAGTAGCGCCCGGCGCTTTCCTCGGTGCGAGCGCCGGCAGCCCATATCTTCCCTACCAAAGTGTTAATACTCTTGCGCGTCCCGCGGCGCGGGCCCTGTCGTGTTACGGTAACGCCACGTAACAGTACGACCGGGGGAAGATCGTATGTGTCTGTCTGAGTTTCCCGCCGTTCAGGCGGGTCTTTACCATTATTCGAAGGTATTCAGACGAGGAGTTTCGCCACTTTCCGGCACGGCGTTCGCAAGGCTCGACGTCAAGGGCGGACTCTGCGTCACATCGGAGCAGCAACGCGCATCGCTGTCGCGCGCGTCGGTTCCACCGCTTCCGTCGCCGGGCGACGGTGCGCAGGACGCCATCGTCGACGTCGAACGCGTGCCGGCTTCCAGGTTCCGTTCGTGGTGCCCCGAGATCGCGGAGGCCGACGCCGACTGGACCGGCTTCGAGATTCGCTTGCAGTCGGGTGCGGTCGATGCGCTCGCGATACGGCTGGAGGGCGGCGCCCACGACTCCTACTGCGACGGCGTGGCTGCCGCGATCTGGCCGATCCTGCGCGAGGACTGCCTCGCGGAGCTCTCGGGCCGGAAGGAGGCGGCCGCCGCGGACGCGCTGCTCTGGATGATCTCCAAGCGCATCGGCGCCGGCGTGCTCGTGCTCGACGAGCGCGGCCGCGTGATCCGAGCGAACGCCACGGGGGCCGAGATCCTGCGGGAGGCGCGGCTTCTCCGTGACGGGCCCGAAGGGCTGCGATGCCGCACGTCCGCCGAGACGCGCGGGCTCCGGCACGCCCTGAAGGAATGCTTCGCGCAGGGGCCGGAGACCGAGATGATCCTGTTCATCGAGAGCGAGTCGGGCGCCGGGCGACTGCCGCTTTCGCTCTCGCGCTACCCGGGCGAGGACCTCATCGTGGCGGTGCTGCCGCGCGAGCCCGACCAGAAGCGGGTCGAGATGATCGCGCAGAAGATGGGGCTCACGCCGGTCGAGGCGCGCGTCGCGGCGCTGATGCAGCTCGGCATTCCGAACCGGCAGGCGGCCTACATCGCCGGGGTCAAGGAACAGACCTTCAACACCTATTCGAAGCGCGTTCTTGCGAAGCTGAACATGGGCAGCCGGGCCGAGATGGCCCACATGCTGACCTGGCAGGCCGGAACGGGGAGAGCCTGATGTCCACCTATTCGCAGAAAACCTACGAGGCGCCGTCGGAGTCCCGCGGCGCATCCGGGCAGGGCCCGGCACGGCCGGCCGAGGGGCCGGCGCGGCTCTCGATGGGCCCGCAGACCCCGCTTTCGCCGGCAAGGCCCGGCAACGCGGAGCCGCAACGGCAGGAAAAACCGCAGCCGCCCGAGGGGGCCCGCCTGACCAAGGCGGACGCAGACCTGCTCTATCGCGCGCTCGTCTCCGACAGCAGCGCGCCGCTCGCGCGGCGGGGCGATCTCGTCGAACTGCACAACCGCATCGTGAAGCTCTTCGAGACGCTGAACGAGGGGCTCGGCGAGGCGCAGGCCAGGAAGGCCGCGGCCGACCGAGCCGAGATCACGGAGCGCCTCGAGGCGATGGAGGACTCGGTCAACCGCATGGAGGGCGCGCTCCGAATCGAGTTCGAGCCCGTCCTGCGCGCGGCGCTCAACGACGTGGTGGCCGAACAGGCCCGGCCGAAGCGCCGCCCCATTCGCGCCACAATCCACGTCGCGGCGCTGCTTCTGGCGGGCGTGGCGCTCGGCGCCGTCCTGCATCAGCCGATCCGTGACGGGGCGCAGGCGGCGGCCGCCGCGGCGGTGCCGGTTCAAGGCAAAATTATGGCGATTTTGTCCCCAAATGGGGGCAGTTCCGACGAGGGTTCCGAGGTCCAATAGCAGCATAGGCGGGAACCGCCTCGAAGGCTTGCCGGGAAACCGGCGGGGACTGAGGAACCTGGGACGAGTGGGCCGAGATGGTAGCTGTCCCGCGTAAACTGGAGGAAGATCAATGCCTGAGATCAGTTTCAACGAGCCGTGGCAGGTCTGCGACCCCACGTGCGACATCGTCTATCAGAACCATGATCCCGATGAGCCGAACTTCAACGACGGCATCTGGGAAGCATCTGACAATGGCGGCAACGTCATCGACCTGAACGACCACAACGCGGCCGACAACGCCCGCGGGCGTCACGGCGATGACGCCCTCTACGGCAACTCGAACGGCAACCAGCTTCAGGGTGACGAGGGCCACGACTACATCGAGGGCCGTCTCGGCGACGACATCATCACCGGCGACGAGGGCAACGACGCGCTCTACGGCGGTGACGGCACGAACACCACCGACGACGGTGACGACTGCATCGATGGCGGCACCGGCTGCGACTACATCGACGGCGAGAACGGCAACGACCTGCTTCTCGGCGGCACCAACGTGGACGTGATCTTCGGCGGCGCCGGCAACGACACCATGTTCGGCGACGACGGCGACGGTGACTACACCAACGGCGATCTTGGCGACTACATGGACGGCGGCTCCGGCGACGACTGCATGGACGGCGAAGGCGGCGACGACTGCATGTATGGCGGCGCCGACGACGACACCATGTATGGCCGGACCGGCAACGACAAGATGTCCGGCGGGACCGGCAACGATCGCATGGCCGGCGGCCTCGGCGATGACCTCGTGCTCGGCAACGAG
>CAZTGH010000063.1:0-1007 GCA_964612985.1 uncultured Pirellulales bacterium
TCGTGCGGCCCGAGTGCACCGTGACTTCGAGCGAGCGACGCTGCTCGTCCGTCATGTCGTACAGGCCTGTGACGTTATCTTGCCGGGTCGTCGGGGATGTGAACGACAGCACCGCCCATTCATCGGGCTGTTTCTGGAGCGGATAGTCGAAGATCTCAAATCGCCCCTGGACGTCCGTCTGGGTTCTGGCGATGCCGCCCGAGCTTTGCTCCGTTCGCAGAGTTGCGAATACGCTCACACCTGGCACCGGCCGGCCGTGGTCGTCCCGGACGGTTCCGGCTACGTAGAGCCCTGGAGACAGGAGAATGACCAGGCTCGACCGAAGGTTCCTCCACGACTTATCTAACGGCAGGTTCCCCAACAGCGGGTCATCGGCGCCGTTTCGGAAGGTCCCGGCGGCCGTATTGTAGCCCGGAGCCATCGCGTCGACCGAGGTATCGTTCATCTCTTCCGTGATCGGGACGAGGAGTTCGAAGAGACCATCGGCACCGGTCCGTGTCTCATAGAGCGCCTGTTCGACGGCGACGCGGGCGTGCCGCATGTCTATCGCCGGCGCGGCGACTCGCACGAGTGCCCCGACGATCGGCTCACGCGTCGCGCCGTCCAGGACTCGACCGGCCACTCTCACGCTCGAATCATCTTCGGGTTCGGTGCTCGATGGAACCCCCGGCTCCGGCGACACGAGCAGGTCCCCGTACCGGGCGATCAAGGCGTCCGGGCTGAAAATGTCCGCTGGAAACGTCGGGTCCGGATCGAGATAGATTCGGTTGATCTGTGAGGGCTCACCGGTCATCGGCCTACCCTGGTGTTTGTATCCGAACTCGCTGATCTCGACTGGATACCACTGTGCGTCGCGGATTTTCCCGTACTCGGTGACCTGTTCGGCATAGTCGTAGCTGGCTTCGTGCTTGCGTTCGCAGATGAAATTGCGTTCGGGATTGAGATAGAATCGCGTCGTCAGCGTGATTCTCTCTCGACCGTCCCGGATGGCCTGTTTCTGCTCTTCG
>CAZTGH010000063.1:1017-18271 GCA_964612985.1 uncultured Pirellulales bacterium
CGATGCAGACCAGATCATGGTTGAGTGCATAACGGTCCGTCGAGATCAGTCGGATGCTGGATCCGCCCAAGCCGAAGGCAGGCCAGCCGATGCCGCGAAGCGTCGGGAGAGAGGCAATGCCCGACACTTCGTCTGGTCGACGCGTGGTCTTTTGACCTCGTTCGAAATGGTTGTGCCCGTCAGCCCAGATAGTACAGGCATAGGTGCCATCGTATACCTCGGCATTCTGTGCCAGATGCCTGGCCGTCCAGGCCAGGATCGAATTGGGCGTATCTCCAACGACAAGCCGATCCCGTGCGATGGCTTCCATATCGAACGGCTCGCCAAATCGGGGCGAGCCGATGGCATATGCGGCCTTGTGAAATTTGGCTCCATCACGATAGGTCACGTAGACATAGAGATCATTCTTCGCCACCAGCAGATACTTGGTCGGCGCTGCGTCCCGACTTGCCTCATAGGCCGCAGCGATTTCGTTGAGGGCAGCCTGATCCTCCGCCGTCTGGACTTCGGCTCGGGCCCGAACGGTCAAGACAACCGCCGTCGGCACAGTTACCATCGCCATCAGCAGGACGACCAGCGCCGTCGGGCCGCTGGGTCTCCGGTAGAATTGTCTCCCTGGTCTCAGCATGGCTCTTATCCTTTCCTCAATGTTCTTGACGGGACCGGCTACGGCCAACGACGGTACGGGCCGTCTGGATTCCTGGGCCCGGATCAGCGTGGTGACCAGGGCGGTGCTGTAGTCCTTGGGCTTGGTGCCCAGGCGGGCGACAGCCATCTCATCGCAGCACTTCTCTCGTTCCCTGCGGATATTTCGGTTCGCCCACCAGACGAACGGATGGAACCAGAACAGGCCCTGGACGATGACCTGGAGCGTGTTCACCGCGGGATCGAAGCGAAGGACGTGGCTCAGTTCGTGCGCCAGGACGTCCCGACGGTGTTGGGGACTCTCGAGGGTGAAAAAGCCGGGCGGAACGTAGATGCTCCCTCGCAACAAGCCCCATACGAACGGCTGGCCCACGCCCTCCACGATCCAGATTCTCGGCAGACGCTCGATTCCGTAGGCTGGCAGGAGGTCCGCCAGATCCGCCTTCGCGTCGTCGGCAGGAGGTCTTCGCATCTGGCGTAACCAGTGGCTGCCCCGCAAGGCCCGCAGGAGGTTCATCATCAGATAGCCGCCGGCACCGGCGATCCAGAGAAGCCCGAGCCAGGCGGAGACCGAGAGACGAGGCTTCGAGGTCTGGGGCACAGGTGGCGGAGCCACAGAGTCCCGCTGGGCGCGACCGAGAGTGCTGGCGGGCGGACTGGGGAGGCTGAAACGTTCATCGGCCCAGATCGCTCCTGACAATATCCGAGGGACCTTCTCCGGGGCCGTCTCGGGCAGGACCCGGATCGGCACCAGGTACAGCGGCGGCACAAGACACTTGGCCAGAACGACCAGCCACAGCAGGTAACGAACGTGCGCGCTGCGCCGGCGCAGGGCAAACGCCCCAACCGCTACAACCATCGTCAACACGGCAATCTGCCAGCTTTGGGCGACCAGATTCCGCACAAGCTCGTTCAGATAGGCATCCATCGTCAGCGCCTCCGATCGGGATTCTGCTACGATTCGTCGATGAACTTCTTGAGTTCGTCGAGGTCTTCGGTGTCGAGGTGACCGTCTTTGGCCAGAAACTGCATCAGAGGCTTGGGGTCACCTCCGAAGAGTCGGTCGACGAAGTCTCGGACCGTTCGCCTCACGACCTGCTCGCGTTGGATAGCCGGGACGAAGACATGAGCCTTGCCCTCGGTTCTGTGTGTCAGGTAGCCCTTGTCTTCCAGCCGTTTCAGGAGGGTCTGCACGGTCTTGTAAGCGATTTTGCGGTCTGGTGGCAGAGCGGCGCAGACTTCCTGGACGGTCGCTTCCCCGAGTTGCCAGAGAAGCCGCAGGATTTCGGTCTCCGCCGGGCTCATGGCCCGCAACGTTCTTGTGCTCATGGCTATCTCCTCTTACAAATGTCAGATATTATTATCCTACAAACGTAAGACATTGCAAGAGGAAAATCAAAAAATCTTGAATTTGGACGAGGGGGATAACCCCGGGGGCAGAGACGCCGAGTTGGAGGCACTTGCAGCAGGGCGGGAAATCGCGTAAGATTATGGGGCAGTATCCAGCCCCGACCACCAGGCGGGGAGACGAACGCTCGCTGTGGTATCCTGCCCAAGGGGCCAAATTTCCGCACAGCGATCCCGGCGAGCCGTGTAGAGCAATCTGATTGAAGAGAGGTGTGGATGGCCAAGAAACAGAAAGCCAAGCTGATCATTGACGATCGCGAGCTCGAACTCGACATCATCGAAGGTACGGAGGGCGAGCGAGCGATCGATATCACCAGGCTCCGGGCGGAGACCGGGTGCATCACCATGGACCAGGGCTACGCCAACACGGGCAGTTGCACCAGCAACATCACCTTCATCGACGGTGAACAGGGTATCCTGCGCTATCGTGGCTACAACATCGAGGACCTCTGCGAGCATTCCACGTTCACGGAAGTCTCCTATCTGCTGCTGCACAACCGCCTGCCGACGCTGGAACAGCGGGAGAATTTCTCCCGGCTGCTCAACCAACACTCGCTGCTGCACGAGGACATGCGCCACCTGTACAATTTCTTCCCTCGCGAGGCGCATCCCATGAACATCCTCGGCACCATGGTCAATGCGATGAGCAGCTTCTATCCGAACGTCGATCTGCTGTCGATGCGCGAGCACATCGACATGACGGCGACGCGATTGATCAGCAAGATCCGCACCACCGCCTGCTATGCTTACAAGAAGACGATCGGTCATCCGGTGGTTTATCCGCGCAAGGACCTGAAGTACTGCGAGAACTTTTTGCGCATGATGTTCTGGTCGCCCGTGAACAACTATGAACTGCGGGCCGATCACGTGCGGGCGCTGAGCGTGTTGCTGATTCTGCATGCCGATCACGAGCAGAACTGTTCGACATCGACCGTTCGCCTGGTGGGCAGCGCGCACGCGAATCTCTACGCCTCAATTTCGGCGGGCATCTCCGCGCTGTGGGGCCCCCTGCATGGTGGGGCGAACCAGGCGGTAATGGACATGCTCACCAAGATCCACCGCGCCGGCGGCAACGTCCACAAATTCATCGATATGGCCAAGGACAAGGATTCGAGCTTCCGTCTGTCGGGCTTTGGTCACCGCGTCTACAAGAACTACGATCCGCGCGCGAGAATTATCAAGAAGATCTGCATGAAGATGCTGGAAGAAGAAGCGGCCCATCAGCCTCTGCTGGAGATCGCTTTGCGCCTGGAGGAGGCGGTCCTCAAGGATGAGTACTTCATCAGCCGCAAGTTGTATCCCAACGTGGATTTCTATAGCGGACTGGTCTACACCGCCCTGGGGTTCCCGACCAATATGTTCACCGTGCTGTTCGCGATCGGTCGGATGCCCGGATGGATCGCGCATTGGAAGGAAATGGTCCGCGATCCGAAGGCGCGCATCGGCCGACCCCGCCAGATCTATACCGGTATGCGGGAACGGAAGTACCTGCCGATCGAAGAGCGGGCGTGAACTTGTGCGGGCAGGAAGAGCGATATGATCGAATTGCTGAGGACCCGCCGGAGCATTCGCAAGTACCTCGATCAGCCGATTGAACCTGAGAAGATCGAATTGCTCAAAGAGGCGGTGCTCCGCACACCGTCTTCGCGAAGCATCGATCCGTGGGAGTTCGTCTTTGTCGATGATCGTGAGACGCTGGCGAAACTCGCGACGTGCAAACCCCACGGCGCCGCCTTTCTCCAACGAGCGGCGCTGGGGATTGTCGTTTGTGGAGACGAGACGCAAAGTGACGTCTGGGTTGAAGACTGTTCGATCGTGTCGATCCTCGTGCAGATGACGGCACAGTCTCTGGGGCTGGGCAGTTGCTGGATTCAGGTGCGAAAGCGCATGCACGACGACCAGATCAGCGCCGGCGGATATATCCAGCGTCTGCTAGCTATCCCTGAGCATGTGCAGGTCGAATCCGTCATTGCGATCGGCTATCCGGCCGAGCAACGACCCCCGTTGCCTGCCGATGAACTGAAACGCCCCAAGGTGCACGTCAATCGGTTCTAACGCTAGGCCGCACGCTATTCGATCACGACCTCCTGGACGCCGGAGGACCAGTTCTCGTCCAGGACGATCTCGATCTTGAGCGCATCGGTCTCGACCGTGTCGAAAACGACCTCGTTGAAGGCATCCTTCTTTGTGCCATAGGAGGTCGCGCTGCTGACTGGCTGAAAATCGCCGCTGGAATCGCGATACAGGACGCGCCACGACTGAGGGACGCGGCAGCCGCCATGAGCGCTGTCGTCGAACCAGTAGACTTTGACGCTGGAAATCTCGTGCCTGCGATCCCATTCGAACTGAAGCCACTCGGTGGTATCTTTGTGCGGCCAGAAGTCCAGTTGGCCGGACGAGGCATCGGCGGAATTGGTGGGGACGAGCTGGTCCTTGACCGCTTCGAGTGACTTGTGGACGAAGGATGCGGTGGTCTTCGCGGTGTAGGCCAACGTGTCGGCGGGTTGCGGCGAGGCGGCCTCTGGAACGCGGGCGGGCCAGACGGTCATGGGGCTTCGCCCGCGATGGGCCCACGCGTAGTACGGAATGGCGGTGAAGTCTCTCGCCTTGGTCATGACGATCTCGCCATCGAGCGTACGTTTCACCGATCGCGCTTTGCCCGTGATGACGGTGACGCCGCCCAGCAGATCGTTCTGATGGCGGGTCCTGAATTTGACGTCATCGCTGATCACCAGGCTGAGCACGTCGTTTCCGTTGTCGTGGCCCTCAAGACAGAACACCAGCGGACCCCGCTGGAGCGCCACTTTGCCCCGATCCGCCTTCACGGCCTCGTTCGCAATGACCCGCCGCACCGGCATCGGCAGACGCAGTTCGATGATATCGCCCTTTTCCCATTGGCGTTCGATGCGAGCGTAGCCTTGCTCGACGTTCGCAGAGATGCGCTTGCCATTGACTTCCAGCCTGGGTTGATCCTTCACGGTATCCTGGAACGCATAGAGGTCGCTGGGCACCGCCTCGTTTCGCGCCCAACCCGGGATGCGGACGCAGACAGCGAAGGTCTTACTCTCCTGCGGCTCAACGCGGATCGTGACCTTGCCTTCCCACGGATACTCCGTCTCCTGGCTCAGCGTCACGGTGTTGTCGGTGGTCTGGAGCGTAGCACTTCCGCTGACGAACAGATTCACATAGACGTTGTCGTCCTTGTGTGCATAGATGTAGCCGGGGACCGACGGGATGAATCGGGCCACGTTCGACGGGCAACACGCGCAGGCAAACCAGGGGCTGCGGTCGGCCCCCGCCTTGGATTCCAGCACGTTCGGATAGAAGAACCGATCGCCTTCCATCGAGATGCCCGACAGAGCGGCGTTGTACAGTGTGCGTTCGAGGACGTCGATGTACCTGGCGTCGTCGTGCATGAGGAACATGCGATGGTTCCAGAAGATGTTGGCGATGGACGCGCAGGTCTCGCAGTAGGCGCTCTGGTTGGGTAGTTCATAGGGCTCGCTGAAGCCTTCGTTTCCGCCGCTGGCGCCGATCCCGCCTGTGACGTACAGCTTGGTGCCCACGGCATCGCTCCAAATCGCATTGATGGCGCGAACATAGTCCATGTTGCCGGTCAATGCCGCCACGTCGGCCATGCCCGTGTAAAGGTACGCCGCACGAACGGAGTGGCCGACGGCTCGGGTTTGTTCGGTTACCGGTTTGTGGTCCTGGGCATACTCGCCGTAGAGTCCGCCGTTGCCGTCGGGGCCCCGTCGGCCTCTGCGCCCCCGCTGGTCGAGGAAGAATTTGGCCTGTTCGAGGTACTTCTCTTCCCCGGTGATCCGGTACAGCTTGCACAGTGCGATCTCGATCTCCTGATGTCCCGAAGGATCGGTGCGTTTGCCGGGCCCGAAGACATCGCAGATCAGATCCGCGTTGTCCGTGGCGATCTTCAGGAACGAGGGGTCGCCGGTGACCTGATAGTGGGCGACTGCCGCTTCGTACATGTGTCCGACGCAGTACTGCTCGTGCATCGATTGAATGTTGGTCCATCGTTTCTCGGGCTGCCTCTCGGGAATGGAGTAGAAGGTATAGAGATAGCCATCCTCCCATCGGGCTTTATTCAACACGGTGATCAGCTTGTCGAGGTAAAGTCTCATCATCGTATCGGAGTTGACCTGAAGCGAATAGGCCGCTCCCTCCATGACCTTGTAGACGTCGGAGTCGTCGAAGTAGATGCCTTCGTGTTTCCCCTCCCGCAAGCCGGCGGCCTTCTCGAAGTTTCGGATGCGGCCGGTTTCCTCGCACATGCCGAACGCGTACGGAATCGTGACGGTCCGACTGATCTCCAGACGGGGCGTCCAGAAGGCATCGCTGACGTGAACGTGGTTGAACGGGACGGGTTTGACGTTGTAGTCCTGCTGAACAGTCGCCTGATCCTCTTCGGAACTAGCCAGTACCGGCAGCGACCCGAGCAGAACCATGGAAGTGACAAGACGCCCGATTTTCTTCATTCGATGCAGCATGTGAGTCATCCTTTGCCTTGAACCATATGACCGGAAAACCGACAGCCTGATCATACCGACTGCCGCAATTTCTGCAAGCTCGTCTGCTGACATCATCGCCGTGGAAGGGCCCGATGGACGGGGCCGGGGTACCCCGGACGTTGTGAGCAGTCTTGGCCGGAAGCAGATGCGGCAATCGTGGAAACGTGTTCAAAAACAGCGGTTCACACGCGAGAAGGGGCGATAGGAGGACAGAAAACCCTCTCAGGGACGAAGAGGGTTATGAGAAATCGATAGGAGGGAATCGAAACGACGCGGTCGACAGAACGAGAGGGGCAGTCCTTCTAGGATTCCTCGGGAGAAGATGGCCGATCAGTGCTCGAGGCCTCCCCGCCAGCGGCTTTTTCCGCTTTCTCCTTCTGGATGGCGTCGTAGATCTCCCGACGATGAACGGGGATGTGCTTGGGAGCATTGATCCCCAAGCGAACCTTGTCCCCGCGGACATCGACGATCGTGATTTCGACGTCATCGCCGATCATAATGGACTCATCTCTCTGTCTGCTCAGAACCAACATCGTTAACTCCTTTTGCCGGCTGGTTTTACGGTATTCCCTACGTAAAGTGGTCTTTTTTTGTTCGTTATGCACACTCTCTACGTTATCGACCGGTCCCGGCCACGCGGCCATAGGGGCCCGTGTCCCCCCCTCTGGGGGTAAGGACATCTATATGTCGGTCAATTAGGCGGGCGACACCAAAGAATTCTGTTTTTCTTTGGCGGGAAGGCGGGCGCAAGACGACGAATCGTCTATAAAGCCTTTTTTATAAAGCGCTTGCGCTTATGACACCTTTCAAGGAAAAGGGGATTTCTCCTCGATTATCAGGGTGCTTCGTGCTGTCGCCAGTCCTCATAGAGCAAGGCCAGCCAGTATCCGAGCACCGATCCGATCGCACCGAAGGCGACGAGTTGCACCGGCAGCACGGCGAAGACCGCATGGGGAAAGAACGTCGCAGGCTGGGTCTCGGCAAACCGTTGGATTGTATCGGAACGGTAGTAAGCTAATGTGGCAAAAGGAATTACGAAAGCGGCGGCCAGCGTGGTCCAGGCGTAGCCGAGATCGAAGAACTTCTTGACGAGGAATCCGGTGGCGGCAAAAGCCATGATCCCGGCGAATGCGATCTGGCCTTTCGGAGGCTGAGCGGCAGGCCACTTGGCGGAGGTGGGCAGGTCGCGAGCGATCACGCCCAGGAAGAAACAGGAGGCCAGAATCGCCACCAGCAGCGCCAGAAGACCGATAACGATGGCATTGGGCTTGAAATAGCGTTGGATCTTGGCAATGCTGGTCTTGGATGGGGTCTTGGAACTGACAGCCTGGGCGACGAGGACACCGATGAAACCCGCTGCGGCGATCAGCAGCCAGTAGACTGGCTCGAATTGCAGCGATTGGACAACCTCCTGCCGTGCCCGGACTGTGGCATTAGCCTGAGTCAGCGATCGCATCGGGCCGCAGCGAACCGCCCATGTGGCTAACCCGAACGGCACCGCCAGAATCCCGATCTCACGGCCGTGCGGCCAGGCGATGAAGAAACCCGCCATTCCGACAGCAAAGCTCAATGCAAGAAGACCCAGAGTGCCGATCAAGCCCGCGTTGCCGGGACGCACCGGCGAGAGCGGATCATCCGGGGCGGCCAGCGGCCAGGCGAAAACGCCGATGACGAGGGTTCCCAAGGCGATCACTGCGCCGATGCGGACCTTGTTAATCCAGGATAGTTCCATAAGCCGATCTCCTAATACGTTGCTGAGAGTACCACCGATGCCCCTTGGCGTCAACTAACCATCCCTCGACGGGGCCAGGCCCGGGGCGTGACGTCACCCGAGAACGGTGCGTCTGCGATCCGTGTTCCGGGTTGCACGGTTTGCGCCCGGTCCACGGACGCGCCGGGGCCCTGATGATTTTTTTTCATTTTTGGCGTCATTTTTATTGGCCGCATGACGGGACCGCCGATAGCATGACACCCATGTGAAGGTGTATTCTTTCCTCCCTCGAAGTTTACTCCTTGTGCACAAGCAGAGGGAAAGCGCATGGCAGGCTCGGTGGGCCTAAGGAGAAGAGCAAGTGGGTACAGGCACGGTCAAATGGTTCAACGCAGACAAGGGTTACGGATTCATTACTCCGGACGATGGCGGCGACGATCTGTTCGTCCACCATTCCGAAATCCGGATGGAGGGCTACGCCACACTCGACGAAGGCCAGAAGGTCGAGTTTGCGGTCGGCCAGGGCAAGAAGGGCCCGTGTGCGACCAACGTCGTCCCCGCCTGATTCCGGCAAGACTTCAGAGTCTGGAAGGCTCTGCCCGCCGGCAGGGCCTTTTTTTCATCTCCTGCGCATTCTCCTGTCCCATCGTTCCACCCGCCCGCATTGATTCGTTCCCGGATCCGGTGCAGAGACCCCTGGAAATGTCCGAAGAGAACTCGAGGCAGGGGGGATTGTCTCTATTGAAAGGACGGGAAGATGCCGGCGAGTATCGCCCACATGGTGATCGCCCACAAGGCGCTGCAACTGCTGGAGGGAAGCAGCATCGAACCCCTGGCGGCGTTTGCTCAAATGCTCGATGACGAGGACGGGAAGAAACTCTATCGGGCGTACATGAATCTGGGCAGCATCGGGCCGGATCTCTATTACTACGCCAACCTGGCCAAGTCGGCGCGGGACATGCTGATAGACGGCTTCGTGCAGGCCGCCGGGGTAACGCCGTGGTCCTATCATCTGCACTCCTGCCGACCGAACGAGTTTCCGCTGAATCTCTGCGAGGTGCTGTTCAGCGATGCCGTCCGGGAAGGCAACGACGTTCTTCTTGACGATGACGACGTCCGAAAACTGGCCTATATCGCGGGGCACCTGACTCACATCGCCGCCGATCAGATCATCCACCCACTCGTCAATCGCATCGCCAAGCCGTACTACCGCGACGGCAGGAACCGTAAGAAGCACCAGCAGTGCGAGGTTTTCCAGGACTACTTCCTCTATGAGGAGGTCTATCGCGCCGAGCGACAGAAGCGAAGAGGGCGGGGCAGAGATAAATACGACTTCTTCCATCAAGACTTCAACGAGTGGGTCGACTGCCTTCCCAGGCATACGACATTTCGAAACACGGAGGACTGGTTTCGCTACTTCCTCCAGCGGGGCTTTGTCGAAGTTTATGGGGCCTTTCCTCCGGAGGATCTGATCGAGGCCTCCATGGATAATCTGTTGCTGGTGCTGCGGACGTGCAAATTATTCGGGCCGTATCGGGAGGCGGCTGAGGACTATGAAGAACATGGGACCGAATCGCAGAGGTACCAGGAGTACATTCTGGAGCCGGACTACATGAACCACTACGATCAGGCGGTTCGGCTTTCGGCGATCTACATCACCGCTTTGTACGAAGTCTACGAACTCCTCAAATCCGGGAGCGACTTCTCCGAGAAGAAGAACTGGTTCCTGAAAGTGGTCCATGCAGCCGATCTGTCGTGTCCGCTCCAGACGGAACTGCTCGACAAAGCGTATGCTGCCTTGTCGGAGAGCGGGCCTGGAGCACCTCAGTACGCAGATCTCTTCGCGACGGCATAGCCTTTATTCGACCAGTCGCCGATGTCCGCTGGGTTTTGTTCAGGTATTTGCACGCTTCGGTCCCATATTCCCCTCAGTAGAAAGAAGGCCGAGCCGGCGGGGCAAAAAGTTCGAGCCCTGTGCGGGTTTTGTTCGGTTTTTGTTTGGGTTCGGCGACCCCCATGGTCGATAGAACATAGGACTGAACGGACTGGAATGGAATCAAAACACGGTAAGGAACCAAGGATGGACGCGTACAGGAACGACCGGATCGACCCGGTGTGCAAGCTCGGGACGGGCGGCGAATATTTCTCGACCTGGCCTCCCGCGGACATGCAGTTCGGCGATCCTTCGGCCGGGGCACTGGCGAAAGTGCTCTCCTGTCTGGCCGAGATCATGGGGGTGGTATCGGGCGCGCGGTGCAGGCCCGCAGACGAGGGAATGCCGTCGACCCGTACGGTACATACGAGTCAGGAGAAACGCACGGATGCCATTGCGAAGCCCAGAACCCATCGACGGGTTGACCCCTCGCCAGGTCGAAGTGCTCCAACGCATCGGCTCTTTCTGCGACAGTCAACGCTATTCCCCGACGATCGCCGAACTGGCGTCGCAGATGCGCATCAGCCGAAGCACCGTGTTCGAGCATCTCGGCGAACTGCAAAGAAAAGGGTTGCTCTCGACCTCGCCGGGCAGGGCACGCTCTTTGAGATTGACTTCCAGCGGGCACGCACTGCTTGAGCATCTCGCCGAAGGCGAAGCGGGCGAGAACTGCGATGTGGTGCCCGGCGTGCCTCTGCTCGGGCAGATCGCAGCGGGGGTGCCGCGCGAAGCGGTCGAGAACACCGAGTCCATTTCGCTGGAATCATGTTTTGGTCTGGGTGCGGACCTGTTCGCCCTGGAAGTCTCCGGCGACAGCATGATCGAAGAGAACATCGAGCCGGGCGACTACGTGATCTGCCGACGGACGAACGTCGCCGACAACGGGGATCTCGTCGTGGCGCTGGTCGATGACGGTGAGGCGACGCTCAAACGTCTGTACAAGGAAAGACACTGCGTCCGCCTGCAACCTGCCAATGCCAACTACCAGCCGATCTACACGAACAACTGCCACATCGAAGGGGTTGTGGTTGGTCTCGTTCGACGGCTCTGAGGCGGTACTTCGAGCTATGGCGCGGGCGCCGTGGTTTCCGGATAGGCCGCGAGCCTTTCGATCAGCACATCCGGCAACTGGGCGATCATGGGCGTCTGGCGCACCGTGTAGAAGACCATCCAGCGGTTGATATCGGGGTCGTAGTCGGCCAGATGCGAATTCAACAGGCCCGCGTGCGGCGTGTTGACCCCGATCGTGCGGACGGGGGCCCTGGCGCTGAAATCGAGATCCTTGAGCTCCAGGGTACGGATCTCGGAGCATCGCTGTGTCTTGTAGTGGACTTCCAGGTTCTTGAGGTCGTAGACGATGCTCCACTTCGTCCCGTTGCCTTGACGCACCGCCGCCAGGGTGCCGAAGGCATACTGAATCGCGTCCGTTCGTGAGCCCTCGGGCTCATAGTCCTGGAGGCGGTCGGCAGCGACAGCGAACCGGTCGAGGGAACCGTGTGAGCCTGTGTGGATCGGCTGGGTTCCACCAAACCCTTCGTGTTGGGCCAGGAAGCGGAGGGATTCTGCGCACGTGTTGTTCGTGATCAGCTTGTGAGGCAGTTGATCGCCCGTGTGACAGGTGAACTTGCCGTCGAGAGATTCGACGACAGCGGCCTTGCCCTGTGCGTCGCAGACAAAAAAGTGCAGGGGCATCGGCATGGATGGCGAGATACGGATGACCTGATCGCTGGCGATTACGTCCTCTACCGTCCGGCTGTTGTCGAGTTGGTACTGCACCCACGCGGTCACCGCCGGGCGTGCGTCGGGGGCGGGGTTGCGCGTGCCCGGCAGCATGAGGGTCTCGACGACCAGGCCGACCTCGTTGATTCCGCCATTGGGCATCTCCCGGCCGTACTGGTTGAAGGTGACGCTGCCATATCTGGAGACCCATTCGGCCGCGCTCTCGGTGGGATCGAGCATCATCGCACGCTTGGCGATCCCGCTCTTGTTGACGACGAGCACCCCTTGGTCGAGATGCCAGTCATAGTTCTTCCCCGCCAGCAGACCCTCCTGAAGAAAAGCGGTGCAGGCGTCGGCGGTTTGTGCCGCGAGTGCCAGACAGATCGGCCAGACGAGAGTGCAGATAAGGGATCCAGCGAATGGGATTCGGCCATAGGCTCTCATATTGAATCTCTCCTTCGGGTCATTGTCTATCTACCCGGACTCGCATCTCTCTCGTCGGACACCGGCTGACCCGGGTTTAACCTCACGTCGACGCCGCCAGATGAATATCTTCGCCCGAAACGAGCGCAATCGCGTAGTTCAGACAGGCGCGAACGTCCTCGGTGGTCAGATCGGGGAAGTAGTCTTCGATAATCTCGCTGAAGGTGAGACCTTCATTGAGCAGTTCGAGAATACTCTGGACCGTTACTCGCGTGCCCGCGATGCAGGGCTTGCCAAAATGGACTTCTGGATCAACCGCAATCCGCTCTATCATCTCTGCACCTGGTGAATCATCCCTTTTTTCCCGTGTCCATTCTACTCCGAGCATGGACAGACGACAACGGTTAGCCATGTTCAGTCCTTGAGGATTTCGATGGCTTCGGCGACGGTGGCATTGTGGTGAACCATGCGGTCGAGGGCGCGGATCATGCGGTCGGGGTGCTCGTGCTGGAAGGCGTTACGGCCGATGGAGACACCGGCGGCGCCCGCTTCCAGCGCGCCTTCGACCATGCGGAAGATTTCCTCATCGCTGCCCATCTTGGGTCCTCCGGCGATGACGACAGGCACAGGACATCCCTTGACCACCTCGCGGAACGACTGCGGACTGCCCGTGTAGACGACCTTGACGATGTCGGCGCCGAGTTCGGCGCCGGCGCGGGCGGCCAGCTTGGCGTTCTCGACGTCGTACTCGTCCCGCACCTTGGGCCCGCGCGTGTAGACCATGGCGACCAGAGGCATCTGCCAGAACATGCAGCGTTCGCTGACGAGGCCGAACTGGCGGAGCATTTCACGATCGGTCTCGGCGCCGATATTGACGTGGATCGAGACGGCGTCGGCCCCGAGCTTGATCGCCTCTTCCACCGTGCAGACCAGTTCCTTGGCATTCGGATCGGGGCTCAGAGAGGTGCCCGCAGAAAGATGGATGATCAGGCCAACATCCTGGCCGGTCCCGCGATGGCCCGCGCGGACCATGCCCTTGTGCATGAGAATCGCGTTGGCGCCGCCGGAGACGACCTTGCTGATCGTGGTTCGCATATCGGCCAGCCCTTCGATCGGGCCGACGGTGACGCCGTGGTCCATCGGGACAATGACGGTCTTCTGCGAGTTGCGGTCGATGAAGCGTTCCATTCTTATGGCTTTGCCGATCATGGCCGAATCTCCTGTCAGTTTCTGTTTCGAATCGCCGATGGCGGATCGATCTGGCGGCCTTCGGCCCCGGTCGTTCATCCGCACCCCGTCTGCGTCCTACTCTACTTGCCTCCGGGCCCAAGGCAAGAAAAAACGCCCCAGCGAGTAGGCATTGGGGACCTGTCGGGGACCAAGGACCGCTCTACTCGAGGCCTTCGAGAAGGCGTTCGTAGAATTCAGCGTACTTGTCCTTGTCCGGCGTGCTCCGGTAGGCGATGGCGGCGCGCGGGTGTTCGTTGAGAATGCCGGTGACCATGTAGGGCAGGATGTAGCCCCATTCGATCTGCTCGCGCAAGGGGAGCATGTAGTCCTGGATGAACTTGAGAATCGGGGTCAGGTTGAACTTCGGATTCTTCAGAAAACCGACGAGCAGTTCGAGCGGGCAGTTGCCCGGTCCGCGACCGATCCCGAAGAGCGAGGCGTCGAGGTAGTTGGCGTTGTGGATGATGCCTTCGATGGTGTTGGAGAACGCCAACTGCTGATTGTTGTGCATGTGGACCGCGATCTCTTTGCCCGGCAGGTGCTCGCGGTAGAGCTTCACCAGGTATTCGACCTGCTCGCAGTACAGGGCGCCGAAGCTGTCCACGACGCAGACCACGTCGGCCGAGGTCTGCGCGAGCTGATCCAACGCCTCGATCAGGGCGAATTCGCTCTCTTTCGAGATGGCCATGATATTGACGCTGACCTCATAGCCGAGGTCCTTGACGCGCTTGGCCAGGTCGATGGCCTTGTCGATATCCTTGACGTAGGTGGCCACGCGGATCATGTCGACGGGGCTCTCGTCAGCGGGAGCGAAGGCCTGCTCGCGGACACGGTGGGCGTCGACCATGATGCTGATCTTCAGGTTGGATTCGATGCCGTCGATGATCTCGCGAATCTTCTCGTCATCGCAGTACTTCCACGCCCCATACTCCTGGACGGGGCATAGCTCCTTGCTGCTGCGGTAGCCGAATTCCATATAGTCGATGCCGCTCTTGGAGAGGGCCTTATAGGCTTCGCGCACGAACTCGTCGGTGAAGCTGTGATTGTTGATCAGCCCGCCGTCGCGGATGGTACAGTCCAACACCTTGATCTGCTCTCTGTACATGGGCCACCTTCACATTGATTAGGGATTATGGATGATTGATTATCGGGCGAGGACCGAGAGTCGCTGCCTCCGTCAATCATCACGCATCAGTTTCAGCACCTTCTCCACGATCGCTCGATCGACGTCCACGGCATACTGGCCCTGCGGGTGGTGGACCTGGCCGAGCCGGTCGAGCAATACGAACCTGGGCCATTGATCGACCGCTTTCTTGTCATGCTTGAGAATCTCGATCAGTTTCTCTTCGTCCAGGTAGACGGGCAGTTTCACGGGAACGTTCAACCTCTTGAGGATGGCGGTCACGCGTTCGAGCCGCCCGGGTTCCGAAAGGCCCATCTCGTGCTCGATGTGACCGGCGGCGACGATGCCGATCGCGATCGCCTCGCCGTGCAGCAATTGATAGTTGCTGGCCGATTCGACCGCGTGCCCGATCGTATGGCCATAGTTCAGCATGCGGCGTTGATTTCGCTCCGTGGGATCGGCCTCGACGACGCGGCCTTTGATCGTGCAGTTGCGATGGGCGATGGTCTCGAGCACCTCCGGCCGGCGGGTGAGAATGGCGTCCATCTGCTGCTCGAAGAACTCGAAGTACTCGGCGTCGGCGATCAGCGCGTGTTTGACCGATTCGACCAGGCCGCTGCGGTACTGCCGTTCATCGAGGGTCTGGGTGGTCGCGACGTCGATGTAGACTGCCGCCGGGTGCCAGAAGGCGCCGAAGGCATTCTTGCTCACGCTGGAATCGACACCGGTTTTGCCTCCGATGGCGGAATCGGCCTGGGCCAGGGTAGTCGTAGGGATTTGTATGACCGGGACGCCGCGTTTGAAGATTGCGGCCGCAAAGCCGGCCATGTCGCCTACTGTGCCACCACCCAGGGCGACCACCAGGGTGTCCCGGCCGAGGTAGGCCTTCTCCATCGCCTCGACGATGCTGACCGTCATGGTGATGTTCTTGGAGGCCTCTCCGGGCGGATCGACGACAAAGTGGGGGACCGGTCGGCCACCTAGCAGGGTTTCGAGATGGCCGGCGGCGACGACATGGGCGTCGGTGATCACGAAGGGCCGGCGGTGGCCGAACGCGGCCTTGATCTGAGGCCACAGGTCCGGAAGGAACTCCGTGCCAATGGTGACCTTGTAGCGATCCGGCGGCGAAGCCGGGACCTGAATTTCCAGTTCCTGCATAGTCAGACTCTGTACTCGTGGTCTTTCGTGAATCAGGATCCTCCCCTCACATATTACATCCGATGCCCCGGCATGATACCAGTTCAGCCCGTTCGAATCAAGGCCAATTACCTCCGAATCCTCTGTGAGTCTTGCCCGGGGGCGGAGCGGGTGGTATATGTGGGGCCATGACGACGTATCTGACGGTTCCCATCTCAGCGAAAGACGCAGCCGAGGCCGATGAACAGGTCTGCCGGGCGATGGCCGGCGGGGCTGAAATGCTCGAATTGCGGACGGACTATCTTGAGAACCTCACGGTGGATCTGGCCAGACGTGTGTGGGCACAGACCCGGACCCTGATGGGCGAGGCCGTGCCCCTGATCGTAACCTGCCGGGACCGGCGTGAGGGAGGGGCGATCGACTATCCGGAATCTCTGCGGATCGACGTCTTGACCGCGGCTCTGGAGGCGGGCAGCGAGTTCGTCGATGTCGAATTTTCGAACTTCGTCAACCCTGATTTTCGGCGGAGAATCGAGACGGCACTGGCGAGATCACCAGGGAGCCGACTGATTCTGTCGACTCATGATTTCAGCGGTCCCTTTGACGATCTGCGCGGGCGGTATCGCGAGATCCTGCGGGCCTGTCCGCTCGCGGTGCCCAAGCTGGTCTACATGGCCAACCACCTCAACGACTGCTTCGAGGCGTTCGACCTGCTGCACGAAGCCGACGGCGACTGCATCGTGCTGTGCATGGGGCAGCCAGGGGTGACCAGCCGGGTTCTGGCGAAGAAACTCGGCGGGCTCGTTACCTTTGCCAGTCTCGATGAGGCTGCCGGCACCGCGCCGGGACAGGTGACGCTCGGCACGTTCAGGCAACTCTACCACCATGATTTGATCGATCGGGAAACGGAGCTTCTGGGGGTGATCGCCGATCCGGTGGGGCACTCGCTCAGCCCTGCGATCCACAATGCGTGCCTGGTTGACGGGAAGATCAACGGGGTCTACCTGCCACTGCTGGTGCAGGGCGGGCGGGACGAGTTGTTCGCGTTTCTCGATCACGTACTTGCCAGGCCCTGGCTGGACTTCAAGGGTTTCAGCGTGACGATCCCTCACAAGCACAGCGCCCTCGACTATGTGCGGGAGAAGGGGGGCTTCATCGAACCGCTGGCCGAACAGATCGGCGCCGCCAACACCCTGGTTATCGAGCGAGAAGCGACGAGCGACGAGCGGCGCAGCGCTGCGTACAACACCGACTACGCCGGTTCGCTCGATGCCATCACCGCCGGCATGGGGATCACGCGCGAAGACTTCCGCGACATGCCGGTCGCCGTCGTGGGGGCGGGGGGCGTCTCCAGGGCCCTGGTTGCAGGTCTGACCGACGCCGGCGCGAAGGTAACG
>CAZTGH010000064.1:0-18009 GCA_964612985.1 uncultured Pirellulales bacterium
CCTCAGTAGCTTCTCCTTTATCAACGGGTTGGTTTTTTTCCTCCAGTTCGTCCAGCCGCACACGCGACGGCGCCCGCCGTTCAAAATACGTAGTCTCCACAATTGACGATCCCACCCGTCGGCCTATACTCAGGGTCCGCTCTTGAGTGAACAGCGGTAGCGGATCGTTGCGTGAGCCTGGTGCGGCGGGGCGCTCGGCGTCTTGGATGGGCGGAGCGCCCGGGATCAGAGAAGCAGCCTTGGGTGCGAAGGGCTGCGCCGTGTCTCGGTTCGGGCCGAGGCGGCGGCGGAAGGGAGATGGATGCCGCGCATGTACATGGGGGTTCTCGTGGGACCGACATGACCAGCCGAACGCAACAATCGTGCAAACCATCAAGCACAAGAGGGATCGGCAAGCTGACCGGCGCGTGACGGCGCCGGCGGGCTCCAGCGACCGCGGTCGAGCGAAAGGAGGATCTATGGATGGATCTGCCTCCGGAGAAACGACGGGGCCATCGCCTGACAACCATGCATCGCACAGACCGGATGGTGCCAATGTCGAACGATTTATTCGAGTAACTTATGAGAAGCTGCCGGCCGAGACGAAGGTGCTCGTCTCTCTGTTTTCGGCGCTGAACGCCGTGACGACGCTGACGCGAGACTTCGACTTGCCCGATTCGTTGTGGCAGACGGTCCTGTTCGACGACCGCGGTCCTCTCGTCGGCGAATCCGAGGAGGTGAACTGGCTCAAGGGCGTCTGCGACGGCGTTCTGCTCATCGCGAACCATGTCTAGCGGCTGACGGACGACAGACACTCGGCCTGGCCCCGGCTCGCCCAGGTTCACAGATCCGCCTACAGGTCGGTTGTTGTCGTTTCGCATCACACCACTTCACAGGTTTTCCTATCTTGGTGGGCGGATTTTCGCCCGCACGGCAACCTGCCCCGCAACCGAGGCGACCGATCATATCTGCCAATTGAGGTTGGACAAAACCAGCGGGGTCGCGCATAATGTTTGCGCGTTGCTTCGACGGTTTCCCGCGCCATCGCGCGTGCATGTGCGCGACGAACGGGAAAGCCAAGCCAACGGTGCGGTGTCGCGCGGAGACGCGTGGATCGTGATGCGGTGGACGGGGATGAGCAAAGCGTACGGTCCGAGCGTTCGGGTTCCGAGTGGACGAGAGTGCTATGCTGAGAGTTCGTATCGACAATCGTGACGTGACGGTGATGCCGATCTCTCTGGCACAGATGGTTTTCGACGGTCGGCTCGATCGGCACGATCGGGCGAAGGCCTCGGACGGAGCGACGGAGCAGCCGCTGGAGTATGCGCTCGGCGCTGCGTACGCAGAAGCGATGGTGGAAGAGCTGCTGGTTCGACTGCGTTCGATGTATCGACGCAGCGCGACGGCTGAGTCGATCGACCGGCTGCGCCGGCGCGTCGAGGCGCTGAGTCAATGGCACTGGGACCAGCCCACCATCCATGCCCGCCTGCTCTGGAGCGTCGCCTGGCTCAATGAACTGACCGAACGCTTCGAGCCGGCGGTCGGGTATTACGACGCCTTTCTGCAAACGCGCTGCCGCGAAGGACATCTCCGCCGGTTGGCGTACAACAACCGCGGCGTGCTGAGCATCCGGCTCGGACGACTCGAAGGCGTGGCGGACCTGGCGCAGGCGGCGGTGGGCGGCGAGCGGAACGGGACGGCGCCGACGGCCGGACTGCCGGCGGCATGTTTCAACCTTCTAAACCTGATCAACGTGGCGGCTGACGTGGAGAGCCTGCGAGAGGCGGTGGACGCAGCGCTGGTCGAGTTCTTTGCGGAGCTCTCCGAAGAGGCCAGAGGCCACTGGCTCGGGGCCGATTCCGCTTCGCGGGTTCGGGGCGATGACAAGGTCTCCATCGCACAAGGGGCATCCTCTGCTTCGGACAATGGAGATGGTTCTGTACCGGAATTTTCCATCGTCGGCGACCCGACCCACCGCTCGTTGAACCGGTTGCTCTCGAATCTGGCCAGGGCGGCGCAGGCGATGGAGGAGACGGCGGCGGGTGTCGACTCGGAGGCCGCGGACGGGTGCGATGGGCTGCGGTTGTGGGGCGAAGGGTCGTCGGGCCCGGGCCATCCCCATGCCGAAGCGGCGGCCCTGCTGCTGAGCGACCAGATCCCGTCGTCGCTGATCTCCCGGGACCGGCCTGGACGACGCGCCGAGCAGTCGGTCCAGGAGGAGCTGGCGGAGATCGAAAACCTTGTGGCGGGCGGACACTTCGAGTTGGCGCGCTCGCGTCTGGGCGTCCAGCGTAAGATCCTCGCGGCCCTGGACCATCGGGACCACAGCGGAGAATTGCTGGCGCGGGTGGATGCCGAGTTGCAGTGGATCGAGCATTCGGAAAAAGAACTCGAGCAGCTCCGGCTCCAGAGAGCATGCGCCGCAATGGTTTCGGAGGTCGAGCAATTCTGCACGCTGACAAGTCTGGCGGCGGCCGAGCGGCGGTTGGCAGACCTCCAGCGGGAGCTTTCCGATCAGAGGGCGCGCCTGGGTCCGGCGGCGGGGACAGAATTCACCGGCCTTCTCGATGAGTTGGCCTTGCGGGCCGAACGGCACATGGCGCGACTGAGGCGACTGGAGGTCCGCAGGCGGGTCCGCCCCGAGCTTCGGGAGCTTCGACGGCTCTGGCCAGGCGACTGGAGCATGCCGGTCCCGGATGCCGCCTATGCAGCGCTGGCCCATTGCCAGCTCAACGATCCGGGCGGAGAAGTCGAGGACTGGCTGCGACTGCGGGAGCAGCTCGACGCCCATCAGGCGCATCACCGGTTGCGCGGGGCGCTTTCGGCCCTGCCGAATCGGGGCGGTTCCTGGGAACAGGCGGAGGGGGCCCTGGCGGAGGCGTTGAGACTCTGCCCGGATTCGTGGCGAACGATTGCCCCGCTGTTCGGGCTGCCGAGCGAATCGGGCCCGACGGAATCGTCCGGGGCGGGGCTCGAGATGCGCACGGCGCTGGAGACGGGCGCCGCGGGTCTTCTTTCCGACTCGCCCTCGGGAACGAACGGCTCGGCGGCCCGTCGGCAAAGCGAGCTGCTCCAGAGAGCGGGCGGTCTTCTGGACCGCAGTTTCCGACAGCTTCATGAGGATCCCCAGCGATTCACTCGTCTCTGGGCGGGCGTGCGCGAGACGCTGGGTGCGGCGCTGGGTGGCGCGAGCGCAGACGTGGTGGCGGCGATCGGCGCGGTGGCCAGGACATGCCTCGACCACTGGCCCTCGCGAAAGACCGGGCTTGCGGCCAGGTCGGACCCGCGCAACCCCGTGCGTCTGTTTCTCGAATCGTGCGAGAAGGTTCGCTGCCTGGCGACGGCGGAGGAGATGCTGGACACCGAGCCTGCCAAGACGAAGGCGGCGGGTGAGTACGTCGGTTGGGCGATCGGCATGGGACTGGACGACAGTGATCAGGCGGCCCGGGCGGCGCGCTGTCTGTATCTGGCCGGTCCGGGGGCCGAGGACGCGGCGGCCATCCAAAGGCGGGTGCTGGATTCGATCGATGCCTGGGCCGAGGCACTCAGCGCTGAAGAAGTGCATGGAATCACCAATCAGGAAATTATCCGGCAGATCGAGGCGGCCAAGGCCGATCTGCGCGGGGGGCTGGCATCGGCGGCAGAGGATGCGGCCACGTCCGGCCGCAGGAGTGTTCCGGACGTGTAGGATGCCGTGTGCGTATGCGAGGAGTTATGATTAGAAACGCGTTATCCATCTTGTTCGTGGGCCTGGCGGCGGCTTCGGCCGCAGCGCAGAGCGGTGCAGCGTCCGCGCGACCCTGCTACGTCGTGATTGCGGTCGATGTTTCCGGAAGCATGGAGCGCGCCGATACGCCCGCTGAGGACGGACGCGGACTGCCGTTCACGTTACGGCAGGAGGCCCAAGTGGTGGCCATGCAGCTTCTTCCTTACCTGTATTCCGACCTCTATATGGGTGTGTGCCATTTCTCCGACCGGGTTCGCTACGCCCTGCCCAGCGAGGATACGGCTTCACTGCTGGCCTGGGGCGGCAGCTATCTGAACGAGGCGGCGTGTCGGAATATGGTGCGGTCGCCCGATTTCACGGGCAGTTTCAACACCGATCTCGAGGGCGGGCTGGACTGGGCGCTGATGCGGATTCAGGCGGCTCGGCTCCGGCACGGGGAGGGGCCGGGCAAGGTGATCCTGCTCAGTCGGGGCGATCCGCGCAACAGCGCGCGGCGGATGGAGATCGGCAGTCCGCTGCACACGGCGGCCTGGAGACTGGCTCAGCAGGACATTGCCGTGTATCCGGTGATCATCAATCGCGGATCGCACCGCGCCGGGTTCGAGGCGGACGAACCGTCTTCCTCGGATCGGGAGGCCGAGGCGTCGATGACGGCGCTGGCCTCGATGACGGAAGGGACGGCGTATCGGATCACCTCGTCGAGGGGGTTGCCGGACATACTGATGGATGTTTTTGGACTGGGCACGCCGCTGAGCGATCAGACACCGGTGAGCCGGTACGATTGGGCGACGGTGGTCGTGGGGCCTGCGCCGGCGTCGCTGACGGTCAGATCGGTGGGCACAGAGACCGAGGTCCAGGCTCGCGCCTGGCCGGTCGACCGAGATCTCGAGGCCGAGACGGGGATTCGCGTCCATCGCGTGACCGGAAGCCAGGGGGAAATGACGATCCTGCGTCGGCCGGAGGCGGCGAATCGCATCGCGGATTCCTGGGAGGGTCTCTGGAAACTGGCTTCGCCGGGGGAGACGCGCCTCTACCGGATCCCGAGTTTCGTACTGCAACTGGAATCTCGACCGGGCGCGCCCTGGTGGGTCCATGAGGAGGTCCGGGTGGCGGCTCACGTGGTCGACCGTCATCCCGGGGCGAGGTCGATTCGCTCAATGGAGGGCTCCGATGCCCTTTCGGTGCGTCTGGCGGTTCGCGCCCAGGGGCAGCGGCAAGGCTCGCCTCTGGAGGGCGGAGAGTGGACGAGTCCGTTGCGACTGTACGAAAGCGATTCTTTTACGATCCGGGTCGCGGGTCCGTACGACTTCGGGGCCGGGCTGATCCATCGCCTGGGCGACGAGGACGTTCGGCTGGTCGATGCGCGCGGGGAGATCACGGTTCAACCGCCCTGCGTGAGCATGAGCGTGCGAGATGGTTCGGGACAGGTCCTCGGCTCGCTGTCGAACCGCTCGGAGCCCTTGGCGGTTGAACTGCATGGAGGTCAGGAGGTCACGTTCGATGTTTCGGCGGAAGGGCGCTCCGGCGCCAAACCGGTTTCGGGCACGGTTCATCTGGAGCCGATGGCGCAGCGGGAAAGGGCGCTGGCAACAGAGACGGAGACGAATCTGGCCACCGATGCGGTCGAACTGCCCAAGGGATATGAACGAATTTCGGGCTGGGCCCAGGTGCAGGTGGAGACGCCGGCGGGCGTACGGCCGTTCCGGCTGCCCCGCTTCGCGCTGACGTATCAGGCGGCGCCGGTGGAGAGGACGTGTGTGTTCAGCGAGCCGCGCGAGGCGTTGTGGGCAGGCGAGCTTCATCGGCAGTTGGTGACGATCTCGGCGTTTCCGGTTTTCGAGCGGGACCGCGAGCGCGTGCTGGGGGAGTTTCCCGATACGCTGGAGGGGGTGCGGCTGCGGACGCTGGATTTGACCTCGGGCACGGCGCAGGTGATGACGCCTCGGGTCCGGCTGGTGGAGGTCCCCAAGGCGACGGGCGAGAACGGACGGACGTTGACGGCGATCTATGCGCTGGAGTCCGAGATTCCGCTGCCGCGCGACGATCAATGCGAGATCAGCCTGGAAGGGGAAATCGACGATCTTCAGGGTGCGGTCAAGAGGTATGGAATGATCGATCCGCTGGCGGCCGGCGGGATTACGTGGGCCCTGTCGCAGCCGAGCGAGGACCCCCGACCGCGGGGTCTGACGGAGACGATCTATTGCGGCGAGCCCGTGACGCTGAGTGCCGAGTGGCAGGCGGGCCAGCAGGTTTCGGCGGTTCGTTTCGAGATCGAGCGCCCCGAGCCGGACGGGACACTGACGGTGGATCTGCCCGTCGGCGGCGACGATCGGCGGGCTTCCGTCGAACGGGTGTTGCCCGGGCTGCAGTCGGGACAGACATATCCGCTCTATGCCTATGTCACCGCCCAGCCGGCGGACGCGACGGCGTCGGTGGAGGTCAAGCTGCATGGCGGACAATTCCGCGCCCGCGACCGACGGCTGTTGCTCTCGGAGATGAGCATCGGAGACGAGGCGGGCAAGGACGTGGCGTGCTATCCGTGGGAGCCGGCGCAGATTCCGCTGCGGGTGGTGTTCGGCGGGTACATCGCGAGCAACGCGCAGCACCAGGCGCTGATCGATCGGGTCAAGACGTCGTGCCGAGTGATGGTGACGTCGCCGGCAGGCGAGGCGCAAGACGTGACGGATTCGATCGAATGGACGGCGCTGGTTCCGAGCGATACGCGCGAGGGGCGCGCGACGCGGTGCGAGCTTCAGGGTTATGCGCCGTACACGGCTCGCAACGTTGGGCGTGCAGCGGTGGAGATGACGATCGATTTTCCGCAGGAGCGGGCGGAGGCGACCACGCGTCGGGCGTACGGCCATCTGGCAATCAAGGAGCCCCGGCTGGCACTGAGCGTGCAGAGGGTCACCACGAGCGACCAGGATTCGCTGTTTGATTCGCAGGCGTGGGCGACCGGCTCCGGCGGCGTCTCGGCAATAACGACGCAGCTTTCCACGCGGCTGCGGATCTCGGTTCGCCCGCTGAACTGGACGGCGACGACGCCCCCGGGCCTGGTGCTGCGCGTCTTGCGGCGTCCGTCGGCTCAGGCGCCGTGGACGATTGCCTTTTCCAGTGAGGGCGAACCGACGGGTGGTGCGGAGCTGACCGACGAGGTTCAGGTGGGCGAGAACGGGCAGTACGCAGTCGAGTTGGTGGGACGGGATCGGCCGTCGGGGCAGATCGTGGCGAACCTGACGACGCCGGTGCTGGTTTCGATTCAGCCACATGAGATCGTTCCGGTGCTGTCGCCGGCGGCATGGATCACGCCTCACGTGCGACAGTGGCCGTTCGAGTATCGCGTCAGCGTGCAGAAGGAAAACGGCCAAAGCCCGCAGGCGTCGGCAATGGCCTTCCAGTTCTGTCTGCCGTCGGACGAGGGGCTCTGGTATGACGGAAGCGTTCATCTCGCCGATGCAAGCGGCGATCGGGCGGCGCCGCTGTCTCTGAGGAGCCCGGAGTTTCTGCCGCCCCTGGAGGTTTCGGGGGATGGCAGCGTGCGATTCCGACTGATGGCGGAAGGGCTCGAACTGGTGCAGTGGGAGCATCCGAACGTGCGCGTGCTGGAGCCTGTGCTGGAGCGGCTGTCGTTCAGCGGCCGGCCCGATGCAGCAGAGATGGCGGCGGTCCAGGGACGAATCGAATTCGACGGATCGAGCAGGCTGTGGGCCAGGCCCGTTTTCCGCGCGGCGCCGGAACTGGCGGGACAGTGGACGCGCGGCGCGACGAAGATCTACGTCTGGCCCGTCGACGAGCATGAGGATGCGACAAGGCAGCTTTCGGCGCGAGAGGTGCAACGTCTGGAGAGCGAAGAGGCGTTGACGATCGACAGCGGTCAGGCGAGTCAAACGGCGAAGATTCTTCCCCGGCTGGCGCCGCGGAAGTTCTGGGGCTGGCCGACGCCTGGGGCGAGGTACCGGTACGCGGTGGCGGCGTCGACGACGTACGCGCGGGCCGATGCGCCGGAGGCGGTGATCCGCGAATGGACGGATGTGACGACGATTGCGGTCGCGACCGCGGAGGCGATCCCGTGGTGCTGGTGGGTGCTGGCGGGACTGCTGGTGGCGCTGGTCGGGGTGTTCGTTTTGAAGATGCTGGCGCCGCGTCCGAATCAACTGGGACTTGATGTGCGGCTGGCGGAGAACGTCGCGACGGTGGAGCCCGCCTCGGCCTCCAGTCCGGTGACCGTCGAGTTGCAGCCGAGCTCGCTGCGGAGCGATCTCGATTTGCACCTGGCGCATGTGCGGCGCAGCGGCAACGGCGCCGGGGCGTTGGCGGCGGTGCTGGCGTCGGCGGGCGTGCTTCTTCGACGCGCGTTCTATCCGCGAAGATGGGCCTGGGCGCTGATCACACCGAGGATCGGCGGCACCAGGAGCGTGCAGAAGGGCCTGCTGTGCCTGTGGACGGGACCGCTGGCGCGAAAGGGTCGGCTGTGGTCGAGCCAGACGGGACCGGTGCAGGTTCCGGCCAACGGGCAGGTGGTCTCGATCACGCTGGATTTGGCATATGAGATCGAGACGACGAGACGGTCGATGCGCGTGACGGTGAGGATTATGAACACAGCGGCGCGGAGCGAGGTAGAGAGGTTCGACGAGCCTGCGACCGCCGATCCGGAGTTGAGGAGCCAGGAAACGAACCTATTTGATGTCGCCGACGAACGACACGAGGAAAGCAGACATGCGACTTAGTGACAGTCCGATCATCGTCCGCCCGACACTGATCGTGGGCCTCGGGGGCACCGGGGTGCTGATCTGCCAGTGGGTGGAGCACTACATCCGGGAACTGCTGGGAACGGTGCCGCCGTTCATCCGGTTTTTGAAGCTGGACACCGACGCCAGCGACGACGGGGGTCCGCCCGAAGGGATCCTGTCGGATTTCATCAACCTGTTCCACTATCTCGACGTGGGCGAGGTGGTGCGCGACAACGCGAGCTTTCCGGAGTTTCATCCGCATCTGGACTGGATGCGGGGGTTCCGCGAGGACGCGACGTTCGCCGACTACGGGTGCCAGGGGATTCCGCGACTGGGGCGGCTGGTGTTCTTCGAGCTGCGGGAGAGCGTGGTTCACGAGGCGGTGGCGACGCGCTTCAGCAGCCTTCGCACGAGCACGCAACAGCCGATGGACGAGCAGACGGGACCGTTCGTACTGGCCAGCGACGGCGCACCGGTGGTGCACATCGCCAGCAGCGTCTGTGGGGGCACGGGCGCCGGGATGCTGATCGACATGGCGTACAACCTGCGGTGGTGGTCGCGGGAATCGTTTCCGAAGCCGGCCGAGGTCGTGGGGCATCTGTTGTTGCCCGATGCGTTCCGCGTGGACCCGATGCTGCGGCCCAAGCTGGAAGCGACCGCGTGTGCGACGCTGGATCAGATCGAATTTCTCAGCGACGAACGGCGGCCCGACGTTCGCGTGCGCTATCGCAGCGACCGCAAGGGCGAGGACTGCTTCCGGCGGGACACCGGGCCGTTCAATTTCCTGTACCTGCTCAACGGTCAGGTCGACATGGGCAGCGGCGACCGCAAACACCTCGTGCGGCTGATCGCCCGGGCGCTGCGGGCGCTTACGGTCGAGCCATTGAGCCAGCAGGTGCGCTCGGACGCGAACAACAAGCTGGCGGAGATTCTGCCCCAGCGGGACCCTGTGAACAACCACCGACAGTGTTTTTCGAGCTACGGGTTCTGGACGGGCGTGCCGGGCCACCGCAAGCACAACATCCAGGCACGGGTGCTGGCGGAACTGGAGAACCTCAACGCCGGTCAGAACCTGGGCCGGCCACACTATCGGCGGGAGGTGCAACGCCTGGTCGCGGGCAACGTGGGTCTGGCGCCGACCGCGCGCGAGCTGGTTCAGCCGACGGTCTCGTTGCCGTGGGAGCCTTCGGGCAAGGGAACCTCGCCCGAGGTTGTCTCGAGCGTGCTGACAAGCCTGCGGCGTCACCTGGAGGTTTCGCTCGTTCCGCTGGCGCGCAAGGAGGCGGAGAAGCTTGCCAGCCCGCGGGAGCCGATCGCGGGGTTCGTGACGGCGGCCGACGAGATGATCGAGCGGGACTTTTTCAACGCCGAGCCGTTGCGGCCGCTCAACCAGGTGGGCGCCTGCCTCGACGCCTGGATCGAGGCGGCCGAAGGGCTGCTCGAACGCAGGCAGACGTCGGCGCCGGCCAGCATCAACGCGGTGGTGGCCGACATTCTGACCGAGGCCCGCAACGCGTTGGAGATGCTGCAGGTGCGGGTGCCGCCACTGTCGTGGACGTCAAGCGACATCGTGCCGGTGATCGACAAGACGATCGACGCCTGCTGGCCTGGGCTGGCCGAGGCGCTGCTGCACGCGGACTTGGTCGAATCGCTCCGGACGACGGTCCGCGTCTTCCAGGTCCGCAAGCAGTCGCTGGACGCGGTGGTGGCCTTGTCGTGGCAGCGCAAGTCACTGGCGGAGAAGGCCGGCGGCAACGGCGAGGCGGCGAGCGAGAGCGAATCCAGCGCGCGTGAGAGGGAGCCGGACTTCTTCTCGACCCCGCTGTGCCTTCCGCTGGAGACGGACGAGGCCCTGGATGCGGTCGCGCTGAGAGATTTCCGGCAGACGCTGCTGAAGCCCGTTCTGTTCTCGTGCGTGCTGTCGATCCGGGAGCCTCGGACCGATCTGGCCCAGGTGCGAGCCGTGGAGGACCGCCTGGGCGACAGCCTGGCCCGGCTCTCGGAGGGCATGAAGCGGTTCCTGCATGACGTCGATTCGCATAGCTGGGACCTTTTCAAGAACCCGCCGGCGGCGAACCTGTCGATCAACGATCACCCGTACTATCGGAACATCTGTGAGATCTGGCGGCTGGCGGAGCCGAAGATCGATCTGGACAAATCGCGGAAGCACGCGCCGCCGCTGCTGGTGGCGGTGGCCCAGCAGGTGCCGGGCTCGTGTGTGCCCAGGCTGCTGACGCACAATCTCGAGGTCAGTCTGCGTGAGGCCGGCATTACCGAGGCATGCAATCGGCGTACGGGCGAGTGGCTCCAGATCCTGCGGCTGAGCTACGGCTTCTGCCTGGAGGCGATCAGCCGGTACAACAAATATGTTGCAGCCACGGACGAGTACGTCCGGCGGATGGGATTCGAGTATTCCGACCTGTGGCTGGACAAGAACTGGTACATCGCCTTCCAGAGCGCGCTGGCGGAGTGGCGAGATCAATTGAGCCGGCAGGGTCAGGTGCTGGAGCGGCACGTCTATGAGGCGGGTGCGGCCAAAATCGGGGCGTTCCGGCGGGTGACCGAGATGGTCAACGACCGGTTGCGGCAGCAACTGCACGCCTTGAGCGACCCGGCCGAGAGCGTCCGGCTGGCAGAACTCCAGGGGGGGACGAATTCGCGTATCGATCGGATTCTTCAGGAGATCGCCCTGACCGACGCCGAGGCGGTCCGCAGCGGACTGGATCGGAGTCTGTCTCTGCTCGAGCACCTCGTGGAGCACGTCGAGCGGGCCGCACAGGCCCTGCCGGAAGGCGACCGAAAGATCGCGCGCGACGTGCTGGCTACGTGCCGGATGGACCTGGACCGCTTCAAAGAGGATGCGGATACCGTCGAAGTGGTGAGCTTCTGAACGTACAGAAACGTTGACGGAAGGCTGGTAAAGGCTGGTGAGAGGCAACGACAGGCAGGCCAAAGGGATCGGCCCGGTGCCGGTTTTGTTCGTCACCGTGGGGCGCCGCGCGGATCAGACGGTGGCGGCTCTTTCGCAGGCGGTCCAGGATCTGACGGTCCCGGTCCAGGGTCCCTTCGGTCTGCTGAGCGTCGATCCGGGGGGCGGGCGTCTGGCGGTACGTCACTGGACGTGGCTTTCCGATTTTGACGCGCCGACATCGAGCGAGCGGGTCGATCCGTCGAGTGAGGCGCTGCCGGCGGCGGTGGCGTCCCTGGTGCGGACCCTCCAGTCCAAGGAACCGGTGGCCGATCCGAGCCGTCCCGGGCGGCTTCGCATGAGTTCGTACGTCCTGATCGATCTGTCACAACCCGATTCGGTCGAGCGGGCGCTGCACGTGATGAAACTGCTGCGCAAGGCCGATCCGGCGCACGATATGGCGCTGGTGGCGCTGACTGGACGGACCGCGGCGTCCGGATGCGAACTCGACGAGGTATGGTTCCAGGCCTGGACGCAGTTGACGGCACGGCTCCAGGAGGAATTACTGGCTCAGAAAGTTTACCTGCTCGACGGGCGCAACGCCGCGGGGACGTGGTTCGAGCGGCCTGAGCAGATGGATCGCTTCTGTGCCGAATTCCTTCTCCTGCACGGAGTGACCTGTCGGGGGGCGCTTCGGCAGAACGAGCGGCGGCGGATCAGTCCGCAGGAGAACCTGCTGAACGTGTGCGGGTCTTTCGGCCTGCGCGTGATCCGGCTGGATCTTCCTCAGGTCATCGAGCGGACCGCGTACCGGCTGGTTCACGAGGACCTTCGGACTTTGTACGAAGAGGTCCTCTCGGACGAGCGTCGTCGCTATATCGACGAAGAGGCCCAGGCACTGGCCGAGCGGATCGAAGGAATCTACGAAGCGGAAGAAGAGGCATGCGGAGGAGAGCCCGAGCGTTCGGCGACGGCGGCCTATGAGTTGGCGGTCCACAATGAGGATGCGTGCGAAGCGATCGCGGCGACTGCGGCCCGCGCCTGCGGGCGGGCGCCGCTGGCCAGCCTGTGTCACCTTCTCCGGTGTCTCGAACCGCGGCTGCGTCGGATGCTGACGCGGCAGAAGCTGATGGAGCGGCGGCAGGTCCGCCACCGCGTGGCCGAGGCGCTGCGCGAGCAGGAGGAACGGACCTATCAGCCGATGCGGGTCTGGCTGGATCAGTGCGAGGCGGGCTGGGCAGATCGCTTCACGCCGATAAAAGAGATTGCGCCGGAGGTGTCCGTAAGTCGGCCGGTGGGCAGAGCGGCATGGCGATTCGGGCTGGTGTTTCTGGCGACGGGTTTGGCGGGGATCGCGGCGGGGTTGTTCTTCCAGGATCGCATCTTCGTCTTTGGAGGGGCCCTGCTGGCCTTGGCGGCTTCCGTGCTGGCGACCCAGCCGACCGGCTGGACGAAGCACAGACGAGCGGTGATTCCGGAAGGTCGGGATGTGGACAAATCCGCGCCGATCGTTTCGTACCGGAAGCGGGCGTCCTCGCCGGTTCGCTGCCTGGCGATGGTTTTGGGGATGGCCGGCATTGTGGCGGTGGTGTGGTCGTTGTGGCCGGATCTGTGGACGACGGGGACCTGGCGTGCTGGGGCGAGCGTGTTGCTGGCGGTCGTCGGTCTCAGTGCCATTGTGAGCGGCCCGGTCCAGGTGCGAAGCGATCAACCCAAACGTCAGGAAGCAACGGGGCACCTCAGCCCCCCCTTCTGGACGTGGCGTGCCTTTGGCCTGCTCTGCATCGCCTCGGCCTGGTCGATCCTTTCGCTGTGGGCGCCGCATCCTCTGCAGGACGATGCCGCGCTGCGGTGGGCGGGCCAAGTCGGAGGGCTGCTGCTGATCGGCGGTGCGGCCGTGCTGGGGCTCAAGCCGCGAATCGGGCGTGTTCGTCTGGTCGAGCGTGTCCCGAAGGTGCCGGAGCCCCTGACCGGAGGGATCAGCGTGAGCATCGCGGAGAGCGATCTGGTGCGCGAAGTCACGGCCATGGTGCAGTGGATCGGTCGGCTGAGACTCGATCCGCGACAGGGATTGCTCCGCCACGGAATGTCCGATTCCACCGACAGCGGGGAGGTGCTTTTCGACTTCGTGACCCCCGAATGGGAGCAACAACTGGCCGAAGCCTTCCGGCACACGCTGCGATCCCGCATGGGGCAGACGCTGCGCGATCTGGCGCTGGAGCCGAGGGCCTGGGCGCAGTGCGTTGTGCGGCACCTCCAGGATCCGCAGGCGCAGAGTCCCGATCTTGGTGTGCTCTTCACCCTGGAGGTCGTCAAGGTCTGGATCGATTCTCTGTCGGTGGTGGACCTGGCGGCCTGTCTGGACGTGGATGAGGAACGGCTATCAACGCTGCTGGGGCGCAGCACATCGCCAAACTGGCCGGCCACACGGGCTCAGCCCGACGTGAACATCTCCGTCGTGGCCGTCGGCAGTTCGCTGTGGGAGGCGCTGGCCCCGCTGAATCACACGGGCGGACCGTCGACGATGGTCTGCCGGGACTGGGATGGACAGACCGAGGACGTCCTGGTCCTGGAGATCGTACAGGGCCTGAGTCAGGGATGGCGAGGCTATCCCGCCCTGCCCGGTCAGCGTTGCGAGCAACGCCTGCTGGGGACCATCGATTCGACGCCGTCGTCGGTGCGCCGCGCCTCGTCGCAGGCATCGTAACCCCGGCCGGTCGCGCTGCGTCCTCCGGGACGACGCACGGCCAGCGTGCAACCGACGGTGGCGAGGAGCCAGTGCGGTTCGTAACCGGACTTCAGTCGACCGATGAGGCTGCCGGGCATGGCCTGGCGTTCCTCCGGGATCCGGCGTTCGGGCGGCCGACGCAGTGGTACTCGATGCCTGCCGAGCCTACGTACGACGCATCGTACAGATTGCGACCGTCGAAGATCACCGGATGGGACAGCTTCCTGGCGACGAACTCAAAGTCCGGGTTGCGGAACTGTTGCCAGTCGGTCAGCACGACCAGACCGTGGGCGCCGTCGAGGGCGTCGTAGTAGTCCCGGCAGTATGTAATGCGATCGCCCAAGACGTCCTTGGCGGAGGTCATGGCCTCGGGATCGTGGGCCTGGACCGTGATGCCGGCGTTGAGGAATTGCTCGACGCAGTAGATGGCGGGCGATTCGCGCACGTCGTCGGTCCGCGCCTTAAAGGCCAGACCCCAGACGGCCAGGGTCGTTTCGCTTTCGCGACCGGCGTAGTACTGGAGGACGCGCTGGGCGAATCGCTCCTGCTGCCTGGCGTTGACGTGCTGGACGGCTTTGATGATCTCCATCGAGGTGCCGTTTCGCTCGCCCGTGTGGATCAGGGCGCGAACGTCCTTGGGGAAACAACTGCCGCCGAACCCGGCGCCGGCAAAGAGGAAGGCGTTGCCGATGCGCGAGTCGCTGCCGATGCCGGCGCGGACCCGTTCGACATCGGCGCCGACGGCCTCGCACAGCGCGCTGAGTTCGTTCATGAAGGAGATGCGGGTGGCGAGCATGCAGTTGGCGGCGTACTTGCTCAGTTCGGCGCTGGCGGGGTCCATGAAGATGATGCGTTCCTTGCGGCGCATGAACGGGGCGTACAAGTGCCGCATGATCTCGCGCACCTTCGGGTCGGTTGCTCCGACGATGATCCGCTCGGGCTTCATGAAGTCGTCGATGGCCGAGCCTTCCTTGAGAAACTCGGGATTGCTGACATAGTCGAAGGGATGCGCGGTCTTCGAGGCGACCAGCTCGCTGACGCGCGCGTGGGTGCCGACGGGGACCGTGCTCTTGGCGACGAGAATCCGGTATCCATCCATGCACTCGGCGATGGCTTCAGCGACGCTGAAGACAGCGGAGAGATCCGCCGAGCCGTCCGCGCCGCTGGGGGTGCCGACCGCGATGAACAGCAGCAGCGCTTCGTCGACCGCTTCCTTCAGAGACGTGGTAAACCGCAAGCGGCCGGTCGTGCGGGTTCGCTTGACGATCTCGGCCAGCCCCGGCTCATAGATTGGGATGATCCCCTTGCGCAGATTCGCAATCTTCTCTTCGTTGCTGTCCACGCAGATCACGTCCGTACCGGAATCGGCCAGGCACGCGGCCGTCACCAGGCCCACATATCCAACACCAACCACTCCTACTCTCATTCTCGATTTACCTCCAGACTGTGCTGCGGGCCGGTGTACTGGACCGCAACGTCCGATCCTCGCATAGACTCGCGAGAATCATGGTTGTCATTGCCGTTCGTTTGGAAACAGTAAAGATGCTCGGTGGTGCGTATGAAGAGCTGCGTGTCCACCGGGACCGGTGAGGCATAGATTGCCTCCTCCAGGTCGTTGATGGCCACCACGCGGAGTTCCTTATCCGCCGCTGCCACGGTGGTCTGTCCGGCTTCGTTCGTGAACAGAACGTGGTCTCCGATCGCGATGACGGAGGCGTAGAAGCGCCCTTTGAGGCGTTCACTCCAGAGGATGCGGCCGGTCCGGGTGTCGATGCAGCAGGCCCGACCCACCTCGTTGACGGCGAAAAGCAGACCGCCGACCACGACGGGTGTGGAACTCTTCTCGGCCGGCATCGGCGCGGACCAGACGCGAGGGTCCTCTTCGGTACCGACCTTGGGAAGATCCAGCGCCGTGATGTGTCTGGCTCCCGTGAGATAGAGACGCTGCCCATCGGAGATTGGGCTGGCCACGAGATGCTTCGCTTCATGCGTGATCGGATAGGACCATCGTTCCGTCCCGGTCCGAAGGTCATAGGCACAGACGTCGTGCCATCCGTGGACGATGATCTCTTTGGCATCGTCGATTGATCGGATCAGCGGCGTGTCATACGCGGCGTACGATCGGTGAGATACTCGTTCTCGTGTCCAGAGGGTTTCGCCCGTCGCGGAATCGAAGGCGATGATGTTCGACCGCAGGCGACGACCGGCAGCTACATCATTGACCAGGACGAGGACGTCGTCGGCGAATACGGGGGACGTCCCGACGCCGAAATTGCTGGCGAACATTTGCTCGGGTCTTTTCCAGGCGAGTTGGCCGCCGAGGTCGACCGCCATCAAGCCGTCGCCAAAATAGGCATAGATGCGCTGCCCGTCCGTAACGGGCGTCGGCGTGGCGTCGGAGACGCTCCGGCCCCGCGCCTGGCTGCGAGCCTCCAACCCCTCGCAGGTCCAGAGAATCCGACCGGTCTGACGGGCCAGGCACACGACGGCGCGGGCGAAGGTCTCTCCGGTTCCGGCGATCTCGACGGTCACATGAAAGGCGACGGCCAGAAGCAGTGCCGCGGCGATGAAGCCCGCTGCCGGTGCGGAGGCGCGAGCCCGAGTGGTCTGGCCAGGTTTCCGGTAGTTCCAGAGGAAACCGGCGACGAGCAGCACGCCGGCTAGGACGATCCAGGGCCAATGAACGTCGGCGCCCAGGCGACCACTCCAGACGTAACGGTCCGGCATCTGCCAACCTGCAGCGCGGAACAGGATGAGCAAGAACGGCACCAGGGCGGTGACACAGCCGATGATCGCGGTAACGGCATAGGGCCACAGGGCCGGACGGTTCGTCGTCTCGGCTTCAGACCCGCCGGTGCGCCCCGACCTCCTGCGGATGCTGATGCCATAGGCCAGCAGTATGGTCGCAGCGACCAGGGCCGGCAGCAGAGACATGCCGGTGGCAATCACGCCTCGGGACGAACGCAAAGCGAGAAACAGATTCCGGTCGGGAAGGCTGAACCACGCCCAGGCAACCAGAGCCAGCGACAGCAGGCCGGCCACGATCTGCCGCCGCGATCGGATCGACGCAGTCAGGGAAATCAGGGTCAAGCAGGACAGGGCCACCAGGATCGAAACGGTCCAGTCGCGGAGCTCGCCGCCGCCGGGGTTGAGCAGTCGGCGTCCCACGATGACCGTGATCAGCGTGCCGACGAGAAACTGATGGAACAACAGAAATCGGAGGTGCTGTAACACGCGTTCTTTCCTGCCGGGGTATGCGCGCAGGCTCCGCACGGCCGATCGAAAACCGAAGAGGCCAGCCAGCACGGCGAGCACCAGGACGCCGTAGGACGCTGCCTTTCGCGAGGAGGAGACCTCCGCGCGGGGGTAGGAGGTCGTCACGTAGACCGCATCTTCAGTAACAATGGGCGACGAGTGCCCGCGTCCACGAATGGCAGTCCGCCAAGCGAGATTCTGCGACGGGGACCAGGTCAGGGGCGCGTCGTTCGCATCGCTGCGACCATCGCGGGCCAGCCCGCGGAACCCGGACCATTCGCCGGCGGGCGCGCTGCATACGGCGACGAACGCCCCCACCGCGATCAAGAAACCCATTCGAAACATCGTCAGTCCCTGGTTGCCTTGAGAGGATGCCGACACGCGCCGACTCCGATACCCGTTTATCGTCTTGTCGAGCCCCGGGGATTAAATCCATCCCGACGAAAAGAGCCTGGCCCGAAGGACAGGCGCCTGGTCTTTCGGACCGAAATGGCCGATCCGCAGAAGTGCGGCTCTGGCGTTTGCCTCCACAACGGAAGCGTGTGAGGTCACTTGAGCAGGTTCTGGGCCTCCGTTCGCTCCTCCTGAGAACACAGGTCCCACGGGCGAAGACGCAGGAGCACATGGCGGGTGAGCGGACTTCTGCAAAAATGGACCGTAGGCCTGTATTCTTCAAGGAAAT
>CAZTGH010000065.1:0-17948 GCA_964612985.1 uncultured Pirellulales bacterium
AATAGCGGGGGGAGGATTCGAACCTCCGACCTCCGGGTTATGGGCCCGACGAGCTACCAGACTGCTCTACCCCGCGATCAATTTTATCGAAATACGCTCTGGACAGCGGTCGGTTCGGTCCATCCAGTGCGTCTTCAGAGCCAATCTTCAACACCGGCGAGCCTAGCATAGATCGCTCGGAAGATCAAGCCCAAGCTGCGATCAGCTCAGACTTTTGTGAATCTTTTCTGCAATTTCGGCAATCCGGCCTTCCTCATACCTGTAGGCGGGCCATTGTGTAAACACCCCGTCGCCTGTCTTGCGGGGGATGATATGAAAGTGCACGTGGTCAACCGCCTGTCCGGCGGCTTTTCCATTGTTGCACAGCAGGTTATACCCGTCCGCGTCCATCGCTTCGGCCACCGCCCCGGCGATGCGTCCCAGATGTGAGGCCACCTTCGCCAGAACCTCGGGGTCGCACTGGTGGACCTTCGAGCAGTGGGTTTTCGGGATCACCAGGGTATGTCCGTCGCTGATCGGGCTGATATCGAGGAAGGCCAGTATGGCCTCGTCCTCGTAGAGCTTGACCGCCGGAATCTCGCCGGCCACCATCTTGCAGAAGACGCAATCATCCATGCTCGCTCGATCCTGCACTCCGGTGAACTGCTCGACCTATTCCTTCTCTTCGGTGGTTTCCGTCGATTCGGCCTCGGGCTCGCTCGATTCCGGAGCCGCCGCGGCAGGGCGCTCCTCGGGGGCCGGCTTGGCCTGCTTCTTCGGCTTGGCGGAAGACGCTGCCTTCTTGGCCTTGGCCCGTTTCGTCGAGACCTTCCGCTCTTTCTGGAGCGGTTCGTCCTCGCCCAGAAGCTGCAAAAGCACCAGCTCACCGTTGTCGCCCAGGCGTCGCATCGACAGACGGATGATTCGCGTGTAGCCGCCCGGCCGTTCCAGGTAGCGCGGCCCCAGATCGCTGAACAGCTTTCCGACGACCGTCCCCTTCTTGGTGGTCTTGCCGTCTTCGACGTCGAGAATATCGCGATTGCCGAGCAGAGCGATCGCCCGCCGACGATGCTCCAGCTTGCCCTTCTTGGCCAGTGTAATCAGCTTCTCAACGAACGGCTTGACCTCTTTGGCCTTCTCGATCGTGGTCGAGATCGTCTCGTGCTCGATCAGCGACTGCGCCAGGTTCCGACGCAACGCCACGCGATGCTCGCTCGTTCTACTTAACCGACGTCCTGCAACTCGATGACGCATATGCGAAAATTCCTCTTCTCGATAGTGCCCAACCGTTCTCGTGACTGCCGTAGAGGCTACTGCCCCCCGTCTTTCATGCCCAAGGAAAGACCGATGTCGGCGAGCTTGCGTTTGATCTCGCGGAGCGAGGTCTTGCCGAAGCTGCGGATCTTCAGCAGATCCGCTTCGTTCATCGCAACCAGCTCGCGCACCGTCTCGATTTTAGCCGACTCCAGACAATTGCTGGCTCGTACCGAGAGTTCCAACTCCTGGATCGGAGTATTGAGCTTGGCTTCCAACTCTTCATCGACCTCCACATCCGGCTCTTCCTGCTCAACGTCTCCGGCGACGGTCTCCTCGCCCAACTCGAAGTATTGCACGAAGGGATTGATGTGCTTGCGGAGGATCTTGGCGGCCTCAACCAGGGCCATCTCCGGCGCCACGGTGCCGTTGGTCCAGATTTCCATGATCAGTCGGTCGTAATTCGTCCGCTGGCCCACGCGGGTATTCTCTGTCGTGTAGCGGACGCGGGTCACCGGAGAGTACACCGCATCGAGGTGAATCAGTCCGATCTCCTGGTCGAAGCGGTCGGCGTCGGCGATGCGCTCGGATACTGGAACGTATCCGCGTCCGTTCTCGACCACCATCTCCATCTCAAAATGGATCTTGTCCGTGAGCGTGGCCAGCACCACATCCTTGCTGAAGACCTCGATCGCCGGATCGGCCACGATGTCGGCGGCCGTAACCACCCCCGCCTTGTTGGCCGAAACCTTCATCGTCTTCGGCCCCTCCCCCTGCAAACGAATGACGAGAGTCTTGACGTTCAATACGATGTCGGTCACGTCCTCCATCACGCCGGCGACCGAGGTGAACTCATGATCCACGCCACTGATCTTGATCGAGGTGACTGCACTGCCTTCGAGAGACGAGAGCAGAACACGTCTGAGGCTATTCCCGACGGTCGTGCCGAATCCTCGTTCGAACGGCTCGATGAAAAATCTGCCGTAGTTGTCCGTCGAGATGACGCTGTCCTTTTCAACACGAGTCGGCAATTCCAAACCACGCCAGGTCACTCGCATATATAGGCCTCCGATCTAAACTTTGATCCGTAACTGCCAGCCCTAGGCGGAACTGATTCCCGTCGGTCGACGAGCCACCCCATTCCGCACTCGTTCGTCTTCGAGCCTACCTCGAACAGAACTCCACCACCAACTGCTCTTCCACCGGGATCTGGATGTCTTCCCGGGTGGGCATCGCCACGATCGTCGCGGCCGGCTTGTCACGATCCAACTGGAGCCAAGCCTGGGCGGCAAAATTCGGGTTGCTCTCGAGCTGCTGTTTTACCTCTTTGCGGCTTCTTTCAGAGTCCTTAACCTCGATCCGATCCCCCACCTTGGTCGTGTAGTCACTCACGTCCACCTTGTGCCCGTTTACGTAGATGTGCCCGTGGGCGATCAGTTGTCGAGCGCCCTTGCGAGACGGCGCAAAATTCAGCTTGTAGACCACGTTGTCCAGTCGCCGTTCCAGCAGTTGCAGCAGGTTCAGGCCCGTGTTGCCCTTGAGGCGTTCGGCCTCGTGGAAATACCGCATGAACTGTTGTTCGTAGAGGCCGTAATATCGCTTGATCTTCTGCTTCTCACGAAGGCGAACGCCGTATTCGCTGAGACGGGTGCGCCGCCAGCCGTGCATACCCGGCGCCAGATTCCGCTGCCGGCGCTCGATCTGGCACTTGGCGGTTTCACACTTGAGGCCTTTGAGGAACAGCTTCATCCCTTCGCGGCGGCACTGCTTACACGATGGACCGAGATAACGTCCCATATATACCAATCTCCTGTAGCCTTTGCTTATACCCGTCTACGCTTGGGCGGTCGGCACCCGTTGTGGGGCAGCGGCGTAACGTCCTCGATGGAGGCGATCCGCAGTCCGGCGCCCTGGAGCGCCGAGATCGCCGACTCGCGACCCGAACCGGGGCCCTTGACCTTGATCTCGACTTCGCGCACGCCGTTCCGCATAGCGGCGCTGGCGCAACGCTGAGCCGCCTGCTGCGCGGCGAAGGGGGTGCTCTTCCGCGAGCCCTTGAAGCCGACGCATCCGGCCGAACCGGTGCAGATCGTGTCTCCGTCCATATCCGTGACCGTGATCAGCGTATTGTTGAACGTGGCCTTGATGTGGACGATCGCTCGAACAACATTCTTCCGGACTTTTCGTTTTCCGCTCTTTGCCATCTGATTCTCTTATCGAATAATCCTGCTTCGTATCTTCCCCGATCCCGAGGACCGTCACGCCGCATCGCGGCTCCATGCAGGGGACTTATCGTTTCTCTTTCACGCCCTTCTTGCCGGCCACGGTCTTGCGCGGCCCTTTGCGCGTCCGAGCGTTGCTTTGGGTACACTGACCCCGCACGGGCAGGCCCCGACGGTGCCGGATGCCTCGATAGCAGGCGATATCGCGAAGCCGAGCGATGTTCTGCGCCACCTGACGGCGAAGCTGGCCTCCGACGATGTAGTTGCGGTCGATGATCTGCGTGATCCGACTCAACTCATCTTCGGTCAGCTTGTTCGCCTTGGTCATCCGTTCGATCCGTGCTTCTTTCAGGATCAGCTCGGACGTGTATCGCCCGATCCCGGGGATGTACGTCAGTGAAACCCAAATCGACTTCTTGTCCGGAATATCGATACCCACTATACGCGGCATATTGGCTCCCTTTTTGCACCCATCTGCAATTCACGCGGATCTTCCGCGGTCCGTTCTCATCTCCAGCGCGCTTAGCCCTGGCGCTGCTTGTGGCGGGGGTTCGTACAGATGACCCGAACGACACCCCGGCGACGGACGATCTTGCAATTCTCACAAATGCGTTTTACTGAGCTTCGTACCTTCATTTTCTCATCCACGCTTTCAGACGGCTCCCACGCGTGGGTCATTTGCCGTCGCGTCACCAAAACCTTAGTGCCGCAGTACGATCCGCCCTCGGTTGAGGTCGTACGGCGACATCTCCACGGTCACCATATCTCCGGGCAGAATTCGGATGAAGTGCATCCGCATCTTGCCCGAAACATGGGCCAAGACCTTGTGCCCGCCTTCTAACTCGACCCGAAACATCGCGTTAGGCAAAGCTTCCACCACTTTCGCTTGTAGCCGTATCGCGTCTTTCTTTGCCATCTACATCCCAAACCCGTGGGGCCACCGGCAGACCACACGTCCTTTGTGGCCGGGTCGCGCGTCCGCGTCGACCTCCGGATCACCCTATTCATTCCTTGTCAAGACCTCACAACCGCCCTTGACGACCGCAATCGTATGCTCAAAATGGGCGGAACACTTGCCGTCCTTGGTCACCACCGTCCACCCGTTGGCCAGCGTCCGGACCCGATAACTGCCCGCGTTCACCATCGGCTCGACGGCGATGACCATTCCCTCGGCCAAAAAAATGTCGTCTGCCAGCAACTCCTCGCTGACAAAATTCGGCACCTTCGGGTCCTCGTGCATCTTGGTCCCGATGCCGTGGCCCACAAAGTCGCGGACCACCGAAAACCCGGCCGACTCGACGTACCGCTGCATCTTGCGGGCGACCTGGCTCCACCGGAGCCCCGGCCTGACCTCGGCGATGGCGACGTCCAGCATATTCTTCGTCACATCGAGAAGCCTTTGCTTGTCCGGCGAAATCTCGCCGACCGCCATCGTTGTGGCCGAATCACCACAGTAACCGCCGAGCCGGACGCCAAAATCAACGCTCAGGATATCGCCGGCCCGGAGGACCGTCGAATCGGACGGAATCCCGTGTACGACCTCGTCGTTGACCGACGCGCAGATCGCACCGGGAAACGGCTGGCGCGCCTGGGGGCTGCGCACGCCCTTGAACAGAGCGTCGGCCCCGGCTTGAGCGGCCATCTCCACCGCCACCCGGTCCAATTCCGCCGTCGTAACCCCGGGCTCTGCGACCTCCTGTAGTTTCGAAAGAACGTCGGCTACCACCGCACCGGCTCGACGCATCAACTCAATTTCTCTTCGGCTCCGAAGCGTTACAGCCATCGATCCAACTTCATATCCCAGGCGGCCGTCGTCCTCGTGGCCGAGCGATCCGTCTCTGTCCTATTGCAAGGCGTCCAACTGTTCGAACAGCATCGCCGCCACGGTGTCGGGATCTCCGTCCGCAGGCACGTCCCGAACGTCTCTCCGAGCTTTGTAGTACTCGACGACCGGTTCGGTCTGCTCGTAGTACGTCGCCAGCCGGTTCTTGACCACCTCGGCGGTATCGTCGGGCCGCTGAACGAGCGGTGTCCCGTCATGATCGCACACACCCTCCTGCTTGGGAGGCATGTTCTTGACGTGGTAGACCGCACCGCACTTCGGGCAACTTCGCCGGCCCGTGATCCGATCGACCACCACACTGTCGTCGACCTGGAGGTTGATCACCACGTCGATATCCTTGTGGTTCTTCGCCAACGAGCGATCCAGCGCTTCGGCCTGGTTGACCGTACGCGGAAACCCGTCCAGCACGAAGCCGTCGTCCGGGGCGCCGGAGATCGCCTGGCTCATCATCTCAACGATCAGATCGTCGGGAACCAGGGTCCCCGCATCCATGTAGCTCTGCGCCTTCTTGCCCAGCTCGGTGCCTTCGGCGCGTTCGCGCCGCAGGATATCGCCGCTGGACAGATGCAGCAGTCCGTAGCGACCCACGATCCGCTTGCAGTGCGTTCCTTTGCCCGCTCCGGGCGCTCCGAGCAGAACGACTCTCATGCGTACGCTCCCTTAATCCTGCCTGCCGAACTGAACCCGTCGTAACTCCGCATGAGCAGGTTGGCTTCGATTTTCTGCACCAGATCCAGCGAAACGCTGACGACGATCAGCAAGCCGGTGCCCCCGATGAACGTCGTAATCGTCCAGTCAATTCCCAGGAAGTACGTCAGGAACGTCGGCACCACCGCGATGGCCGCCAGGAACGCGGCGCCGAAGTAGGTGATGCGCGTCATGACGGTTTCCAGGTACTCCGCCGTCCGGCGACCCGGCCGAAGACCCGGGATGAAACTGCCGGAATCCCGAAGATTTTTCGCCATCTCCCGGGGCTGGAACTGCACCGTGACCCAGAAGTAGGCGAACAGGAAAATCAGCAGCATATACAGCACGTTGTAGGTATACGCGTCGCCCCGCAGGGCTCCCAGGATCGTCTGTAGCACGATCGACCGTGGATAGAACTGAGCGATCTGCTGCACGATGATCGGCGGAAACATCATAAAACTCGACGCAAAGATGATCGGCATCACCCCACCGTGGTTGACCCGCAGCGGCAGGTAGTGTCGTTGCCCACCGTACATGCGCCGTCCGCGCATCTGCTTGGCCTGCTGGATCGGAATCCGCCGCTGGCCCTGCGTGATCAGGATCGCCCCGGCGACGACGAAGATGAACGCCCCGACCAGGAACAGGATCCGGGCCGGGCCGATCGAACCGGTCGGTGCGCCCAGCGTCAGGTCCACCTGCTCGGCCAGAGAAAGCACCGCCCAGGGCATGCGGGAAATAATCCCCGCCATGATGATCAGGCTGATCCCGTTGCCGATGCCGTACTCGTCGATCTGCTCGCCCAGCCACATCAAAAACACCGTGCCGGCGGTCATCCCGATGATCCCCATGACGTAGGCCTGCACCAGCATCCCGGGGTAGGTATAACCGCCCAGCATCCTCATATACATCACGGCCTGGACCACGCATATCAGCACGGTCAGGTACCGCGTATATTCCTGAATTTTCTTATGTCCGGTCTGACCCTCTTGCCGGAGCTTCTTCAGTGCCGGGACCACCTCCCCCAGCAGCATCAGAATAATGGAGGCCGTAATGTACGGCATGATCCCCAGCCCGAAAAGGCTGCTGCGGCTCAACGTACCCCCGGTGAAGATTTGCAGGTACTCCGCCGCCCGACCGAGCGGACTTTCCGTATCCCGGCCCGTCTCGAAAGCCGCCGCAATCCGGCTCTGATCGAAACCCGGGTTCGGAATATGGAAGCCCACGCGATAGATAATCAGCAGCGCAATCGTAAACAGGATCTTGTTCCGCAAATCCCGTATCCGAAAGATATTGACAATCGTTCCGATCACTTACCTGTTCTCCGCTGTCTGCTTCGTACCTTTGGGCACCGACCCCGCACGCCTGTCCTTAGGCCTGCTTGCGCCGGGCACTCTTCTTTTCCTTGCCGCCGACCTTGATGGCGGCACCGCCGCATCCGATGATCTTCTCTTCGGCCGACTTGCTGAACTTGTGGGCGGCCACGTGCAGCTTCTTTGTCAGCTCGCCGTCGCCGAGGATCTTGACCTTACTCTGCAGACCATCGACCAGGCCCGCCCGCATGAGTTGCTCGACCCCGATCTCGGCGCCGTCGGCGAAGCCTTCGAGCTGCGAGACGTTGACGATCTCAAAACGCCTGGCAAACTGCTTGTTGTTGAAGCCGCGCTTGGGTACGCGCCGGAACAGCGGCATCTGTCCGCCCTCATAGAGCGACAGCAAGGTCGCCCCGGCCCGGCTGCGACTGCCTTTGTGTCCGCGTCCTGCGGTCTTGCCCAACCCCGTTCCGCGGCCTCTTCCCACACGCTTGCGCGCTTTGTGTTTGCCTACGACAGAAGTTATCTCATGACTCAACATTTAGATCACCCAATTGGTCATCGTGGCCGCTACGAAATGGCGACACCCCGTAACGCTTCAATCGTTTCTTTGTTCCGCAGCTTCAGCAATCCATTGAGGGTGGCCTTCACCACGTTCTTGGCCGCTGTGCTTCCGTACACCTTGGTCAGGACATCGTGAACGCCGGCGTATTCCAGGACCGCTCGCGCGCTCGAACCGGCGATCACACCGGTCCCCGGACTGGCCGGAACCAGGACCACCTTGGTCGCCCCGAATCGACCGATCACCTGGTGCGGAATCGTCCGTCCTACCAGCGGCACCGTGTGCAGCGACTTCTTCGCGTCCTTCATTCCCTTCTCTACCGACAAGGGCACCTCGTTGGCCTTGCCATAACCGATGCCCACGTTCCCGGCACGGTCGCCCACCACCACCAACGCCGCAAAGCTGAATCGCCGCCCGCCCTTGACCACTTTGGAGCAGCGGTAAATCTTAACGACCGTATCTTCCAACGGCTTCTCTTCGTGTTCGGGTTTTCTCACTGGTTCAGTAGCCAATGTCGTCTCCCAGTTTCCAAGCGCCCCTGTCAAAAGGCCAGGCCGGCCTTTCGCGCGGCATCCGCCAACGACCTGACGCGCCCATGATACCTGTAACGGTTGCGGTCGAAACACACGCACTTGATGCCCATGTCCAGGGCCTTCTTGGCGAGCGCCTCGCCCACGGTCTCGGCGGCTTTGCGGTTGCCGCCAGCGGCGACCTGATCGCGCAGCGCCTTGGACTGCGTGCTCGTGGCCACCAGCGTCACTCCGGCAATATCGTCGATGATCTGCGCGTAAATGTGCCGGTTCGACCGAAACACCGACAAGCGCGGTCGCTCCGGCGTGCCGCTGATCTTCCGTCTGACGTGACGCTTGCGCCGCAGCGCCGCCTTCTTGTGCTGTTCACTTTTCATAAAGCCGAGTTCTCACCTATGCCCCGCCTGAGGCGAACGCTTTACCCATCTTCCGCTGGACCTGCTCGTCCGCATAGCGGATACCCTTGCCTTTGTATGGTTCCGGAGGCCGAATCCGCCGAATGTTGGCCGCGAACTGCCCCAGGATGTACTTGTCGGTCCCACTGAGCGAGAACTTCGCCGGAACGTCGTTGCCGCGCGTCGCCGGAACGTCGATCTTGACGCCGATTCCCTTCGGAATCGCCAGCTCCACCGGATGACAGAAACCGATCGAAAGCACCAGCTTGCCCCCCTGGTCCTTGATGCTGTAACCGGTTCCGTAGATCTCCATCTTCCGCTCGAAGCCTGTGCTCACCCCGGTGACCATGTTGGCCAGCAACGCACGCATCGTGCCGTGCAGTTGCTTGCTCTTGCGGTCCTCCGGACGAGGGTTCACGACATCAATCTGGTTCTGCGAACCGTCGACGTTCACCGTGATGCGAGGGTGACAGTCCATCTCGAGCGAGCCCAGCGGCCCCGAGACCTTGATCTGTCGGCCCTTCTGCTCAATCTTCACGCCCTGCGGGATCGCAATCGGTTTTTTTCCAATCCGACTCATCTTAGCTTACCGTACAGAGGATCTCGCCACCGACCTTGTTCTCGCGGCAGCCTCGATCGCTGATTACCCCTTTGCTTGTGGAAACGACGGCAATGCCCATGCCAGCCAGAACGACCGGCAACTCGTCGATACCGCGATAGATCCGGCATCCGGGCTTGCTCGTTCTCGTAATCTCGGTGATTGCCGGGACCCCTTCGTCATCGTACTTCAGCGTGATGCGGAGGGTGCCCTGCTTGCCATCATCGATTCGGTCATAGTCCTCGATGTAGCCTTCGGCCTTGAGGACGGCCGCGATGCCTTCGCAGATCTTGGACGCCTTGACGTTGACCTGCGCTCTGCGCACGCGCGTCGCGTTGCGGATTCGGGTCAGCATGTCGGCAATTGGGTCGCTTAGACTCATAATTCAGTATCCTGCACGTTCCGGCTGGTTCCTTCTCGCCACGCCTTACCAACTGGCTTTCTTGACGCCCGGGATCTTGCCTTCGTTCGCCAGATTCCGAAAGCAAATCCGGCAGATCTTGAACTTTCGATAGACGGCCTTCGACCGACCGCACAGCTCACAACGCGTGTACTGCCGGACCCGGAACTTCTGTTTCTTCTTGACCTTGAGTTCTAACGCTTTCGTTGACATTCCACGCGCTCCACAGCTCTGGTTCTCGGCTGATCCTAACTGGCCGGCTTGGCTTCCGACTGCCCTCGGAACGGCATGCCGAACAGCGACAGCAGCCGCCGGGCCTCCTCGTCCGTCTTGGCCGTCGTCACGAAGCAGACGTTCATCCCCTGCTGCGACTCGACCTTCGCCGGGTTGATTTCCGGAAATACACTCTGTTCACCCAGGCCCATCGAGTAGTTGCCCCGACCGTCGAACCCGTTGGGGTTCAGGCCCCGAAAGTCTCGGACCCGCGGGATCGCCAGATTGATCAGGCGGTCGATGAACTCGTACATCCGCTCTCCACGCAGCGTCACCTTCAGGCCGGTTTCCTGGCCCTCGCGGACCTTGAAATTCGAGACGCTCTTGCGCGCCCGGCAGACCGACGGCGCCTGGCCCGTGATCATCGCCAGGTCCTTCTTGCCCAGTTCCAGGAACTTCTTGTCCTGCGTGGCCTTGCCGATGCCCATGGAGACCACCACCTTGGCGATCTTCGGTACCGCCATCACGTTCGGATAGCTGAACTCCTTCGTCAGCTCCGCGACGATCTTTGCTTTGTATAGATCTCTTAACCGTGCCATTGGTCTCTGCCTGTTGCCCCGCGTTCACTTCATCCAGCCAACCCGGGCGCTCTGGGGTTCTATTTTGTCTTCCGTACCGTCCCGATTTCGGTCCCGTCGCCGGCCACGCGCTTCTTGCTGCCATCCGGATTCTGCTGATAGCGAACCCGACTGCCCTTGGCCGACTTGGGATTCAACGGCAGTACATTGCTGATGTGGATCGGCTGCTCGATGCTGATCCGTCCACCCTGCGGGTTGCGCCGCGACGGACGCACGTGGCGCTTCGCCACGTTCTGCCCCTGGACCACCACTGTCTGCTTTTCCGGATACACGTGCAACACACGCCCCGTCGCCCCTTTATGGTCGCCGGCGATGATCTGCACCGTGTCGCCTCGTTTTACGTGTAAGGCCATATGGCTTGCCTCGTGTTCTACTGCCTGAAACGTTCTTGCCCCGGGTTAGACGACTTCACTGGCCAGCGAGATGATCTTCATGTAGTTCTTCTCGCGAAGCTCGCGGGCCACGGCCCCGAAAATCCGGGTGCCGATCGGATTGCCGTCATTGTCGATCATGACCGCCGCATTGCTGTCGAAGCGGACGTAGCTGCCGTCCGCCCGACCGACCGGGCTCTTCGTGCGAATGATCACGCACTTGTGGACTTTCTTGTCGTCCAACTGGCACGTCGGCAGCGATTTCTTGATCGCCACGCAGACGACATCGCCGACCCGCGCCACCGGACGCGTGTACTTGCCACGCGAGCCGCCTCTACCGAGCACCTTGATACACAACGCCGCTTTCACGCCGGAGTTGTCGGCCACGTCCAACATGGTTTCTTGCTGAATCATTGTCTTTGCATCTCGAATTCGGTACTATACCGCGATTGCCTTCTGGATCACACGCACCACGCGCCAGCTCTTCGTCTTACTCAGCGGCCGGCACTCCGCGACTTCCACCAGGTCGCCGACGTCGCAGGAGTTCTGCTCGTCGTGGACCGCCAGTTTCGTCCGTCGGCGAACGTACTTGCCGTACTTCGGGTGCTTGACCTTGTACTCGATCGTCACCCGAATGCTCTTGATGCCGCTCTTACTGCTGACGACACCCGTTACCGTTTTGGCTTCTTTCTGTGTTTCCATAGAGACCATTTCCAACCTGCGCCGTGTCCGTTACTCACTCCGCTCACGCAGTACCGTCTTGATGCGTGCCACGTCGCGACGCGTATTGATGATTGCCTTCGAGTTTTCCAGCTTCTCCGTCACCGACTGCGATCGCAGCTCGAACAGGCGTTTCTGGAGATCCCCCAGGGTATCCTGAAGCTCGTCCTTATTCATCTCTCTCAACTGCTTGGCGTTCACGTCGTATCCTCTCTCAGACCGCGTGCCTGCGGCGAATAAAGCGACAACGAATCGGCATCTTGTGGGCCACTCTCGCCAGGGCTTCGCGGGCCACCTCCTCGCTGACACCGCCGATTTCGAAGCACACCTGGCCGGGCCGAACCCGGGCCACCCAGAACTCCGGCTCGCCCTTGCCCTTGCCCATGCGCGTCTCCAACGGTTTGGAGCTGACCGGCTTATGCGGGAAGATCCGGATGTACACCTTGCCTTCGCGGTGCAGGAAGTGCGTCGCCGCCACGCGTCCAGCCTCGATGTTCTTGGCCGTGATCCAGCTCGTCTCCAGCACCTGCAGTCCGTAATCGCCGAACGCAACGTAATTGCACCGCGTGGCGTTGCCCTTCATCCGGCCACGCTGGCTCTTACGATACTTGACTCGTTTTGGCATCATCGCCATGTCTTACGACCTTTCCCTACTCATTCTCACCACAGAGACGACTCGATCCGCCGTTCAGACGGTCCCGGCCGTCGGCCCGGCATCCGCGCTCGGCGCTGCCTCGGGCGCCGCTGCGGGCGGCGCGGGCTGCGGACGCGCGCCTTCGGGCCGCCTTCCTTCGGGCCTCGGCGGACGTCGCCGCGCCGGTCGTCGTCGCACCGGCTCGGGCTGCTCGCCGAACTTGCCCTTGTAGATCCATACCTTGATGCCGATCGCGCCGTATGTCGTTCGCGCCGTTCCGAGCGCGTAATCCACATCGGCGTCCAGGGTGTGCAGCGGAATGCTTCCCAGCTTCTGCGTCTCGGTGCGAGCCATTTCCGACCCGGCCAGACGGCCCGAGCACATGATCTTGACGCCCCGGGCGCCCGCATTCATGGCCCCTTCGCAGAATTGCTTCATCGTGCGCCGGAACGACGCCCGCTTGCCCAACTGCTCGGCAATCCCCTGCGCGACCAGCGCCGCATTCAACTCGGGATTCTTGATCTCGACCACGTTGACCGTCACCTTGCGGCCGATCAGACCTTCCAGCTCCTCGCGAACCTTGTCCACCTCCCCGCCGCGGGGACCAATCACCACGCCGGGCCGACCGCTGTGCAGCGTCACGTTCACCTCGTTCCGCGTTCGGATGATCTCGACCCGCGCCACCGCCCCCTTCGGCATCCGCTGATTGAAGCGCCGGTCCGCGAAATCGCGAATCTTCTGATCTTCGACGAGGTAGTCGCCGTAGTTCGCCTTCGGCGCAAACCACGTGCTTTGCCACCCGAGGGTCACGCCCGTCCTGAAACCGATCGGTGATGTCTTCTGGCCCATAGTCAGCTATCTCAATACTCTTTCTGCGTTGTCTTGCTTACACCTGCGTCACGGTCACGTGAATATGGCACGCTCGTTTGCGGATCGGGTGCGCCCGTCCGCGGTCCTTCGGAATCCAGCGCTTCGTTCCCAGCCGAACGCCTGCGTCATCGACGCGCGCCTCGCTGATGTACAACTGATCCACGTCCGCTTGCTGTTCGTCCGCATCCGCAACGGCCGCCTTGAGCACCTTGTCCACCATCGGCGCGGCGCGCTTGCGGGTGAACTTGAGGATATCCATCGCATCCTGCACGCTTCGCCCGACGATCAACTGCGTGACCAGCCGAACCTTCCGGGCCGACATCGGGGCGTACTGGTAGGAAGAGTGCCAATCCGTGATGTCGACCGGTTCGACGCCCAGCGCCTCGGCCAGCCGGCGCACGTCTTCCGTCCGCGGCTTCGGCTTGAACAGCCCCTTCTGCCAGTTCCGCACGGCGCTCGCCGCTTTCTTGTCGTCGAATCCGCCACGCGCCAGGCTTGCCGCCAGGTTCTCCGTGGTCGTCCTCTGCCGTTGACATACTTCTTTGAGTTTGCTTGCGCTAATCATACCTTCGGTCCCGTATCCGGTCGATCACCGTCCGGCCCAGCCGCACGTTCTATTTGATCTTCTTGCTCGAATGTCCCTTGAACGTCCGCGTCGGCGAGAATTCGCCCAGCTTGTGCCCGACCATGTCTTCGGTGACGAACACTTTGTGGAACATCTTGCCGTTGTGGACCATGAACGTGAACCCGACGAACTCCGGCACAATCGTGCAGCGTCGCGCCCAGGTCTTGATCGGGTTGCGGCTGCCTTCCGCGATCTGCTTGCTCACCTTGGCAAGCACCTTTTCGTCGACAAACGGTCCTTTTTTGAGCGATCTACTCATCTTGGCTCTCTTTGCTCACCCGGGGCCCCGCCGGCTCGCGCCCTGCGGTCCTCCGGATGACATCCCATCATTACAGCGTCAACTGCCCTTGCCGCGTGTTCTTTCGGCGCCGGATGATCCGGTTGTTCGTGGTCTTGCGCGGATTGCGCGTCTTGCCGCCCTTGGCCGGCTTGCCCTTGGGCGAGCACGGATGGCGTCCGCCGTTGGAGCGCCCCTCGCCGCCGCCCATCGGGTGGGCCACCGGGTTCATCGCCTTGCCTCGCACGTGGGGCCGGCGGCCCATGTGGCGCTTGCGCCCCGCCTTGCCGATCCGCACGTTCTGCCGCTCCGGATTGCTCAGGCGCCCGATGGTGGCCCGGCATTCCTTGCGAACCATGCGCATCTCGCCACTCGGCAGCACCAGCGTGACCCAGTCGCCTTCTTTGGCCACGATGCGGGCCGCGTTGCCGGCGCCGCGGACGAGCTTGCCGCCCTGGCCGGCCGTCATCTCCACGTTGTGCACTTCGAGGCTGGCCGGGATCGCCGACAGCGGCATCGCGTTGCCCACCTTGGGCTCGCACTCCATGCCGCTCTCGATCACGTCGCCGACCTTGATGCCCAATGGGCACAGAATGTAGCGTTTCTCACCGTCCGCGTATTCGACCAGCGAGATGAAGCAGCCGCGATTCGGATCGTACTCGATCGTCGCCACCTTCGCGGGCATACCGTCCTTGTTTCGCTTGAAATCGATCACACGGTAGATGCGCCGGGCGCCGCCGCCGCGAAACCTCGTCGTCGTCACCCCATGGTGGTTCCGCCCGCCGCGCTTCTTGATCCGCTTGCACAGCGTCTTCTCCGGACGACTCGTCGTCAATTCCGAGTAGTCGTTCACGGAACTGTTCCGCCGCCCCGCACTGGTTGGTCTGTAGATTCGAATGCCCATAACGCGCTATCTCTCTATCGTGCCGTCTTAGAACAGATCGATGTGATACTCCGGCTTCAGGTACACCACCGCCTTCTTCCACGCCGAGGTCATGCCGATCGTCCGGCCCCGACGACGATGCTTGCCCTTGCGGTTGGCGGTCCGCACCTTGTCCACCTTCACCCCGTAAATCTTCTCGACGGCGTTCTTGACTTGAACCTTGTTCGCCTTGCGATTGACCTCGAAGGAATACGCGCCCTTCGTATTGGCGAAGTGCATCCCCTGTTCCGTCACCAGAGGTCGAACTATTACGTTGAAATCATCCATCACTAGCCCGTATTCTCTAAAGGACCCTCGCGCCCCGCGAGGCGCGGTCGTTCACTCGTTCGCCTCAGCTTTCGCTCTCGGCGCCTCGATTTAAAAACGCCACCAGAGCCTCCTTCGTAAACAGCATCCTCTGGTGGGTGCAAATATCGCCCGCATTCAGGTCGGCCACCGGCAGCACCGACACCTTCTGGACGTTCCGCGCCGACTTGTAGACGTTCTGGTCGTACTCCTTGACCGCCACCAGGCAGCTCCGGTCGATTTTGAGGTTCTTCAAAACGCCCGCGAACTCCTTCGTCTTCGGCGCCTCGAAACCCAGCCCCTCGACCACGACCACCTGGTTCTTGCGGAGCTTGGCCAGAACCGCCGAATCCCGGGCCAGGCGACGCTGCTTGCGAGGCATCGCCTTGCGGAAGTCTCTCGGCACCTTGGCGAAGGTCATACCGCCGCCGACGCGCTTGCCCGTCCGACGGTTGCCCACGCGGGCGTTGCCCGTGCCCTTCTGGCGAAACAGCTTCTTGTCCGACCCCGCCACCTCGCTGCGACCCTTGGTCTTGGCCGTACCGACCCGTCGATTGGCGTGGTACATTACGATCGCTTGCTTGAGCAAAGCATACCGCACCGCGCCGCCCAGCACCGACTCATCGACGCTGAGCTTGTCGACCTCTTGACCACTGCGGTTATAAACACTCAGTTCAATCATCTCGCGTACACTTCTCTCGTTACTGAGGCCTCTTTGCAGTTTGGATGATGCAATAGCCGCCGGCCGGACCGGGGACCGCACCTTTGACGATCAGCAGGTTTTTCTCTTCGTCGATCCCGACCAGGCCGTGATTCTTGGTCGTGATCCGACGGTGGCCCATGTGCCCGGCCATGCGTTTGCCCTTCTTGGGATGTCCGCCCGTACCGGCGTTACTGGCGAAGCTCGAGATCGAGCCCGGCGCCCGGTGTTTGCGCTCCGTGCCGTGCGAGGCCGGGAAACCGCCGAAGCCGTGGCGCTTCATGACGCCGGCAAAGCCCTTGCCCTTGCTCGTCCCGATGACATCCACATACTTGGTCTCGGCGAACAGCGAAACGGTCAGCGAATCTCCCGCCTGGTATTCCGTCTCGGGCTTCCTGCTGAAGCGCCATTCGCGGACGAATCGCTTGGGTGTCGTCCCGGCCTTCTCGGTGTGCCCGACCTGCGGCTGTTTCCGCCGCGACGCTTTGACCTCGTCGAAGCCGACCTGGATGGCGTCGTATCCATCCGTCTCGGCGGTCTTGACCTGGGTCACCGTGCACGGACCAGCCTCGATCACCGTCACCGGAATCAGCCGGCCCGACTCGTCGTACACCCGGGTCATCCCTATTTTCTTTCCCAGCAGCATGGCCATGATTCAACGTTCCTTGCTCTACGCCTTGATCTTCACAAAAACGCCCGCGGGAACCACCAGGCGGTTCAGCACCTCGGCGGTCCTGGCGTTCGCCTCGTGGATGTCGATCAGCCGCTTGTGCGTTCGCAGTTCGAACTGCTCGCGCGACTTCTTGTCGATGTGCGGACTCCGCAGCACGGTGTAGCGCTCAATCCGCGTCGGAAGCGGAACCGGGCCGCTGACGCGCGCGTTGGTCCGACGAGCGTGCTCTACGATCTCGCGAGCGGAGGCATCCAGCGCTCGGTGATCGTACGCCTCCATCCGAATTCGAATTCTCTCTGTTTCGGTAGCCATATCACTCCTCTGGACCACCCGATCGCCGCATTTTGCCACCGGGCGACTCGTCCCGATCGGCCCCGGCGACCGCCAACCATACCCACATCTTTATCCACTTTTGCCAGTCTGCCTCTCGGTGCGGATACTACTGTCCCACCGAAAAAAGCAGCACGCTTGGTCACAGACAGGAAAGGCTTCGGCTTGTGATCCGCTGTCGCGGTGCCACGATCAACCGAAATCGGCCTTCCTTAAGGGTTGAGGCCTGGGCCTACAACAGACCCGCACAAAGCCATCGTCCGCTTGGCCAAACCCCAGGTAAAATAGAAACCCATTGTGCCATCCCTGATGGCAATCACAGATATGCCACAGCGTAACTATGTATCGCACGGTCATCCTGACCATGCTCGCTACAGCCGAAAAACGACAAACTTATCACGAACCGCGCTGCCCGTCAACAACCGAGCAGACAAATCTCGCAAAAAAGCGAAATTTTTCTGATCCGGGATCAGAAAAGGATCGCTTTGGCGACCTGTTCGGGCACCTTCTCGTAGCTGAGCGGCTCCATGGTGAAGCTGCCCCGCCCTGCGGTCAGGCTGCGGATGTCGCTGGAGTAGCCGAACAGCTCGACCAGCGGAACGTTCGCGTCGACCACCCGCATGTTCCCGTGGACCCGGCAGTCCGTGATCAGCCCTCGCTTGGCCAGCAGGTCGGCCTGAACGGCGCCGAACCCAGACTCGGGCACGACCGCCTGAACCCGCATCACCGGCTCCAGTAACACCGGTCCGGCCTCCTTCATCGCCCGGTCCAGCGCCATGGAGCCGGCCTGCTCGAATGCGATATCCGATGAATCCACCGAATGAAACGAACCGCCGACCAGTGTAACCCGCAGGCCCACCACCGGGTAACCCGCCAGCACCCCGTTGCC
>CAZTGH010000066.1:0-17897 GCA_964612985.1 uncultured Pirellulales bacterium
GCCCCCGACCCGGTCAGCAACAAACCCAGATCGACCAGCATTCCCACCGACAGCAGAAAGAACGGGATGAAGATCACCTCGCCGGTGAAATGAATGCGGGTCATGAGCAGGCTCTTCTCGGGGACCAGGGAGTTCAGGGCGATCCCGGCCAGGAAGGCGCCGATGATCGGTTCGAGCCCGGCGAGGTGGGCCAGAAAGGAGCTGAGCAGAGCGACCGCCAGGACGAAGACGAACTCGCTGTTCTCGTCGACCGCGATGCGGCGGAAGAACCCCCGCCCGATCAAGGGGATCAGGACGAGGACAGCCGTGACGTACAAGACCATCAGGGACAACAGCCGGACCCAGAACCCGACCGTTACTTCCCCTCGCGTGGTGCTGGCAATCACCGACAGCAATAGAAGCGCCAGCGTATCGGTGATGATGGTTCCCCCAATCACCGCCGTGACCGCGCGCGACCTGGTCAGGCCGAGTTTCGCTGCCGCCGGGAAGGTCACCAGCGTATGGGAGCTGAACATGCTGGCCAGGAGAATGGCTGACGGAACGCCCATGCCCAGGATCCAGATGCCCATCGGAATTCCCATCGCCAGAGGCACGCTGAACGTCAGCAGCCCGAAAACGATCGTATGGCTCCTGTTCTTTCGGACCTGGTGCAGGTCGATCTCCAGTCCCGCCAGGAACATGATGTACAGCAGACCGACCGTGCCGAGCAGTTGCACGGTCTGATCCCGGGCCAGAATTCCGATTCCGTGTGGACCGAAAAGCGTACCGGCGGCGATCAGTCCGACGATTTCGGGCAGGCGCAATTTCCGCGCCAACAGCGGCACCACCAGAATCAGCGCCATGACGCTGCCGAAGATCAGCACGGGGTCGGAAAACGGTAGCATCGAGGATCTCCTTCAAATCCAAGGCTCAAACCTCAGCCTTCAGCCGTCCCTACGTTGTCGGAATCATAGCGGATCGTCGCAGGGCTCACAATCGACAATCCTCGGCCCTCGTGCCTCTCGTCCATCGTGTCCTGGCCCCGCGCATCGGAAAGACCCCATCGAAGGTTGGATTGATTCACTTCGGGCAAACCAGGCCTGCACGCTTTGCGTACCTTAGATTCTACAGATGCATGGGACGACGATGTCAGGGGGCCGATGCAAGTGAAGCTGGCCAAAGAACTGGGACTGATTCATGTCTTTGCCATCGCGTCCGGAGCGATGATCAGTTCCGGTCTGTTCATCCTGCCCGGACTGGCCCATGCCCGAGCGGGCCCGGCGGTGGTCCTGTCCTATTTCCTGGCCGGTCTACTGGCCATGGGTGGGTTGCTCAGCATCATCGAACTGACGACCGCCATGCCCAAGGCCGGCGCGGATTACTTCTATATCTCGCGCGCGATGGGCCCGGCTATGGGCACCGTCGCCGGCATACTGAGCTGGTTCAGTCTGTCGCTCAAGAGCGCCTTTGCCCTCGTCGGTGCAGCGGTGCTGATCGCTTCGGTCGTGCCCGTCAGCCGGCATATGATCGGCGCAGCGATTGCGATTGCCTTCGTTCTCTTGAACCTCGCAGGGGTGCGAGAGGCCGCCCGATTCCAGGTGTTGCTCGTCGCCGCTCTGCTCGGACTGATGGTCCTTTTCATCGCACAAGGGTTGCCCAGGATCGACGTGCTGCACTTCAGGCCCTTTGTCCCTCACGGTCTCCGGGCGGTATTCTCCACGACCGGTTTCGTCTTCGTCTCGTACGGCGGCCTGCTCCAGGTGGCCAGTATTGCCGGCGAGGTCAAGAAACCCGGTCGGTTCGTCCCGATCGGTATGGCCCTGGCACTTGCCCTGATCACTCTCCTTTACGTGCTCATAATTGGGGTTGCCAGCGGTGTGCTGGAGGCCGAGCAACTGGACCAGTCGCTCAAGCCGATTTCCGATGCCGCTGCTGCGTTCATGGGATCGGCCGGAGAGATTGCGATTTCTGCTGCGGCTCTGATGGCGTTTTTTACGACCGCCAATTCCGGCATCATGACGGCCTCGCGCTACCTCCTGGCGCTGGGCAAAGACGAATTGCTCCCGGAGCCGTTGACGCGTGTCTCGGTCCGCTTCAAAGCGCCCTATGTCTCGGTTCTGGTCACCGGGGGACTCGTGCTGCTGGCTCTCTTTGTCCAATTGGACGTCCTGGTGAAAGCCGCTTCCACCGTGTTCGTACTCGGCTATATGCTCGCCAGCCTGTCCGTCATCGTACTCCGCGAAAGCGGGGTGCAGAACTATCGTCCCAGCTTCCGCGCACCGTTCTACCCCTGGGTCCAACTGGGCACGCTTATCGGCTTTGCCTTTGTCATCCTGGAAATGGGCGAGCAGGCGTTCGGAATCACCGCGCTGCTGATCGTGATCGGTTTTGGCATCTACTGGTTCTATGGACGGCGCAGGGCCGAGATGGAATCGGCCATGCTGCACGTGGTCAGCCGCGTCTTAACGCGCGACCTGGCGGGCGGCGACCTCGAAGGCGAACTCAAGAGCGTCGTCCGCGAGCGGGACGAGATCGCGCTGGACCGTTTCGATAAGATCATCGAGAACGCCGCCGTTCTCGATCTCGAGCGCTCAGTGACACTGGAGGAGTTCTTCGACATGGCGGCCGAGCGGCTGGCCCCGCGCGTCGACATCGATCGCGACCGGCTCCTGCACCTCCTGCTGGATAGAGAAAAGGAGATCAGCACGGTGCTCGGACCCACCCTGGCGGTGCCGCACGTGGTCGTCGAAGAAGCGGACCGGTTTGATATCCTGCTGGCCCGCTGCCAGGAAGGGATGCCCTTCTCGTCGGAGGCTCGCCAGGTCCACACGATCTTCGTCATCGTCGCCAGCCGCCGACAGCGAAATCTGTTCCTCCGCGCCCTGGCCGCCATCGCACAGATCGTCCAGAACCCCGATTTCGAGGCCCAGTGGCTTGCCGCACGCAACGAACAGGCCCTGCGTGACATCGTCCTGCTGGGCGAGCGAAAGCGGCACCACACCTGAATGGCCCTCCGGCCGCAGGGCCATCTTCTCGTCGGGTCAGGAAGGGCGGTGTGTGTGAGGACGTCCTGCCAGCCAGGTGCTTCAAGGGCTTAGTAACGTTGCTGCCGGAGACCTGCACACGCAGGACAGGAATTCCGCGCGCGCATTTTGGCTTGTCGCCAATCGTGAACTATACTTTGGGTGTAAGGGGGCAGTATCAAAACCTGAGATCCAGAAAATTCGCTCATAATACTCCTTCCTTCTTTTCCAGGGGGGGCGGCAGACCGGGTGTCTATGCCAAGGGGGGTCGCTGTCTCCCTCTTTTTCTGCGCTCACGTCACCGGATGCCGCCCTCTTCTCGGCAAAACCGATTGGGCAGAGGCTCAAATTAGGGCAACCTGGGGGTAATCTGGGCCTCTGGGCCCCGAGCGATTTTGCCGAGAAAGGGGGGAAATCTTAACCCACGGATCATTCAGGAGAGCCCCAAAGCTGCTACTGGAGCCGCGAAGGGGTGCGGACTGTGGGCCCCGTCTCGGATTCCTCTTGCCGGATCCTCTGCTGAACTCGATTGCCGTACACGATTCCGAGACAGAGCAGCAGCCCGTACGGGATCGACAGGAACCAGCCGTAGGGACGCGGAACGGTCATCAGCAGAAGCAGATAGCCCAGCACGTACACCCAGCAGACGATCGAGGCCTTGACCATAAACGCCCGCTCTCGCGGCCCGTTCGTGTTCCTGATTCCGCAGTACGTCCCGAGGATCCCACCCGCGCTCCCCACCACAGCCCCCACAATCCCGCCAATCCATCCCGCATTCATCGCAAACGCCTCCACATCATCGCGTGATATCGCTTACTCGGAACACATAGGCGTGTTGGCCGGACAGGGTGCTTGGATCGAAGTCGGGCAGGGTGGCAATCATGTCGCTGCCTTCGGCACGCCAGCGAAGGGGCATGCCGGTGGCGAGGAACGTCACCTGCGTCCGGCTGCCCGGCTGGACCCCTTTCAGCCGCAGTTCTTCGCCGGGCCAGGTCGGCGTGATCGCGTAGAGGTTGCCGTCCTTGAAGGTGAACAGCACTTCTTTCCGCGCCTGGCCTGCCGGCGGGGTGACGGTCTGCTCCAGGATGTTGAACTCCGTCATGTACTCGCCCCGCCTGACCTTTGGCCTCTGGCCGGCGCTCCACTGGCAGGACGTCTTCCACATCCGCGTCCCATAGATCGCTTCGCCGTTGATCCGCAGCCACTCGCCGATCGCCAGCAGCCGTTCCTGCATGACGACTGGAATCGTCCCGTCGGCGCGGGGCCCGATGTCCAGACACAGGTTCCCACCTCGACTCACCACGTCGATCAGCATCAGGATCAGCTCCCGCGCCGACCGATAGTCCTCGACATTCTCAGCGCGGTTGTACCCGTAGGAATGTCCCATCCCCCGGTTCTCTTCCCACGGATGCGTGTCGTCGTCGAGGCCCGACCCATATTCGGTCGTGTAGAACCCGCCGTGCTTGTGCCGAATGCCCTTGCCCCACCGGTCGTTGATGACCACGTCCCTCTCGTTGGGGGCATGGTTGAACAGCCACGCCAGCAACTCGGGACTTCGCCACTGCTCCCACGGGAGGTCCCATTCACCATCGGCCCAGATCACGTCGGGCTCGTATCGCGTCACGAGGTCCTTGAACTGGGGAAACAGGTGCTCCTCGACGAATCGCGTCTTGTCGCTCTTCCAGAGCGGGTGATACCACTCGTATAGCGAGTAATAGAGCCCGAGCTTGATGTCCCTGGCGCGCACCGCCGTGGCCAGATCGCCGACCAAGTCGCGCTTCGGACCGACCTTGACGGGATTGTAGTTGGCTCCGTAGGTCCGCTCGGCCTCGGCGCTGGGCCAGAGGGTGTAGCCTGAGTGGTGCTTGGTCGTCAGCACGATGTATCTGGCGCCGGCTCTGGCAAACAGGTCCGCCCACGCGTTCGGGTCCCACAATTCGGCCTTGAACATCGGCGCAAAATCACGGAACTGGAAATCCGCCCCATACGTCCGCGCGTGGAACTCCGCCACCTTCCCGTCGAAGGACTTCTCCTGGAGCCAGTACTGATACCACTCGGCGTAGTGCCCTCTGGGCGTCCACGCGGGCACCGAGTACAGACCCCAGCACACGAAGACCCCGAACTTGGCGTCCGTGAACCACTCGGGCGTCGGCCGCGCGTCGAGCGATTCCCACGTCGCCCCATACCGCTGAGCGGATTGAGTGATCCCGCAGAACACTCCGGTGCCCAACAGGAAAGCGACAGCGATCGCGTATCGTTGCATTCTCATCTGCCAAACACCCCAAACACGAATCCATGATTGCGCCGGTCGTACAGCAGACCAATTATACCGTATCTCGACGCGATGAACACGCCCTGAGCACGAACGCCACGATCTTCCCGCGCGACAATCCATTCTTTCCCCCGCCGCGAACGAGCATTTGGCTTCACCCGCTTGCATCGACGCCTCGGCCACGCAGGCCGTGACGGGACCGTATACATCTGCGATCAGCAACGGCGCTGCGCCCAGCAGGTGCCACACGACGCCCCCGACAGCAGGCACGCTGGCGGTAAGCTTCACATCTTCCATGCTGCCACCGACCAGCCCCCAACGCAAACCCCATCGTATACGCAATTCGCGCGTTGCCCGAGCAGGTCTTTGGGCATGGGGATTTCGAGGCATTGAAGCATCGGGGTGGCAGCCTCAAGCTGCAGCGAAACGCAGGCCTGGGGATGGTCCCGCCTGGAGTCTGGTGGCAGCAGAGGCCGATTCGCGGTGCGCAAAATCGCGGGCCGTGGCGGAGCGACCGCCACGGCCCGTCCTTCCAAGGTAGGGGGGGTCACTCTATGTCGTTCGGCGCTTCCGCGCCAGGGCCAGGCCGCCGAGGGCCAGCAGCGCGACGGTCGTCGGCTCGGGAACCGACATCGCGCCGCTGAATCCGCCGGTGCCGGTGTAGCCGCCGTCGAGCATCTGGGCGAAGCTGTAGTAGCCCGGCCCGCTTCCACCTTGAAGCGATAGCTCAAAATCGAGCGAGGGCAGTCTCATGTTTTCCAGGATCGCCAGGGCCGCCGAGCCGAGCGCCGATCCTTCGTGCGTGATGAACAGGTTCGTGATGTCCATCTGGAATTGGGTGAACCCGCCGGCGGTCGTGCCCATCGTGGACAGATCCCCGCTGCCGAGCGTTCCCGTCATATAGGTGACGGTATTGTCGGCGCTCTTGATCACCATCTCCGGATTGCCCAGCGGGGTCAGCGTGTACGGTGCATCAGGCACCCCGCCCACCATAAAGGTCGGCAGGTAGATGCGGGCGCCGACGAGGGCGTCGTAATTGCTGCCCAGCCCCGAGTCGATCGCGATGTCCTGATCGAAGCTCAGCACGCCGGCGCCGTTGTACGACCATTCGCCTGCCGATCCGGAGGCCGGGCTGAATTCCAGCACCTGTTGAGGCGGAACGCTGTCGGCCAGCACGGGAGCTGCCATGAGCATGGCGAATAGAGCAATCGGCGTCAGTATCTTCTTCATCGTCTCTCCTCTCGTTTCGTCGCGTTCCATGCGCGGCGTTTTGTTCGCTTGTGTCATCGGGGCGCTCTCAGGTCAGCTTCTTGCGTCGGCGCCCGATCAGCCCGACCGACCCGCCGAGTGCGAGCAGCACGAGGGTCGCCGGTTCGGGCACCGCCACGAGATAGTCCTGCGCGCCATGGTTCGAGATCACCAGCAGGTCCGCCTTGGCCCCGGTGCCGGTCAACTCGTGCAGCCACTTGTTGGCCGTGGCGGTGTCCAGGTTCGTCGCGCGAAACCCGCCGTACCCGATGGTGCCGTCCGTGGTAACGTCCCACCCATCGGGCGTCGCCGGCAGCTTCTCATAGATGATCTCCCAGATCGCCGCCGCAAAGACCGCCGCTGTGCTGTTCTGCTGCTCGGTATAAGAGCCGCCGCTGGCCCACGCCGGATCGTAATGCTTGGCCCACAGCTCGCGAAGATAGTTGGCCTTCGTGGTGCCCAGCACTTCGCCCGTGTAGCTGTTGTACACGCCGTCGGGCCATTCCACGTCATAAGTCACGGTGCTCTGCGGCGCCGGCTCGTGCAGTTCGATGCAGAATCCCGGGATCAAGCCGTTGGACCAGGTGTCTCCCGTCCCGGTGCTGCTGGTCTTGTTCAGCTTGTACACGCCCGCTGCTACCGTGTCGCCGGCGTACCCGCCGCCCCAGAAGACGATGCTGTCGTAAGCGCCGAAGCCGTCGTGCACGGCGTCGACCGTGTCGGCCCACAGCTCCGTCCCGCCCGTCAGCAGCAGGGCGAAAGCGAGTATCGCCAGGAACTGTCTCGATGTGTTTACGCGTTTCATGTCACCCCACCCCCAGGAGCCGGCACACGCAATGCCGCACGATGGTCGTCGTGTATGCCGACTTCGGTTGTCGATCGGATTCGTTCGCAGGCTACGCGGCGTCTCTGGAGCGGGGAGTTGTCACCGGCCGGATGGCCCTCGTGACGCGGTGATCTGCTTGTTGGTCGCCGTCAGAATAGACCGCTGGCGCCAACGTCGAATGTTGGACTTGTGCTTGTCGCATGAGTCCTGCAACCCCCCGGTCGCAGACGGCCCACGGAAACACCTCAAGATGCCTCCGAGCCATCCAACGATACTACCAAGTTTGCCCTGCCATGGTGCTCACAGCACCCCCCATGTAGCGTGGATCGCTCTCTCGAACGATCTACAGGGCCTAGTCTACCCTATTCAGGACCCGATGTCAAGAGAATTGACCCGGATCCTGGCCCGCCGCCATCGTTTCTGCCCGCACCGGCTCGGCCGGTCCCAAAGGGCGGAGATTATCGGGCAATCCCTCCATTATTCTTCGAATATTCCTGAGACCTTCTGCGCCGTCAGGGGCTCGGGATTCTCCGGTAGCCAGACGCATCAACGCCTTGTCAACCGGTCGCAATTGGCTCCAAGACGACCGGCTCCGCGGCTGTCCCGATCGCTTCGGACCGGCTGCCGATCGAGTAGAACGCATTGTGGATAACGTGTGGACAAGTCGGATTTGAAACAGCCGATGCGCGCCCGCTGCCCCCGGTATCCAGCAAGCGGCGTGCCCGAGCCCGGGCAATCTGGAGCCTCCCGCGAGCAGATTCTCTTTTCACGTGACATAAAATATGATTCTGCATGGACTTACGGACGACGTCTTTCGCCCCGAGACGAACGGCAGTCCCCATGCTTCCCTAAAGCCCCAGCCTTACCGGGCATTTCTCGGACCAGGGAAGCCGATCCCCGGGACGCGCCTTAAGGTGGATAAACCGTAGAAAAGTGCTGTGGAAAGCTCCCTGCCGGCGCAGAAAACGCCTGCTCGAGCTGGTGCAAAGAACGCCCGATCAGAGCTTCTGGCATTCGGGCTGGCTCCTTGTATAATGGTCGCATCGCTTGGCGTCAACGATCAATTTGCCGGAAAATTCCTATGAGACAGACGGGAACATGGGCCTTGTTGGTTCTCCTGGCCGGAGCTCTTCTGTGCTCGGGTTGCTCACGAGGGAGGCGGATCTCTGCACGCCCACCGGAGCCGCCCGCACGAGGGGCGCCCGACTGGGGTCCGTCTGTCGAGGGTGTGCAGTGTCGGTTGCGACCCACCAAGAGACTCTGGCAAAAGGGCGAGTCGGTGACCTTCAAGCTCGACCTTCGCAATCGGGGCAGCCGTTTGTTCGCTTTCGACATCCGCGAACCGATCCGCCCCAGCCGCGTCGCGATCGACCGTCGCTGGCACCACCTCCGCCGCGACGAAACGACTCAGTCGAAGATTCGCCCGCTGACGCCGGGGACCGAGCTGACGGACTTGACCTTGATCGTGTCGCCCGACAGGGGCCTGCCGCTTGGCGCCGGCCACCATACGATCCAGGTCTCGCTGGAACTGGAGGACCTCACCGTGCTGAGCAACCCCGTCGCCATCGAGATCGCTGCCCCGCCCACACAGGCCGCCCGGTGAACGCGCACGCAGCGTACGCGACAAAACATGGCTATGGCGGATTCTCGTGGAAGCGACACGCCACGTTCGTAGTGGCGTCGTAAGACGCTACATCCGGCTTGAGAGGCCCTCACGGACCATTGCAGGCGGCAGACCACGCGGGGGCCAGATCTTGTCATGAATGCCGCACGCCGGCCTGTCAGGCGGGATTATTGCACGCTCGTCTGCCCCTCGGTGTACGCTTCCATACTGCCGGGTTTGGGAGTGGCGCCGGTGATCGAATTGACGCTGATCGCCGCCGAACCAGTGATGGTCTCGACCAGCGCTTCGCGATCGACACGAACCGCGCCGGCAATCAGTTCAGGCGCGCTATAGACCTGGCAGCAGGACTCGTAATACGATGGCCTCGCCTGGGGCAGCACGAACGCCTTGTGGGCCTCGCCGCTGCCGTCCAGGTAGCTGATGAACGGTCGCGTGAACAACCCGCCCTGTCTCTTGCTGCTGAAGACGATCCATCGGCTGTTACTTGAAAAGCTGTGCCACGACTCCGCCTGGTCGCTGTTGATGGCCAGTTCACGATACTGGCCCGTGCTCAGGTCCATCACGTACAGATCGCTGGTGGGCTGAAACACCGGGAAGCATCCGTACTCGCTCATGCAGAACAGCAGAAACCGTCCATCGGGCGAGATGCGAGGCAGCAGAATGCTCTTTCCCGTACGGGCGGCGCTGAGCACCGTCTCCAGCGGTCCCCACGCATCGGTCTCGACGTCGTAGCGGATCCGCATCAGGTCGTACTTCACCTCCCTGTACCGCCTGGGCGGCACCGTATCCCTGTCGATCCACAACAGCGGCGCGCTGCAAAAATACAGGTATTGCCCATCGGGCGTCCAGGCCGGGTACGTCTCCAGGCGCTGCTTGTCCGACAGGGCGGGGGTGGTCCGGATCTCCTCTTTCTCTACATCGTAATACACGATCAGCGAGTCGAGATCGATCACGTCGTGAATTTCCTCCTGCGCCGTGTGGAAGAATTGCCTCACGTCGTTGATCGAGTACGCCACGATCCGCCCACTCGGGTGCCACGCGGTGTATCCGAACTTGGCGCCGATCTTCTCGATCTGCCCATCGTGAACGTACGCTGTGGCGCTGGGGAACTCTGTGCTGCGCGTGCCGACGAGCATCCTGCCCGGATCGTTCTGCACGAAACAGTGGCAGTTCGCGCAGCCGTTGCCGAAAGAGGCCGTATCCAGCAGGACCTCTTCCCCGAAGCTCTCCAGGCTCCGCTGGCAGACCTGCATCCGCTTGGGGAAATACGACGAGGGCATCATGAACCGGTAGACCAGATGCGAATCGATCGCCTCCGTCGCGATCGTATTGGTGAGCCTCTGGTACTGGTTCCACGTGCCGTCTTTGGTCTTCACATAGACATCGATCGAAAGTTCCTGACCCGCATTTGCGTCGAGCAGTTCCTTCCACTTGTCCAGAGGAATCGCGATCTCACCCGTCGAGCTTGCCACCTCGATCGGCTCGCCCGAAGCGGAATGAACCCGCGCGACATACCGCTGCCCCGGTTCATCGATGCGGAAATTCAGCGGCGCGATGTTGGGCGGAATGACCACCCCCGCATAGTCCGGCGTGATCCTTGGGCTCCGCGCCACCGCCATCGCCGAGACGGGCCTCTCCTGCTCGCACGAACCCACGAACAGACCCACGGCAGCCGCCACGAGGATAAAAGCGATGGTGGGCAGGCTCCCTCGTCTCATCTCGGTGCTTCTATATCCCCTGATTCGCCGTGCCATTCTGCGGTATCGATCTTCCGGTCTCGACCTCAACGGGCCTGTCGGATCAGAGACAGATTGTCGAGATAAACGTCCGCACGCTCCGATCCCGCGTGGATCTCGATGCAGGCATCCAGATCGGTCGTCCACTTCATTACGAACGTGTGCGTGAAACGCTTCATGACCAGATCCTGCCGGGCCGCCGACAGGTACACCGGTCCCATCTTACTGTAGTCCCAGAACGAGCCAACATTTTTCTTGTTGATCTTGACCTCGATCACCCGCGAGGCCTTCGTTCCCGCCTCGAAACTCAGCACATAGCTCTCGCCCTCCGCCAGCCTCAAACCGCTCTGCACCAGCCGAATGTTCCGGCGCTCCTGCCCGCCCGCCTCAATCTTCACATGGGCCCGCCCGTCTTCCACCGTCCACTGGGCATCGGCCGAGTCGGCGCGGCTCAACGCCCACCCCGCCTGACCCTGCGAGAAATCCCCGTTGACGATCAGATTGGCACTCGGTCTGCTCGGATCATACAGATACACCACAAGGCTCTCTTCATTCGAGAAGGCGCTCTCGTTACCGTCCAGGTCCACCGCCGTGACCCGGAAGTAATACCGCCGACCGTTCTCCAGATCGCGCAGGTGCACCAGCGTCTGCTCGGATGTTGCCATCAGAGTTTCGGGATGTGGATCGAGCCCACCATACACGCGATAGTAGGCGACATCGGGATCCCCGAACTTGTTGAACAGCAGGGTGATCTTGTCGAAATTCGGCTCGAGGATCAGGTATGGCTTTTCCACGACGCCCGTCCAGGGGAACCGACCAACGCGATACGCGCCGGTCGGCTCGACGAAATCCATCTCGAATTCGATTTCCCCGGACGGATTCACCTCCGTCACCTTGGGATACTCGGGCAGTGCGAAGTTGATCAGCGTGTTGCCGTTGGGCAAGCGCTGAGCGCTGCCCTGGTGGTACGCATACCGGTCGGGATTCGCGCGGTACTCCCACACCAGCGTAGCGGTCATCACATTCGGATCGGCGTCGAGTTCATACTCCACCGCCCGCGAGACCGGCGGATCGTGATCGTTGCCATTGTCAAAAAGCGTATACCGATCGGGACCCACGACGCGAATATCGTGCTGACACGAGAAACCGTTCAACGGATCATCCACAAAGACGAAATCACTGTTTGGCCCGCCGAGTCGCCACAGGACCTCTCCCGTCTGGCGGTGGATCTTGGTGATATCGCTCAGGTGCCGGCTCGAAACCAGAATATGCCCGTCCTCATCGACGTCGATCGCGTTGAGATGCGACACCCGCACGCTCGAACCGCGCACGTTCTCGACGTCCTCGGGACCGATGTCCGCGACCTCGTAGTTCTCCCACGATCGCCACTGAAAGATCAACTCGTCGTCGGACGTAAACTCTTGCACGCAGGTCTCGTGGACCATCGCGCTCGGCCGGCCGCCCTCGACCACCTGGCTCATATCCACGTTGCGGATCGTCCGCAGGCCCAATAACAGATAACTGCCGTCCTCCAGGACCTGGAGCTCGTGGCTGTCGGTCTGATAGCCGTTGGTGGCGTGGAATTCCTTGACCCGATTGAAGTTCAGATCGTATCCGACGTACTGCGTCTCGGTGATCATCCCGTTGGGCTGCACCCGAAAGTCCTGGCCCCCCTTGCCGCGCCGGTACCACACGGGAGCGCCCCAGTTGTCCAGAATCAGCGCATAATGCGGGACGCGCGCGTATTCCATGAAGAGAAATCCTTCGCCCGGATGGCGGTTCACCGTCACGTTCACCTGCGGAAAATCGCGCGGCACCGACACGCCGTTGCTCATGACGATCGGCTCATCCAGCACGGACGCCAGGGGCGTAACCTCCAGCGGCGCCGAGCGATGCCCGGCCGCCAGCAACTGCGAACCGGCAGCGTCGTGCAGAGTCAGCGGGCCAGAGGCTGGACGCAGCACGTAGAACCGGTACTCGATCGGCTCGACCAGCTTCGTCGGCGACCAACTGCCCAGAGGCACCAGACTCACGTCCACTGCCTCGTTGGCGACGAAGGGCTCCTCCGGCTGGAAGACCACCGTGCGCCCATCCGACGCGATCGTCGTCGTGCCGATGTGAAGGCCGCTCTCCTGACCGACCACCTGGATAAAACTCGACAGGTTACTCAGATTCGCCGGGCTGGTCCCTTTGAAACGGATCAGCACCCGCGTCTCGGGCGCCACGTATTCCGATTCCGGCCGGGGATCGACGTACTCATACCCCTTTTCCAGGACCCTTGCATAGTCGAATACCTCCACGGCTTGAACCGTGGAGCAGCCGAAAAGAAGCACCGCCAAAACCTGCCACTTGCACCACGGCCTCACCCGGTCCTCGGGGGCCGTTACTATCCTTGCTCTAGTGTGAAAAATGGTCGTGCCTTCCTGTGTTGTGTCTTCTTCGAAACTCGAGGACCCCCAGGGGATTCGGACCTCTGCTACTCAACGGAGAAGGGAATCTCGCTCTCGTCCGCCAGCATCTCATCGACCATGCTGCTGATCCGGATCACGTAGTCATCGCCTGGTTCCAAATCCAAACCCGCCTGCCAGACGTAGGCTCCGTTGCTGGGCGCCGCCGCAATGCGCTCAACAAGAATCTCGCCCCTGTACAGATCGATCGCTACGTCTTCATCGATGTTGTCCTGCCACTCGATGAAATATTCCAACCCGCGATAGACCACGTCGTCGCCATCGGGTGCGAGCACCTCGATCGTGGGCGGTACCGTCGTAAACGATCCCGTCGACCAGTCTCCCACGCCTCCTTCGTTGAACGTGCTGACGCGCCAATGATACACCGTCTCCGGTTCGACCGTTTCCAGAATGTATCGCGTCTCCGTGAGGTTGTCGTCGTCGACCTCCAGCACCGCGAAATCCGGATCGCGCGAAACCTGGAGATGATAGAAGCGGGCGAATCCCCTCGGACTCCAGGCCAGCGAAACGCCCAAGGCCTGATTGACCGTGTACGCGCGGTTGGGGTCGATCCGCTGCGGATGGTTGGTCATGAAGTCCATCGTCTGAGGACTTCGAGGCGCGTAGAGTATCGGAGCCAGCGGCACCTCGGCCACGTCCGGATAGCCCAGCACCAACTCGCCAACTCCCTGGATGCGGGCCGTCACCTGGCGCGTCACAGGGTTGTAGATCGTCGCCAGCGGAAGGAACAAACCCGAATCGGGATACGTGCGGTAGTACATCGTCAGGGCCTCGGGCCGCTCGAAGTCCAGTCCGTTCGCGTCGATCCGTACCTCCGCGTCGAAGCTCTCAATGCCGTGCTGGGAGAGCGCGAAACGCACCGGCAGCACCCGCGGCGCCTGGCCCGGAAACCGTGGATCTAGCGGCGCCAACGGCACGCGTTCGACCGTCAGTTCGTTGTAGCCGTCGCCGACTCGGTCGAAGACCTTGAGGGTCACGCCCGTATCGCCCTGGTCATCCGCAAACATGTACGTGTTGCCCGCTGCCAGTTCGAATTCCATGACGCGGACGCCGTGGATATTGGCCGGAAAGGGCAGGCGAAATGCCCGATAGCTCTCCACGAGAGGGTCGTCGAAATACAGCTCGTAAACCGTCTCGCCCGTCGCAGTGACCTCCGAACAGGTGGGCACCGGTTCGCCGCTGGCGCCGCCCCAGCCGATGAAGGTGTTGCCGTTGGGCAGGCGCTGGGCGTTTCCGCGATGCCAGGCTGGAATCGGCGTCGCCGGGACGAAAGACCACACGTGCTCGGCGATCCGATTCTCCTCATCCAGCCGGTATTCGTGGACCGACGACGTGCTCCCTTGGCGGCTCCCGTTGTCGTAGATCAGGACGTGTCCGTTGTCGATGCGATGGATTGCGTGGCCCCCGAAGTGGCTTGCATCGGCTCCGTCGCCCACCAGAGTGAACTCGTTCTCATCTCCGCCCAGGTGATAGAGAATCTCTCCGCTCTGCCGATCGATCTTCTTGACCCAGGACGGAGTCGCCAGAAAAAAGTTGCCGTCGATATCCATGCTGATGGTGTTGAGATGAAACGCACTGATGACCTGCCGCCCCACCCTGCGGAAATCGTAGTCGGCAAAGGCGTAGTGGTCCCAACTGCGCCACTGGAAGATGGCGTTGCGATCCGCATCCAACTCTTGAACCACGCCCCCGGAGACCTGGGCATTCGGATAGCCCCCCTGCTCGCTCAGATCCGCCTGGCTCATATAGTATCCGAACAGCAGGCAGTTCCCATTGGGCAGCAGGTGAAAGTCGTGGGCCTCGGCGATGTAGCCGTTGCGCATCTGGATCTCTTCGACGATCTCCAGGTCATGGTCCAGCAGCACGTGGACGACGTGCCCGCCGCCCGTATACGAATGATGATGAATGAACTGAGCATAGCTGATCAACCCGTTGGGCTGCACCTTGAAGTCGTAGGCATAATCATCCGGAAGTTCCTTGTAGGCGTAGGGCGTACCGTCGTTGTTCAGCACCATCAGGTAATAGCCCACGCCTTCCACCTGGGTGGCGACCGCCAGGAAGATGCATCCTTCTCCCAGGGCATTGGCATCATATATACGTGCAGTCATCGACGGGAAGTTGGCCGGCAGGCTGTTCGCATCGATCGGACCCTGGCTTGGATCATCCGCCCAGCTTACCGAAACGTACGGCAGCCAGAGCAACATGGTGGTCAGTAGCGTTTTCTTCATGCGTACTCCTCCTTTTGACTTCACCCCAATTACAAATCGAAGGGAACTGTGCATTATACCCTAAAAACGTAGCCAAACCGGCGGAAAAACGGGCGAATCGGTCGACAGGTCGACAGGAAGAGCCCGGCCGCACACAACGCCGCATGATATGTACTCCTGAAAACGTGCGGGGTTTCTCAGATAATTCCTCATATCTGATACAACCGTCCCCACCGCACCGCTTTCGATCGTCGCAGAATGCCGATCGCAGCGCTCGCGCGCTCACGCCACGTGCAAACGGGTGCGGTCGAGGTGACAAATGGAGGCCCTCCCGGCCCCGAAGTGCGGCGAACGAAAGCCGTGGCCCGAATCAGCCACCGTCCGCCGGGCGCATCCGGGCGGGCACACGGTCGCCTCCGCCTGCCTTGTGAACGGTCTACTCGGGTGATACAATCGCCATGAGAACCACAGGCGGATCGTCCGCCTGGGCGACGACGTGATGCCGCAGAGGATCGGGATACCGCCGCATGTCAGCCCAACCGCGTTCGCGAGTACTCCTTCGCCGACTGGCCAGGCCGATGCTCGCGCTGTGTGCCACGCTGCTGACGCTGCTGGCAGGCGAGGGCATCGTTCGCCTTCTCCGCCTGGCCCCCGCCATCAAGCCCATCGAAATCGATTCGTACGAGTGCTTCTACGAACGCTCGACGAATCCCATCCTCGGTTTCGAGCTCAAGGCTAACTGCCGCAGCGATCGTCCCGATTTCATCCAGACCTATGAGCGAACCAATTCCCACGGGCAACGCGACCGCCCGCGTGCGCTGAAAAAGCCCGAGGCAGTCCGACGCGTCCTGTTGCTGGGCGATTCCGTCGTCGAAGGATACGGGTTGCGCGAAGCCGATACGATTTCCCGTCGGCTTGAGGACCTGTATGCCGACGGGTCGACCGAGGTCCTCAACTTCGGCGTCAGCGCGTACTGCACGCGGGCCGAGGTCGAGCTGCTGGAAGTCAAGGGCCTGCAATTCGATCCCGATGTGGTCGTGCTCGTCTTTGTCGAGAACGATTTCGACAACTTCAACCGCGAGGCCTTCCCTCTCGCTGGCGCCGTCGATCGGCCCGCCGTCGTCAAAGAGCTGTTCCAAGCGTCCCATCTCTTTCGTCTGACCGCTCTCGCGCTGAACCTGTTTCAGTTCGCTGCCGAGGCCGACCCCGCCCGCTGGAATCAGGAAGCGATCGGAGAGAACAACGTCGCCGACGGACTGCGCCGCTTCCGCGCGCTTGCCGATCAGCATGGATTCCAGCCACTGGTCGCGATCTGGCCCCGCTTTCTGGACGACTGCGTCGCCGACGTCTGCTTCCTGCCCGATGACAACGAGCGACTCGTGGTTGAACATCTGGCGGCGATGGTTGGCATTCCCGCCTTCCGCCTCTCGGCGTTCTTCCAGCAGCATCAACAGGCCTCCCCTGGCAAACTCAACCCGCGACTCCGTTACAGCCAGGGCGACGAGCTGCACCCTTCTGCCGAAGGATCTCGCATTGCCGCCCAGGCGCTGCAACAGATCCTGACCGATCTCGACGCCGGACGCGCGCCGGTCGCGAACAACACCTCCCGCTCCTCCGAGGCCGACGCCCAGGCCCTCGCCAGCGCCAGGGCATTGGGCCGGACTCAGCCCAATTACGCCCGGGTGCACAACCGCATCGGAACGGAACTGCTCCACGCCGGCAGGCCCGCCGAAGCCGCCGCACGATTCGAACAGGCCCTGCAAGAGGACCCGACCTATGCCGGCGCTTGCAACAATCTGGGCGTCGCCTGCGAGAGGCTGGGTCGCTCCGATGCCCAGAACCACTTCGAGCGCGCGGTCCAGGTCCAGCCCGACTTCGTGCCCGCGCGTTTCAACCTCGCTCGACTGCTGATGCAGAAGGGGCGCATCGCCGAATCGCTCTTGCAGTTGCAGCATACGATCCGGATCGACCCCAACCACGTCGGCGCGCTCAACATGCTCGGCATGGCCCTGGGCAGACAGCAGAAGTTCGCCGAGGCACGCTCTTACCTGGAGCGGGCGGTCCGTCTCGATCCGAACCACGCCGAAGCACGCAGCAATCTCGGCGCCGCCTACGCCGGTCTGGGCCTGCTGCCGGAGGCGGTTGCGCAATTCGAAGCGGCCCTGCGCATCGATCCCCAGGACCCGGGGGCCCTGGAAAACCTCAAGAGGGTCAAAGCCGCTCTGTCCCAGTAGCGGCAGGGGGGCTGGCCTCGTGCGTTGTGACGAGGCCCCGACGGGGGTCTCCCGCCGGGGCCGTCACGCAAGCCTGCATGGAAGCAGAGCTTAGTCGCCGTTCGAAGCCGCTCGACCGAATCCGATATCGTCGACATAGACCGTGCCCGTGCCGCCCGCACTCGGGCTGCTGGCATCGCCCACGCCGATGACCATCTTCTCGATCCGACTCAGATTCACGCCCGACAGATCGCTGTACGGAATCGCCCATTCCTGCCACGACGGACGCACCGTGATGGCG
>CAZTGH010000067.1:0-17868 GCA_964612985.1 uncultured Pirellulales bacterium
CGAGACCGATGGTCGCATCGTCCTGACCGGTGCAGATATCGAGATGTTGGGCGTTCTCAAGAATGCTGCCGCCAGCGCTGCTGCCGGCGTGGGCGATGATCCCGTCGACGAGAGCTACGAAATCGTCATCCAACCGAGCCATGCGCTGACGCTCACCGGTGATGTCGACGCCTTGGGATCCGTACTGATCGAGGTCCCGACCGACTTCACGCTGACCGGTTCGGTCGAGGCTGGCGGTCTGGAGACCTTCGAGTTCATCACGGAGACGCGAGGCTTCGTCGATGGGGCCGACGAACGCGTGCGGATCGAGGCGCCGAATATCTCGATAGACGGTGGTGTGACTCCCGAAGGCGATCCTCTGGGCGCCCAGGTCATGGCCTCAGGCTGGATTCAGATGATCGCGCCGGGCGGCGTCGACGTCAGCGTTGCCAGCGAATTGATTGTGCGTCACGAAAACAGTCACCTCTTCCTCCAGGCTGAGCACGTGGACATCCTGGGCAGTCTCTATGCCGGCGCGGATGCCAACCGCGTCCTCATGGGCGAGGCGCCGGGCGTGACCTGGGCTGCCCCGAATGCGGATGTGCAGATCGAGGCGACAGAGATGGTCAGCCTGGTCGGCGGTTCGATTGAAGCGACTGGTATCGTGGCTATCACCGTTGCCGGCGGCACCACGCCGAAGTTCTATCTGGATGCCGAGAGCTTCATCAAGACCAACGCCACGGCGGTAGGGGGGACCAGCGGGATCAGCATTTCCGCTGAGAATGGCATGGAGATTTACGGTGTGATTCAATCGCTGGACCCGGCAGCCGACGTCACCCTGGATTCGGGGCTTGGCCTGATGTGGATCGATGGTTTCGTCGAGGCGGGCGATGAACTGACCATCATTGGTGCCGATGCCGCCTCGACGTCCGAGGTGAGTATTCACCTGACCAAGCTGCTCTATGAGACACTCACACGGGCGGTGCCGACCACCCACGGCGATATACGCGCATTCACCATCGACGAATTCGGCAGGCTCATCAACGACTACGGTTTCCTCCTGGAAGTCGACGGCAGTGGCGCGGTGCTGGCCGACGGTCTGAGTGCGCCCGAGGTCGTGGTCGATGACTCCGGCGTGCCGCAGTTGGTGATGGGCGACGGTGGTCATGCAGAATTGGGCGGCATGCCGATCTATATCGCCTACGACGAGGGCGGCAATCCCTTCTACGTGGACAAGGAGGGCTATCTGCTGATCGAGACGTTCGAGCTTCTCGGCGCCGGTCTGCTGCCCGCGGACGGTCGCCTGAGTGCGGATGTCACGCTCGCTCTGAGCCTGGATAACGGGCTGGGCACGACGGTAGCGGAGGCGCCGATACTCATCGAAGCCGCCGACACCGCAGGCTTCACCAGCAGCACCGAGTTGATAACCCTGATCAACACGGCTCTCAGCGCCAGCGACTTTGCCGAGATTGTGGCTCTGGAGCGCGACAGTCGTCTCGTTCTGGCGGTGACCGGGACGGAGATCGTTCTGGACGACGACAGTTCCACGCAACTGGCTCAGTTGGGTCTGCACGCGCCGCGCGAATCGAACGTGCGGTTCTTCTACGTCGATGAGGACGGTCAATTCCTGGACGAAGAAGGTTTCGTGGTCAACGGTGAGGGGATTCGCCTGGACCAGGCCGATGCATTGATCACCACCTATGGGGACTCGGTCAACGAATTCGGCGATCCGATCAGCGCCTACACCTACCTGATCGATGCCCATGGGAATTTCCTCAACGAGTTTGGCGATCCGATCAACATGTACGGCGACCGCGTCGACATCCATGGCAACCTGATTGCCGACGACGAGGTCACGCTGATCAGCAGCGCAGGCTACGAGATCAATGTCGAAGGCCTGTTGGTAAACGACCTCGGTGACCCCTTGAATGGCGTCGGCGCGCAGCGTACGACGGTCCACAACGATGCAGACGGTTTTGACTATCTGGCCGACGTCTTTGGCAACCTGATCAGTACCGCGGACGAGTTGATCAAGGAGATCGACGGCATCTATTACCTGGTCAACGACCGAGGCGAGTTGGTTGACGCGGACGGCGTCCCCGTCGTGGGATTCCAGTTGCCGGTCGAGGCGGAGGGCGTGCCGATGGTGTACGACCCGGACGATATCGAACAGCCGGTATTCTACATTGGAGAGCGCTGGAACGTCGGCAGTATTCAGCCCGGTCTCGCGCCCAAGGCGACCAGCGGCAAGGTCCTCATCGATCTGCCCGCCCGCCGGAGCGGTGGAACGCTCAACACCACCGGCCCCAACGGACGTATTACGCTCTCGGGTGATAAGGCCATCGAAATCTACGGCATGGTCGGACAGGTGCATCTGGACGACACCGCCGATTCTACCAGCGCCGCTGTGGATGTAAGAGAAGTCGAAATCACCGCCTTCGACGAGGTCTACCTGTGGACCGACGCCCTCGTCAACGCCCAGAATAGCATCACGATCAGCGGTACGAACGTCTGGGCGCTCGATGAGAGCGTGACCATCGCCCGGGCACCGTATTCGGAGGTCCACCTGACGGCCACCGGTCCCGCCCCCGATGCAGGCCTGCTCCACATCGCACGCAGCGAGATCTACTACTTCCGCGCCTACGTGGCCGCTCAGGGCCTCGTCGAACTTAACGGCTACGACGTTGGCGTCTACGGAACCGTCGCAGTCGAAGGGGGCGCCCTGGACGACACGCCCGATCCGCCGCACGCGCTGCTCCAGATCAACGCCGAACGCAACATCCTGGTACGTGGCGAAGTCCTGGCCGGAGGCGATGCAGACCTCAACGCCGGTCTCGTGGATCCCACCGGCAGCATTATCGTCTCCGCTGAGGGCAAGGTGGCCGCCGGATATGGCACCGACGTAGACGGCAACATCACGCTCGACGCGCCGGGCGAGGTCCTCCTGCTCGCCTACGACGACACCCTGAACGACGATTTGCAGTTTGCCCCCGCCTACGTGAGCTACGAACCGGTCTACGTCGACGTCGTGACCGGCTATCGTCGCGTCGAGGCCGGTTTCGTCCTGCGGCCGGTCGTCCACTGGATTCCCACCATCACGACCGAGCAGACCGGCTTCGACGAGGTCAAAGTCGGCAGTGAATTCGGCAGCGTGGAGACCCGCCTCTTCCAGGACGGGTACTACAAGACCGGGTTCGGCATGGTAGATTTGGAGTACTCGGAATTTGCGGCCATCGCCGTTGCCACATGTCTGGCCTATGGCCTCGATGCGCCCGGCATGTATCCTGCCTACGATGCGATTGCCCAGCATCTCTCGGAGTCCACCAAGACCGCGCTATCCTCGTATACGCTCGGGTCGCATCCTTCGGGTACGTTACAGAGGGCGATCGTAGACGATTTCAATCGGATCATCGAAGAGAGCGGTTCGCTCTACAACGAACAGGCCATGGAGTTCTACTCGTTCGATGCGGAGACGGAGACCCTCCTGGGCAAAGAGTCTTTGACCGAGGCGGAAGTGATTCGTCTGAATCGTCTGCTCATCGAACAGGTCATCTGGGGCGTTCGTCCGCTGCCGCAGGAAGAGCAGTTCCGAGAGTACTTCATCGAGGGCGTGGACTACGAAATCGACGATCTGGACTGGTCCAGCACCTATGCACCGGAGTCCGACCTCATCTATATGACCGAGGCGGATAGGCTGGCCGGAACCAACGCGGTGACCGACGACACGCTGCTGGCCGCCTTCCGCGAGGTCACTACCTACTCCGATCCGTTGCCGACCATGGAAGTGACCCTCGCCCAGGGAGCCACGGTGACCAACACGGTTTCTTCCGCCCTCAGCAGCGCCCTGGTTTATCAGCCGCCTTTGTTCATCACGCTCGAGGGCAGCGACGACGATGTACTCTACACGGACTACACGTTCGAGATGCTCCTGGGCGTTCTGGCCCTCAACGGATACAAGTCTTGGGGCGATCTGACCAAGACGGAACAGACCAACGCCATTCTGGATTACATGGGCTATGAGAAGCTCTTCGACGTCCAGTTCCTCTCGGGCTTCAAGAAGACCTATGTGGTAAACGAACGGGTCGAGTTGACCCGGGATGATGCCCTCTATGCCCGAGTCCAGGGGCGCACGGTCGCGGAGATCCTGGCCGATGGCGGCGTCATGACGAACAATGCGTCCGTCTCTGCGGTGGAGTACGTCGAGGGCGAAGCCGAAGTGGTCTATGCCTTCGCAGAAGAGGCTTCTCCGTCGCTCCAGGGTGTCATGCTGGAATACGAGGACCTCTACGGCGATATGACCACCGCCTTCGTGCCGGGCGTCTTCGTGGAAGGGCGCTTCGAGACGACGCCGAGCCTGAGTCTGATCGATGACCTGGCGATGGCGGGCCTGAGGCTCAATGTGACCTCCTACGAAGAATACAAGACGTATTTTGATTTCTGGTTCAACGAATTCGAGCCCTTCGATCCGACCATCCATTACGACCCGGTTCTCCACGATGGCGACGTCAAGAAAGCCGCCTTGGCCCACTGGCTGCCGCCTTACGAGATGCTCAACGAAAAACTGGAGGAAGTCGGCGGGACCATCGACACCTCCGGATGGGACCCGGCAGACATCGCCAACCTGAATTTGTTCCTGGATGGCGCGCAGCTCAGGCTCACCTCCGAGGCACTTGCCGACTTCGTGGCCATCCGCGAAGGAGGTTTTGCTACCGACGGTTCCCTGATGACGCGCACCGTCGCGCTGGCGATCGAGATGAGCGTCAACCAGGCGATCCAGGAACTGGCGGACGATTTCTTCATTGCCGGCATCGATTACGACGAAGAGTACAGCAACCCGGCCAAATCCGCCTATATCGCCAGCTTCTTCGAACGCGAAGATACCATCCTGGCTGAGGATCTCGACGGACACGACTGGGAGAAACTCTACTCGCCCACCACCGGTCTCGGACGCATCAATCGCAACCTCGAGGGCATCCCGACCGCCACCTTCTGGGAACTGGACCTCTCCAGCGACCCGCGGAGGGTCGTGCCGTACATGCTGGACGACGGTTCCGAGATCTTCCTGCGAGTCCCCGGACAGTGGTGGGAAACGTATACCGTCAACGCCCTGGGTAACGACCGCACGGACCCTGACGACAAGACGCTCCAGTACGTGGGCAACGTCAACACCTACGATGAGATGGTCGGCTATGTCCGGCAGGTCGTGCAGATGGAATACACCCAGCAGTGGTCCACCTTTGAGACCATGGACGACGCCCCGAGCCATCCCGAGGACGGCGATCTCTGGGTCATCAACGACGAGGACAACAGTCCCGCACGCTGGCTCGTAACCTATCGTGAAGACCCGCATCCTGATTGGCAGGACGAATATACCGCCTACGAACAGTACAGCATCTTCGACGGACGCGAGGCGGTCCCGAGCGACCTGCCGTATGTGCCGTTGATCTTCACCGGGTTCGTCACGCTCGATGCCGACGACGGTGAGCCGGAGGAGGAGACCGGCGACGCGGAAGCGGAAGGCCTATTCTACGTCGACCTCCTGCTGGGCGCTTTCGTGTTCGAATTCGTGGAAGAAGACCAGTCCGTGAAAGTCCCCTGGGAGCCTCAGGACTGGGATCTGGGCGAAGCGGGCGACGTTTCGGAATACGGCACAGTCCACTACTATGACAGCGACGGTGAGCTGCATGTGACCCAGTCCGGTTCCAACGACCTCGACGAGAGCACGACGGTCGGTTCGTCCGGCGTCTATGACATCTTCACAGGAGGCAACTGGGACTTCGGAACCGACGCACTCGGCCGCAAGGTGTTCGGTCAGGTCAATGTGGGTAACGACGAACTGGCTGTCGCCCAGAACGGTGTCCGCCTGGAGGAGATTGCCTCCTCCATACGCTACCGTCCCGGGCTCGCCGACGTGAAAGAATGGGAGGGCCCGGAGTACTACTTCACCTATCTCACCTACACGTGGGACAAAGCCGACGAACTCGCTGACGGCTGGTACGGCGGCGGCTGGCATCTGGCGGTAATCAACGACGCCGAAGAGAATGACTTGGTCCGCGACCTCATCGGCAGCGAAAGTGCCTGGCTGGGTGGCTATAACCTGAACGGCACCTCGCACAATTCCTGGACCATGGACTGGGTACGGGGCGGGGATATTTCGGCCAGTTCCGGCTACAGCAACTTCCACTCGAATGAGCCCAACAACAACGGTGCGTATGACGACGAAGACCACTTGCAGATGTGGCCCGGCGGCACCTGGAACGACCTGCACGAGTCATACGAGCTCAAGGCCGTGTTGGAGAAGATCCCGGAGTGGAGTTCGCAGTTCGTTACCGGCGAGCCTCAGGAGGACCTCATCTATAAGATGAAGATGCCGTGGGAGTCGATCGAGGACATCCGTTCGGACCTGACCTATCGCATCTTTACCGAAGCGCACGACATCGTCGATCAGCGTCCGCGCTATGAGACCCTCGAGAGCGAAGTCCCAGTGGTGAAGATGGAGCAAGTTACCAACTGGGAATACGTTCCGGTTCTCGGACAGCAGTACAGTTGGAGCGGCACGGCGGTCACTCCGGACGGCCCCTTGGACCTGAGCGTCTTCGATCTCGACACGCTGACCGCCGCCGGCAACATCACCATCACCGCGGGCGGGCAGATCCTGGCCAGGGCCAGCATGAACGCTGCGGGCGACACCAGTGCGGTGAGCATCGAATCCACGGGCAGCGACGTGACCATCGGCAGCGAAATGCCCGCCAATCCCATGGTCTGGGACGTGGTCACCATCACCGCCGATCAGTCCATATCCGTCACCGCCGCCGGCCGGGTGGTGGTCGACGAGACGGCAACGCTGCACACCACCGACGATGCTTCGACCGATGACCCCGACATCACTCTGAATAGCGGTGGCGACATTGAGGTGGCCGGCCAGATCCACGCTCGTCATGCGGTGGACGTCTCCGCCGCCGGCAGCGTTACGATCACGGGGCAGATCACGGCGCAGAACAGCCGAGTCGAGATCCTGGCCGGACAAGGCGTCGCCGGCGTCGGCTCTGTCACCGTTCATCACCTGCCCGACACCGACCTCACCGACGAACTGGACCCCGAAGATATCCGTCTCTCGCTCGGCGGGCTCATCAAGACGTTTGGTACCGACGGGGTCATTCACCTGGCGGCAGGCGACAACGGAGGCGACCTCTCGCTGCTGGATGCGGACATCGCCACGGACACGCTGACGCTGGAGGCCCCGAGCGGCAGTATTCTCCAGAGCAGCGGCGAAGACGACAGCCTGGACGATGAAGAGACGCCGCCCAGCACCGGAGGCCTGCTGGCCGCGCACGTCCTCGACGCCACCGCCGCCAACGGCATCACCCTGGAGAATACGGCGCTGGATGATATCTCCGCCCTCGTCACCGGCGCCGGTGCGGTCCTCCTGCGAAACACCGGTTTCGTGCTCACCACCGACGACCTGGAGGCCCGTCCTCTGGAAGTGATTCTCCGCAATATCGAGACCGCCAACGGACCGATCACCATCGAGACATTCGCGCAGTCCCTGACGATCCTCCGGGTTGCCTCGCTGACCGGCCACGAGGACAACGACGTCACCATCCAGGTCCTGGCCGCCGACCCCACCGGGGTGACCGTGGAGGTCCACGAGATTCTCACCTCCGGTGACAGCGACGTCGTCCTGACCACCGACGGGCGGATTGCCTCTCCGGATGGGCGCCTCGAGGGCGACCACATCGAACTGACCACTTATGGCGATACGGATCTGCGCACCAATGTGCGGTCGCTGTCCGTTCGCGTAATCGGGGACGGCAATCTGACCATCGACAACGCCAGCAGTGATCTGACTCTGGTGGACGTGGACGTAACCAACGGCGACATCGAGGTCCTCACCGCCGGCGACCTGACCGCCGAGAGCGTGGTGGTTCAGACCGACTGGAATATCCAGAAACAACCCGAGCCGGCGCCCAACAACATCATCCTTCGTACTGCCGAAGGCAGCGGCGGAACGATCACGGTGGTCCACGTCAGCGGCGGAGTCTACGCCGAGACGTCCGAAGAGGCTGCTTTGGTCCGTCTCGAACTCCTCAATGTGTTGTTGGCTGAGATCTCGACCGACGGCATCCCGACAGATTTCCTCGGTCCCTTGACGGACCTGGAAGGCCATCCCATCCTGAACGAATCCGACGAGCCGATCGAGGTCGTGACGTTGACGATGACGCAGGCCGAGGACCTGGCGACGATCGTTTCCGGCGTGATGGCGGCCGCTGAAGACCCCTCGGTGATCGTGGAAGCCGATTTCGGCGCCGGTATCGGACCCATGACGGGCGCCGTGGCCTTCCTGATCTACACCCGCATGTTGGATGTGCTGGGCGTGGCCTATGAAGCCGTATATGGCTCCGGCGGAGGCGGGCTGGCGGACTCGGTCTATGCCGAAACCCTGGGCCTGCTGAGCTTGACGAAGCAGTTCACCTCACAGGGACGTGTGGAAATGTATGCGGATGGCGCTATCGCCAACGGCGCGGGCGCAGGCGTTTCCATCGTTGCGGACAAGGTCGTGCTCCGGGCCAATGCGAGCATCACCGGTGTGCGGATGGCCATCAACGAACTGGTCGATCTGCGTTCGACTTCGAACGGGGCGCTCGATGTGGTCGACACCGACGGTTTCGGTGAGTTGAGCCCCGGCATGGAAATGAAACATGCCGAGGGTGGCGCCATTGATGTCTCGGCCCAAGGCGGTTTGATCGTTAATAACGCCTATAGTCGGGGACCCTCGGCTGCCCTGACCTTGACGTCAACAGGCAGCAATCTCTTTGTCCGTGAGACGGGAAGCAGTCTGATCTCCGACGGTGAGGTGACGCTGGAAGCCGCGGGGGATCTGACGGTCACCGGACATGTGGTAACGCCCGAAAAGCTCCAGCTCAACGCGGGAGGCAGCCTCGGGACCTTTGGCCAGAACGTGCTCCTGGAGATCGGTGCGATCGGCGTAAACGCCAACAGTTCCGTAACATTGGGCGGTCACATCACCGGTCTGGCCTCCATCGACATCGCCAGCCGAGGAAACGTGAACCTCCTGGGAGACGTTGAGGACCATCGCGGCTTCAACGTGTACGTCGAATCGGTCGCTCAGCAGCAGGCGGTGATGCAGCAGCTCCAGGAGAATCTGCGGACGCAGGCCCGCCTGGTCAATCGCATGGAACGCCTGGAGCAGATGACGCGCAACCTCGAAATCGGCCAGGCGGATGTGCTGCGCATCCTGGGTGACGACTTCCTGCAGCACCTGACCACGATGCCTGCTGAGGTCGTACGCCAGCAGTGGGCCGCCCAGGAACTCCAGTTCCAGGGTCTGCTCCTCCAACAAGGCTATCTCGGTGAATGGATCGAGGGTACTCTGGCCTTCCAGGAGGCTTCGCTGCACCAGCAGTTGGATGTGCTGGCCGCCGAGCGCGTCGGCATCCTGGCGGAAATGGCTGTGCTTCAGGAGGACCTCGTAGGCTTGCAGGCGAATATCCGCGCCCTGACCGCCGAGACGCTCGTTTCCGAGTTGGAGACCGTCAACCAGAGCATCGGCCAGCGCGATTCGTATGCCCAGGAGCTTGGCGGTCTCATGGAGGCGGTGAGCTCCGAGATCAAGAGCCGGGGGCTGGCTGTTTCAGGCGCGCCGAGCGAAACACCCGCCGACCTCGACTTGGCTCTGCTGGGTGCCCTCGATCTGGCCGGGATGAGCGATGGGCAACTGCTCGGTCTCTACCTTGACATGATGGCCGTCGATACAGCGGTGGGGGTCCAACTGGACAATCTGGCGGATCAGCAGGTACTGCTCTCCCAGCAGATTGACAGCAACCACAACACGATGGCCTATATCGATGTCCAACTGACGGCCCTCCAGGAACTGATGAACACGGCTCCCGCCCAGTTGGCGCTCATGGACAGCCAGATCGCCGATATGGACGCGGCTCTCGCGATCCTCAGTACCATGGACGATCTCTCGTATGAGGATATGGATGCCGCCCTGCGGAATCTGGCGGCCTATTCGAATCTGCTGACCACTGAATATCAGGGTTATGTGCACGAGGTGGACGCCGCCCGGGGCTATACGGAGGTCGTTTCTGACTGGACCACCGCCGATGCCGAATTGAGCGAAGTCCAGGGGGCGTTGGCCATCATCGGCCAGACCGATTTCGAGGACGACGCTTCGGTGGAGGCGACGCTGCGCAGCCTAGAGGACTACAGCGGCATCCTCAGTCCCGACCTCAACAACATCATCGTCCAGATCGTCCTGATGCCGCCACTGCTGGATGCCGAAGTCGGCCTGGACAGCCAGATCGCCGACACCGAAGCGGCGCTGAATCTGGTAACGGCGCTGGCCATCGAGACCGATATGGAAGCCCTCGATGCGGGACTGCGGGAGTTGGAAACGACGTATGGTAACGTATTGAGCGCCGCGTTCAGCACCGCGCTTTCTCAGTATGTCACCACCGTCCCGACCGCCCTGAACGTCCTCAACGACGATCTTGCCCTGGTGCAGCAGAACATTCAGTTGCAATCCGATCTTTACGACGTCAACGCGAATCTCGCTGCCGCCCGCTCCCTGGATGAGGTGGACGCCGATCTGAATGCGGCGACGATGAATTTGAACGTGGTGCAGGGCGACCTCGATGAGGTCAACGCCGACCTGGTACTCTTCGAGAATGTCGATCAACTGCTGGCCGATTCGAAAGACATCCTGATGATCAGTCGGGAGATCACACCGACCCGGATCGACAACGTCACCTACAGCTATACGCGCACCGGCGGCATCGTGGTCACCTATAACGACACCCTGTTTACCTTGAAGAGCCTGGACAAGACCGCCATGTCGAGCTTGACGAATGACCAGTTGTTGATCCTGTACACTGGTTTGTCGGACTCAAAGACGGGGAAGACCTCGCTGGAGCAGACCAAGACGACGCTGATCGGCGAGCGCAGCACGTTCCAGAATCTGGTGACGACCTACGAACAAGAGAAGGCGGATATCGTCACCTGGCAGGCGCAGCGGGACCTGCTGGAGGATCAGACGCCGACGGCGCTTCTCATCGAGGGTCAGTATCTCGTCCAGGGCAACCTGGTTCAGGGCGATTTGGTCGATCTGTCGCTGACGGAACTCCAGGCTGTCGAGACCACCATTCTCAGCGATATCAACATGGCCGAGGCCTCACTGAACGAAACGCAAGGCGATCTGGTTGAAGAGCAGACCTATCTCACCAACCAGTTAGACGATCTCTACCTCCTGGATGGGCTTCTCGATGATGCGACCGTTCTGTTGCTGGCGGAACAGACTGCGTTGCAGACCCAGGAGACAGCCCTTTCCACCGAGTTTGCGCTGCTGGATCAGGAACTCAATAGCCTCGAGACGACGTTCAATCTGGCTGCCGATCCGGACATCCTGGGCGCCGAGACGCAGCACCTTATGAATATGCGATCTTCGCTTCTCGTCGAGAGAGCAGACCTCGATACGGCGTACAAGGCAGCTCCCGATCAGATCGCCGCCTTCCAGGACCAAAGAGCGGACCTGCAATCGCAGATCGATGGTCTCAACGTACAGGTCAGCGCAACGCAGACCACCGTGGCCAACTATCAGCAGCAACTGGATCAACTCGCCGCAGATGAGATGACGCAGGCGGCGAATCTGGAGAACCTTGTGGGTATGGTATGGACCCAGCGCTACGATCTGGCCGATACCCTGTTGCTGAGCCAGCAGACCGAAGCCGATCTGTTGCGGGTCGCCTACGACCTCGACCATACCCAGGGGGCGCTGCTGTACAACGACACGCTGGAGGCCTACCGGAGCCTGTTGGACACGAATGTCGAAACCCTGGCGTTGATGTCCACGCAACTGTCCGGGCTGCAATCCGAGCGGATGCTCTTGCAGCAGCAATTGCAGAATCTTCAGTCGACCGCCATCCATCCGACCGACATCATGATCCACGCCTTCGCGACGGAAGACGAAGGTCCCAAAGTCGCCCAGGAAGAGTATACCGGCTACTACATCTATGAGTACCAGGATGGTCTCTCCGACCATCTCTTCTACCGCGACGTTGCCGGGCTTTCGCTGGAAGGCGAGGAACTCGTCTACACAGAGAGCGATGCCGATGATGCCTTCTACGTCAAAGAGGCCGAACTGGAGTACATCGGCGGCACCACCTACTATCGCGACACGGACGGCACGCTGTATCGATGGTCCGTCGGTGGGGCGCCGCCCGAGGTCGTCTACGTCTACGATGGCTCCTTCACCGTCAGTACCTACGTGGGAACCACTACGCAGGATCGCACGGAAACCCGTGTCGACAATGGCGAGGAGTACGAGATCACGATCGAAAGCGATCTGTACGAGGTCTATGACTATCGCTATCGGTTCCTGGCTCTCGAGCCCGATGCGGCGTTTGGAGAGACGGTCCTGTACGTGCTCGACACAAACGATGGCGAAGTCGTCACGTTTGCCTCGTTGCTCGATTCGTTGACGAGCGGCGCCGATTCCACCGCGCGGTTCCAGGAGATGACCCCGGTCTTCATTCCCGTCCCGTTCGGCGAGTTCACCTTTGAGAATCCCGCCGACTATACGGATGCCGTCTACGAAGTCGACGACGTCCTGCCCACCCTGTTTGTCGAAGTCCGCCATAATGGACGACTTCTCATTCCCGTCGTCGAGGAAGAGACGGGGACCGTCAACTTCACGGACCTGTCCTTGAGCGCCGCGGTGGACGTAACCATAATCGGTCCAAACGGGGTGCGCGGACTAGACTTTGGAGAGGCCTTCTCGGCGCGGAACGTCACCGTCCGCAGCGACAAGGACATCGTCCTGGGGGGCAGCCTGCTCGGTGTGGACCTCGTCACCGTCGAAAGCGGCCAGGACATCTACCTGGAGAAGGGCGCGGTGATCGACTCGGCGTCGGTCAACCTATCCGCCCCCCACGGGTCGATCCTGGGCGCCGAGGGGAGCTTGATTCGCGGCGGACAACTCGATACCGATGCGCTTGGTGATGTTACGATCTTCACCGACATCTCCGCCTTCTTCGCCGAGGTGGCAACGGGCAACATCACAATCACCGACCAGGCCCACGCGGGCAACGGCAAGGTCGTGAAACTCAACCATGTTGCGACCGCCGGTGGCGATATAACGGTGACCACGGAAGTGACGATGCAGGCCATCGACGTCGCCGCCAACAACATCCGTCTGTCGGCGGGCGGCGCTGGCAGTATCGAGCTGGGGCATCTGGAGACCTGGGCCAGCTCGATCACCCTGGACGCCGCCTACTACGTCAGGAACCTGGACGCCGCAAGCACGGTGATCGCCGACGAGGTGTCGATCCTGTCGGGTCTCAGTTCCTGGACGGAACTCCAGGCCCTGAGCGATCCCTGGTCCCTGGAGTCCGTCTCGCTGCGTGGCGATCTCAGCGTTCTGATCGACGATGACTATGAAGGACCGCTCGACTGGCTCTATGCGGAACGCGACATCATCATCGATACCGAGATCCTCACCGAAGGATGGGTCGAATACAGTGCGGCCAACATCATCTTCACGGAGAACGGCGCGCTGCACAATCTGTCCGGCCAGACCTATCTGACCGCACGCGGAACCCGCATGATGGAGTCACCGGGGCAGGGCGGTTATGACGACTACTTTACCGCGGTCAACGGGACGATCACCTTCATGGCCTCCCCGCTGGATTCCAGTGGCGTACCGAGAATTCAAGGTGCTGACGTGTGGATCAACACCGGACAAATGCGCGGCAGCGAGACCGCGCTGATCCATGCCGACGCCCTCGATGTGATCGCCGGGACCGGCCTGGACCTGCTGACGAACGTCATCAGGCTGTCCAGTAGGATCCACGGCAAGGGCGATCTAAAGGTCAAGTCCCTGGGCTCGGTCGAACTGGAGGCGGTCCATGTCCTCAATGGTGACGTGGACGTTGAATCGAACGGGACGATCACCGCCCATCAGGTCAAGATCTACACCGATCGGTATGCCAACAAGCTCGATCTGAAGGCGGGCGGAGCGATCTCCTTCGACAACGTCCAGGTGGGCCAGCAGGTGGAAATCGCCTTGCAGACCGACAGCGGATACACGCGCCTGACCGATATCGTATCGGTCAAGCCCGACGTGATCGACGAACTCGTCTTCGAGAAATTCCCCGGGACTTTCCAGGTTCAATTGACCGACTCGACGTGGCAGTACGTTCCGCTGGGCAGCGTGCTCCACCTGTTGGTCGATTATGGCGACGGCACTCCCACTGAACTCGTGGACGTGACGTATCTCCGTCCCGATCCCGTTGACTTCGGATCGGCGGCGCAGGCTATCCAAGGCGAAGTCGACACGCCAAACGGCGGCTTGGGGCAGGCTGTGGCAGTCGGGGACATCAACAACGACGGCTACGACGACCTGATTCTGGGCGACCAGCGCTATCGGTATGGCAAGACGACCGATCCCGACTTCCAGGCGGGCCGTGTCCTGGTCTATTTTGGTTCCGAGTCCGGCCTGGAGACGCAGCCCAGGACCGTCCTCGAAGGCGCCCATGCCAGAGCGGGATTTGGATCGGCCGTCAGTTTTATCGGCGACGTGAACGGCGATGGATTCGGCGACATTCTCGTCGCTGCCTCGGGCCAGCAGGGCCAATTGCCCGATACGACAGTCCAGGAAGACGGCACGGTCGATGAGGGCATGAAATCCGTGCAAGGTCAAGTCAGTCTCTATCTCGGCACCGCCTACGGCGTGCAGTCCAGATCGTACTGGACGAGGCCGGACGATGCCTGGGGCCATGACGACTTCGCACTGACCGCCGGCGACTTGAACCAGGACGGCTACATCGATCTCGTGATCGGCCTGCCCAAGAAGAGCGTGACGATAGTCGACGCCGCCGGAACGACGACACTGAGCAGCGCCGGTGTCGTTCAGGTCTTCTACGGATCAGCCGACGGCTACGGTCAGGAACCCTCGCTCACCTATCGGGGTACGCAGAGCGGAGGCTACTTCGGCAATTCCGCACAGGTGGTGGGTGATGTCAATGGCGATGGCTTCCCGGATCTGCTGGTTGGTGCCTATCAGGAACGCAGCGAAACCATCGGGGCCGGACGTGCCTATCTCTACTACGGATCGCAACGAGGACTTGCGAAAGAGCCCGATCAGGTCCTGGTCGGAGACGAACGCTACGATCGGTTTGGCACATCCGTTTCCACTGCCGGGGATGTCAACGGCGATGGGTACGCGGACGTTCTCGTCGGCGCGCCGTATCGCAACGATTCATCTGGTTCAAACATCACTGCCGGTGCAGCGACCCTGTACTGGGGCTCCAAACAAGGCCTGATTACGACCACCCAGATCGCCAGTCCTATCGACCAGCCCAACCAGTTTGGCTGGGAAGTCGCTGGTGCCGGCGATGTAAACGCCGATGGATACGATGACGTCCTGGTCCGGGGTCTGGAGGAAGTGGCGGAATATACATACGAAGGCCGAGCCTTCCTCTATCTCGGCGCTCCCCATGGTCTGTCCGGCATTGTTTTGTCCCTGGCCGACATCGAGCAGACGGCGGCCAGCGTTTCCGTGCCTTGCAGAACCGTCGCCTCGGGCAACTTCAACGGCGATCTCTACAGCGACCTTGCCCTCGGCTCGTGGATGTCGGGAATCGCGCAGGAAGGAAGGGTCTTCATCTACATGGGCAAGGCGCTCGAGGTTCCCGCTTCGCTCATCGGATCGATCGATCTGACGCATACCTACCTGAAGCCCGGGAACTACATCCTGACGACCAGCATGTTGTTAGGAGACAATCAGGTGGCCCTGGGTTCCACGCAGGTCTCCGTGGAGGGCTTCCCCACGGTGGACCATTGGGCCCTGACGCCGGATACCGGCAGCGACAGCGACGACAAGCTGACCAACGATCCGAATCCGGTCTTGACCTTCGTCTTCTCCGAGCGGGTCTACGGCAACATGATGGACGTCGAACTGTACGATCCGGACGGCAATCCGATCGCCTTGGACAGCATCACGGGGTGGGGAACCAACACGGTTACCGCTACGCTCGCCACCGCTCTGGCCGCAGATGGACAATACACGGTCGTTCTCAAGGGCGAGACGACCATCGTAGACGACGCCGATTATCCCCTCAACGAGGGCCAGGACGAGATCCTAACCTTTGTCCTGGACACGGTGGCTCCGCTCGTCAGTATGGATGCGCTCGTCACGTCGGATGTAACGCCGCCATTGACCGGCTCGGTGGACGATGCCGCTGCCGTCGTCACCGTGACCATCGAAGGGGCGGTCTACGACGCGATCAACCACGGCGACAACACGTGGACCCTGGCAGACGACGTCATCGACTCGGCAGTGTCGGACGGCGTCCATGATGTCCTCGTTACCGCCACCGACCAAGCCGGCAACGCCGGAACCGATCTAACCACCAACGACCTGATCGTCGACACCACACCTGTCGTCACCGCTGGAGGCGATCAGACCGCGGATGAAGGCCAGATGGCTTCTGTCACCGCCGTCTTCACCGATCACAATCCCGGTGACACCCATCAGGCCACCATCGATTGGGGCGATGGATCGGCCGCTGAGGATGGCGTGGTGACGGACGACCAAGGCGTGGGAACCGTTGCCGGCAGCCACATGTACCTTCAGCACGGCGTCTATACCGTGACGATCACCGTCACCGATAGCCAGGGCAAATCCGACGGGGACATACTGACGGTGACGGTTAACGATCTGGGGCCGGCGGCGGTTTTGACGGGGGATACGGAGTTGCAGACGGGCCAGAGCGGTGCTTACGATGCCTCCGGCTCGACGTCTGGACCGGACGCCATCATCTTGTACCAATGGGATTGGGATTACGACGGTGCGACCTTCACTCCTTCGGGCGATACTGGCGTGGATACTTCTCATGCCTGGACTACGGTGGGGACCTACGTGGTCGCCGTGCGCGTCAGCGATGAGGATGGCTCGACCAGCATAGCGACGCTGACCGTAGATGTTACGCTGGCCAACCTGTCGCCGACGGACATCCTGCTTTCGAACACGACCATACCCGAGAATGTCGCCGGTGCACCAGTGGGGGCGACTACCGTGGTCGATGCGGACAGCCCGGCCACGCATGCACTAGCTATCTCGGACAGCCGGTTCGAGGTGGTCGGCGGCTGGTTGCAGTTGAAGGTCGACCAAACGCTCGACTTCGAGACGGAGCCGTCTGTCAGCCTGGAGATTACCGCCACTGACACCGGAGGGCTCAGCTATACCGAAACGTTCATCTTGACCGTCGTCAATGTGAACGAGGCGCCCGCCGTGACGAGCGACGAAGCCGAGGTCGAAGTCAACGAAGGCGATCCGGTCCTCAACGCCGGCACGTTCGAGGATGTGGATCAAGGCGACAGCGTCACCGTTGCTGCCTCGGTCGGGACCATCGAGCAGACGGGCAGTCAGGCCGGAACCTGGACCTGGAGCTACACGCCAGCGGACGGTCCCGATGACAGCCAGATCGTGGTCATCACCGCTACGGACGGGAGCGGCCAGACCGCCGAGGTGAGCTTCATGTTAACGGTCCACAACGTCGCTCCGGTAGTCGATGCTGGACCCGACCTGACAGTCAACGAGGGCGAGGCGGTCGATTTCAGCGGTTCCTTTACGGATGGCGGTCTTCTCGAAACGCACACCATCGAGTGGGACTTTGGCAATGGCGCCACGGCCGTTGGGACGTTGACGCCAAGCCATACCTACAACGACGACGACCTGTACACCGTTACGCTGACGGTCACCGACGACGATGGTGGCGTAGGCACCGATTCGCTCGTGGTTACAGTGGTCGACCTTGGACCGACCGCCGCCTTCACCTGGAATCCCGAGGCGCAGGACGAGGGCAGCGC
>CAZTGH010000068.1:0-2497 GCA_964612985.1 uncultured Pirellulales bacterium
GCCTGGAGGCCCTGCTGATTGTCCGCCAGCATGGCGAGTTGGCCGACCATGGTTTTGCTGTCGGTCTTCGCCTGGCTCTGCATCGCGAGCTGCCGGGCGGCGATCTGGTCGAGTTCGCTGCCAAGACCAGTGGTGCTCTCATGCAGTCCATCGAGACCCGAGCGGATTGCATTCTGGTTGTCGGCGAGCGTCATGGTCTGCGCGACGAGGTTTTCGTTGCCCGTCTGGATGGTCTGGTCCATGGCGGTCAATTGCCGCGAGACAGAAGACAGATCGGTCGCCAGAACGGTGGTCTTTTCGTCCAGGTGGTTGACGCTGCGCTGAAGAGCGCCCTGGCCTTCGGCGATCGAGGTGAGGTTTTCGTTGCCGGTCGCGACGGACTGGTGCAGAGCGGTCTGCTCGGAGGCCACCGAAGCGAGGTTGGTGAGAAGCCGATCCGAATTGTCGCGAACGGTAGCGAGACTCTCGTTGGTCTGCCGCTGGCGGTCTGCCAGGTCGGTCAGGTCGACAACGACGGTGTCGTGGTTGGTGGCGAGCGCGTTCTGAATGGTGCCTTGACCCGAAGCCAGTGCCGCGAGTTGCTGGTGGCTGGTATCCGTCTTGGCGTCCAGTCCACTGATTCCGCTCTGAAGCTCGCCCTGGTTCTGGACGACCGACGCGAGTTGTCCGGTCAGGGCGTCGTGTCGCGAAGACTGCGTCTGCTGCATGTGTTCTTGGGCGCTGGCGAGGGCGGTGACATTGCCGGCCGTTGCGTCGGCGGTGGTGGCGACGCGATCGATGATCGCCTGGATGTTCGACTGGTTGTTCTGGACCAGGGCGATCTTGTCGGCGAGCGTCGCGGTGTTGTCGTTTACCGTGTTGTGCAGGGCGCCTTGCTCACTGCCCAGGGTGGTGACATCCTCTGCCACTGTTTGCGTGAGCGAACGCAGGTCGCCCAGTTCACCGTGCAGGCGGCCTTGCGCGCTGGCCACCGCGGTGATGCTGTCACCGAGTTCCTTCTTATGGCTGCGCACGAGTTGATGCAGGGTCGCCTGGTCTTTGGCGACGGTGTTCACGGTGGCGTTGGTGCGCTGAGCGATATCGGCTACGTGGGTGATGCCGTCTCGCAGAGACGCCTGGTTCTCGACGAGCTGCGCTACCTTCTTATTGAGGTTCTGATCGTTGGCGACGATGGTCTGGCGGAGTTGCGCTTGTTCATCCTGAACGGAGGCCACCCTGGCGTCGGTGTTCTGGATGCTCTGGTCGAGCTGTGCGAAGCCTTCCCTGATGTCGCCCTGGCTGGCGTGAACCTGGGACGAGAGGGTGGCCAACTGGCGGCTGTTGGCGGCCACCATGGCCTGGAGCTTGACCTGGTTGTCCTCCATTCGGGTCATCTGTTCGCCGCAGCCAGCGACGCCGAAGGTGATGGCCAGGAGGATGCCGCATAAGATGGTTATGATGACGGATCGCCTTGTCTCCATGTCCTTCCTTGTGCTCATAGTGAATCCTTTCTTCTGACTATGACAACCGGCTTTCTTTGGCGTCCTTGCGTGCATCGCCCCAGATAGGATGGCGTCTGCACGGCAGTCTGGGAAACGACGTTCCCAATACTGAAAAAGGCCTATCACCCCTTTGTCTCATCGGCCAGACGAATTCGAAAGCTTTACTCTTTATGGGACGACTGTCACAAGGTGGGCATTTTGCAGGAGATACGGCAATCTCCGTGACCCGGGGTCTCGCGGCAGCTCGGTGTCGATGTGCGGCGGTTCGCCGTTGCGGATGAGGGAATTGCGGGGTGTGCGGAAAATGGATGGTTTGGGTAATTGCCTGGAAGCGATGGTTCCGCTACAATGCCAGCGTTGCGTTCTCGTGGTGTGAGGTGAGGGGCGGGGGAAGGTGGGTCCAAAGAGACAGACAAGGAGAAGGAAACCGGTGGAAGGAGCGCGGCCGTGAGGATGACATTTCTCAGTCGAGCCCAGTGGCGCAGGGCCGTCGCATCGATGGTCATGGTGTGGCTGCTGATCGGATGGGGGCAGGGGGCGGGCAGCAGCGGAGCTTCCTCGGGCGCTGATCCTGTCGACGCATCGTACGAACACTTCGCGGAGGTAGAGATAACGCTGAGCGCATCGCTGACGGCGGCGCGGCTGGTAGACCTGCCTGGGGCGCCGGGCAGTCATGTGAGACTGCTCGACGGAGGCAAGCGCGCCACAGCCCAGTTGGCGGCGGTCGTCGTCGGCGATCTGATCGAACAGGGACACGATGTGACGGTGCTGCGAGATTTCCTGCTGTTGCGGAAAGAGATGCGCGCCGTTGGTGGATCGTTCCGTTCGGATAAGGTGATCGGTGACAGCAACGATACGGACACCGCGATTTCGGAATGGGGGTGGGTCCACAGCGACATCCGACTTTCCGGCGCGCCGTCCGGGGCGACGGTCACCTGCGTGGACGTCCATATCGAGATCGTGCATCCCGCCGTTGAGGAGTTGTGGATCGACGTATGTAACGAGAGTCAGGCGCG
>CAZTGH010000068.1:2507-17823 GCA_964612985.1 uncultured Pirellulales bacterium
TCTGTGGTTCATGCGCGATCATCAGGAACCGAACCTGAGCGAGACCGTGACCGGCATCACGGAGTTCCGAGGCGAGCAGGCGAATCAGACCTGGCGGTTGCGAGCGACCGACGTGCGCCTGGGCCGTGTGGGGACGATCGCTTCATGGTGGATCAAGGTTTATTATGAAGGACCCTGGGAGGTCGGGACGCATGACGACCGCGATCACCCCGTTGTGGTGACCGATGGTGTGCCGTTCCGGGGCACGACGAGCGGCGCCACGGGAGAGACGGAGAGCCGTTGCGGCTACCGTGATGTGCTGGACGTCTGGCATTGCTATACCGCCGCGCAGACGGGACCGGTGACGATCCGCGCGCACAGCGACGTCTTTGACACGACGTTGGCGGTGTTCGACCGGTTGGGTATCGAACGGGCCTGTGGGGACGACGATTGCGAAGGCACCGACTCGGTGGTCGTGATGCCGATGACGGCCGGCAGGGAGTATCTGATACGGGTGGCGGGTTATGATTATGGAACCGGCGAGTATTCGCTGACGATCCTCCCACACACGTCGGGGTTGGCAGCCCGACCGAGTCACCCGAATCCGCTGCACGGCGCCATTATCGACGGGGCGGAAATTGCGCTTTCGTGGGAGGAGGACTCGGGCGCGCTCGACGGTGCGGAGGAACAGGAATACGCTGACTGGTTTAGCCGGGCACCAGGGCGGGACCTGACCACGATTTACGGAGACGACGATCGCATGGAAGAATATGAAGTGATGGATTCGCGTATTCTGGCGGCCGGCAGGGCCACCGCTGTGCTGATCCACGAATCGAATCTCGTGGATCGTGGCGACGGGACCTTCCGGGTCGACGCGCAGTCATTCGCATGGTGGTATCAATGGCTCGATCCGTTGGAGACGGGCAATGCACTGTGTCCCGACGAGCCTTTTCAGGATCAGCCTTCGGCGGGCATATGTACGGGCGTGCTTGTGGGCTCTGATTTGATCGCCACCGCCGGCCATTGTGTTGAATGCGACCGCGCCTCAGACGTGGCGGTCGTCTTCGATTTCGTGATGGCTGATGCGCTGACGCCGCCGACGATCCTGCGCGCCGATCAAGTTTACTGGATTGACGAGGTGATCGCCTCTCAGGCGGGGTATCCCGATTGGGGTCTGGTTCGGCTCGACCGCAAGGTGGTCGGGCGAACGCCGCTTTCGCTGCGGCGTAGGGGGCGAGTGCCCGACGATCAGGAACTGCTGGTTATCGGGCATCCGTGGGGGATGCCTCGCAAGTACGACGTCGGTGCAGTCGTCAGGGAAAACACCGAGCCGACGTTCTTTCAGGCGAACCTGGATACCTACCAGGGGCATTCGGGATCGCCGGTGGTCAATCTGGACTCGATGGAGGTCGAAGGGATTGTCTGTCGGGGCATGGAGGAGTTTGTCGAAGATGTAGCGTCGGGATGCGACCGGTCGCTGGTCTGTCCCGACGATGGATGCCCATCGGACGATGGACCCCAGTGGGAAGATGTGACTCGGGCGACGACATTCAGTATGATGGTACCTGTGTATGACGTGTATCTAGGGACCGATCCGACGGGCATGGTCCTGGCGGCATCCGACCTGGTGGTGGAACGTTTTCGGCCGCAGGGCCTGAAGAAGGACGCGACCTACTACTGGCAGGTGGTGGCCCGGAATGCCTACGGCCGCGTCGAAGGCCCCATCTGGTCGTTCCGGACGGCGTTGAGTCCGGGGTACGAACCGCCCCGGTCGAAAGAGTCGGCAGGGTCCATTTCGAAGACGGACGAAAGTCCGATCGGAAATTGAACGTATGATTTTCATCCGCAGGCGATTGGCTGTAGTTCTGCTGGCAGCGGTATGCCTGTTCAGCGATGCGGCGATCTGGGCTGAGGCGGTTTCGCCGGAGCAGGTACGCGCCGCAGCCGAAGCCTTTCTCAAGAGACGCGAAGCTCGGACGTCGACATCGCAGCCCTGGCTGGCGACTTCGCGAACGAATCCGGTGCGGATCCCTACTCCCGACGGGAGCCCTCAGCCGATCTGCGATCGGGATGAGACGATTCTCGCCTATGCCGTCGAACTGGAGCCGCAAGGGTTCATCATCACGTCTGCGGATACGGACCTTGCACCGGTCGTGGCGTATTCCTTTCGCGGCGGGTTTCCAGACGAGGTGGATGTTCGCCATCCGTTCTACTGCCTGCTGGCGGCGGACATGCGCGGACGCCTTGCGGCACGACGCGAGCCCGCCGCGCAGGAGGTGTTGCGGAATCACGCTCGGTGGGCCCGTTCTTGCGAATCGCGAATGCCGACCGATGAGGGGCAAACGTTCCAGCAATGGCCTGCTTGCGACAGCACCTCTACGGGAGGCTGGCTGGAGACCACCTGGGAGCAGGGAATGCCGTACAACATGTTCTGCCCGCTGGACCCGGTGGACGGCGCCCGGACTTACGCGGGCTGCGTGGCTACCGCCATGGCTCAGGTGCTCCACTACCATCGCCGGGGCGAAGCCATTTTCGATGAAGAGGATGCCTACACCGCGGTCAACGGTGTCGACATCGACGGAGACTGCACCCGCTACGATTTCCCGTCGCTGACCGAACTGAACGAGCACCTTGCCGTGGTGCAACTGAAGTATGATGCGGGGATTGTTCTGGATGAGGTGGACATCGCGGCGTTGAACTTCGCCTGCGGGGTGGCCGCACGCATGGATTACTCGAGCGAAGGGTCGGGGGCGTCCGCCTACGACATGCGCAACGGACTGGTCGAAGACTTTGGCTTCCACTCGGCCGATCTTGCAGACGACTTGTCCGAAGAAACGGTCCGCGTGCTTCGCGAGAATCTCGCCAATCGGCGGCCTGCCGTTCTGGGGATTCACACGCCCGACGGTATGTCCGGACACGCCATCGTCTGCGACGGCTACAACACCGACGGCGAGTATCACCTGAATTTCGGATGGGGTCGGTCCTATCCGAATTCAATCGGCGAAGCATGGTACCGTTTGCCGATCGACATTCCCGCTTCGTTGAACGCGATCTCCGCGGTCCTGGTCGACATCGCGCCGACGGCGCCCGAAATTGAACTGAGTCCGGGCTCGATGGTCTTCCGCGGCATTCCGGGACAGGTTTCGGCATCTCAGACGCTGTCCATCCGGAATGGTTCAACCGGCGCCTTGGCGATTCATTCGATGGTATGCCCGGAGGGATTCAGCGTCTTGCGGTCTGAAGGGGAATACGCCCGTCGCCTGGACGCTTTCCAGGTGTCGAGTGCTGGAGAGACGGCGGCGATTCACGTGCGGTTTGATCCCGAGTCGTCGGGGACCTACTACGGGATGCTGGCGATCCATTACGGCGACGGTCAGGTCGCGTACGTGCCGCTCGACGGCGCTGCGCCCGCTGGTGGTACCGAGATCGAGGCCGGGGAGGTCTCCGGAACGTGGTCGCAGGCTCAGTCTCCTTACTACGTGCTCGGCGACATCCGTGTGGCCCGCGGTAGCGAACTGATCATCGAGCCGGGGGTGCAGATCGTCTTCATGGGGTCCTACAGCCTCACGGTGGGCAAAGATGCACGGTTGTTGGCGCAGGGCACGGCGGGCCGGCCGATAGAGTTCACCGCCGGCCATCGGGACAGGGGCTGGGCGGGTCTGCGATTCGTGGGTACAGGTGACGATGATGTACTGGAGCACTGCTCGATCACGTTTGTGAAGAACGGCATGGGGACTCTCATCTCTCGGGCGACCTTCGAGGTCGTTCCGTCCGGCGGCGCCGTTTGCTGTTGTGTTTCGAGTCCGACGATCACGCACTGTAAGATTACCAACAACACCTGCGCGCGGGCAGGGGCGATCTTCGGCTACGAGAGTTCGGCGGTCATCCGCAACACGGTCATCGCGAACAACGCGTGCATCGGCGGCGCGGCGCAGAGCGGTGGGATCTGCGCTTACTGGGGCAGTGCGATCCGGATTGAAGGTTGCACGATTGTCAACAACGCACCCGGGGGGCTCTTCAGCGAATCCGAAGATGAAACCGAGGTGGTCAGCACGATCGTCTGGGGCAACCGCAACTACCAGATCCAGAGCTATGCGTCCCGGGTCGTCGCCACCTTCTGCGACGTACAGGGCGGCTATGACGGTCGAGGGAACATTGACGCCTATCCGTGTTTCTTTGCGCCCACCGCCGGCGCCGGAGCGGAGTATGATGCGACCTCCGCGAACTGGTCGCTGCAACTCAATTCGCCGTGCATCAACGGTGGGAGCGAAGCTGCGTCCGACAATACGGACCTGGCCGGGAACGACCGCGTCCACAGCGGCCGTGTCGACATCGGGGCCTACGAGAATCAGTTGGACCTGCCTCTGATTGGAATCAGCCCGGCCGATGGCGTGGAGTTCGGCTGCGTGGCCGTCGATACGAACGAAGCGGCGACTCTCAGAATCTCCAACACAGGCCAACTGAGTTTTCAGATCAGCAGTCTGACGCTCTCCGATCCTCGCAGCGTATTTGCAGTCGCTGATTCGGTCAGCCCGCGTACGCTCTCGCCCGGGGAGTCGCTCGACGTGAGAATCGAGTTTGCCCCGACGGCTGAACGCGTTTACAACGCCTCGATCCATGTTGTCTCGACGAGCAGCAACGCGTTCTATCGGCGGATTGCTCTGCGGGGGGTGGGGGGCGCGGGAACCCTTGTTCGGCGGGGCGCGGTCGGCGGTGTCTGGAGAAAAGCGCTGAGTCCGTACACGGTCACCGGGGATATCGAAGTCCCCGCCGGACAGACGCTGATGGTTGAGCCGGGGGTGACGGTCAGGTTCGCAGGGCATTTCGGGCTGACCGCAGGACGGGATGCCACGCTTCGTGCGGTGGGCACCGAAGACGATCCGATCCTGTTCACGGCCACCGACCGCCTCGAAGGTTGGTTCGGGATCCGCTTTGTCGATGCGGGCGACGACGATGTGCTTCAGTATTGCCATCTGGAACGTGCCCGAAAGCCCTATGCGACGTCGACGGGGTCGGCCAATCTGGCGGGAGGGGCCGTAGCCTGTTATCGGACATCGACTCGGGGAGCCCACGGTGGGGCATCCGGTCCCGTTTCGAGTCCGACGATTGACCACTGCCGGTTCTCGGACAACCACGCGGAAAGCGGTGGGGCGATCGCATGCTGGAATGGTTCGCGGGCGGTGATCAGCAACAACACCATCGTCGACAACATGGCCGACTGGGAAGGCGGCGGCATTTACGTCTATGATGCCGCGCCGACGATCGCGAACAACATCCTGGCTACGAATGCCGCCTACTGGGGCGGAGGGCTGTACAGTGACTATGGTCGGCCGCGGATCATCAACAACACGGTCGTCCGGAACCGGCCCAGCGGGTTGCACCTGGGCTCGACGTTCCCGCTGGCGGCACCCTCTGACGTCGGGCCGGCGCGCGTTCTGAACAACATCGTCTGGGAAAACGAAATCTACCTCGATGGGGACCTGGCGGTCGGTGGGGACGATTACGACATCCGCTTCAATGACCTCCAAGGCGGCTGGGACGGGCAGGGCAATATGGAAGCCGACCCGCTTTTTGCCGATCCGGTGCGGGGCGACTACCATCTCAAATCGGCGGCAGGGCGCTGGGATCCGCAGACCGCCGGCTGGGTGGTTGATGACGTGACCAGCCCCTGTATCGATGCGGGGGCCCCCGCGAGCGGTCCTGAGCAGGAGCCGGGCTCCAACGGGGGCCGAATCAACATGGGCGCCTATGGAGGCACGTCTCAGGCGAGCCAATCGCCATAATCCGAACCGGCCCGCCGGCGGGACCGTAAGATTGCGGTGAAAAACGCAAGAGTTGGTCATCTGACACTTGACAGCAGAGAAAGGTTTGGTATAGTGAATGTTTGAATGGTCGAGGACCGTTCCGAACTGCCATGGAGGTGGCAGTTATCCGGATGGGGGCCCGTCTCATGGCTCCGCTGCGCGAGCGAAAGCGTTTCGCTATGAACGCATGGGTCAATTCTCTCGCAGCCAGGTCCCATAAGCAAGGGACGATTCGGTGACGCTTTCCGGAAGGGATTCCCAGCGAGAATTGTGCGCGGGGCCGCCGCGCTGTCGCAAGTAGCTGGTACCCTATTTAGGAGAAGGGGGATGAAAACCATGATACGGAATTCACTTCTTTGCGCGCTAACGATGGGAGTGGTCGTCGCGGCGGGGGTGTGCTGCCAAGATGCGTACGCGGCCGAAACCATCGTCGTCAGCGATGGGGTAGAGGAAGAACAGCCCCAGATCGCCTTGCGGGACAGCTTCGACGACAACAAGACGGCCTGGCTGTGGAGGCCCTACTCCGAAGACCCGAACCATGCCGCTGTCATTGAGGTGAACAAGCGTCTGGAACTTCGGACGTCCGCCGAGGCGGTCGATGCGTTCGCTGCCTACATGGGCAATATGTGGCGGCTCGATGCTCGCTACGACTTCGCAATGAGGGTGGATTTTCACTACGATCTGTTCACCCACGAGGAGGAGGGGTGGATCGGCATCGGCCTGACGCCGAACGAGGACGATTCACGATATCAGAAGGTCGAATTCGGCGCCGGATGTGTGAATCGTTTTCGCAGTTTCTCCTACGAGCAGGCGGAAGGGTGGTCGGCTCGGACGGGATACAGCCAGCGGTTCAGCGACACCGGGACCCTGTACTTCTCGTACGATTCTCGAAACGACATTCTGTACATGAGCCCGGCTGGGTATGGTCCGGACATGGCGTGGGGTGTCTGTACGGACCTGATTCGCGGAGCGTGGGGCTCTCGCCCGATCTACGTCTATCTCGGCGGGCGGTCGGCGAATCTGAAGATCACGTCGGGACACGCCTATCTCGACAACATCACGATTGAAGCCGGTCAGATCATCGAGGCGGCGCTGAGGCCGGTATACCGTTTCTGGTCTCGTACCAACAAATCGTACTTCTATACGATCAGTGAATCGGAGAAAGACCGCCTCGTCAGCGAACAGGCTAAGGTGTGGAAGTACCAAGGCGTGGCGTTCCGCGGTTTCTCGAGCAACGCCGATCCGAACAGTCGGCCCGTTCACCGCTTCTGGTCCGACAAGACCACGACGTACTTCTATACCATCGATGACAGCGAGGCGTCCACACTGGTCAACGATTTTCCCTTCATCTGGACGTATGAGGGCGTCGCCTTCCATGTCTACCGCGAAGGGATGCAGCCGGCATGGGCAAGACCGGTGTACCGTTTCTCTTCGGTCGACGGGGCGTACCTGTACACCATGAGCGAGACGGAAGCGGACAATCTCCGGAAGCTGCCGGACACTTGGTCGGATGAAGGGATCGCCTGGTACGCGGTTCCCTGATCTCGGCGCAGCCCTCTTCCAGTCTGTAAAAGCACATCCGGTGCCGTGCGCTCGGTCGCGCGGCACTTTTTTCATGCCCGGCTGCAGCCGAACGGTCTGTCTCGTCGTGATGCAGGGCGGCATTGCCGCATGTATCGCATTGTCCGGGCATCTGTCCGGGCAACTATCGACTTGAGCAATCGGCTCGACTCTGGTACAGTGAACCGCCACGGCCGGCGGGCCGGGGCGGCCGATGGGACGGCTCGGCCGGGGTTGGGCCCGGATACAGGATGATAGTCGAGGTATGAGAATGGACGTACTGCTGATCGGCAGCGGGGGGCGTGAACATGCAATCGCCTGGAAGCTGAAACAGTCCAAACAGCTTGGCAAGCTCTATATCGCGCCAGGCAACGCCGGCACCGCCCAGTGTGGACAGAACGTCGCCATTGCGGACGACGACGTGGAGGCTCTGGTGGATTTCGCGCGGACCAGGAAGGTGGGTCTGGCGGTAGTGGGCCCGGAGGATCCTCTGGCGTCGGGTGTCGTCGACGCGATGGAGGCGGCCGGTGTCAAAGCTTTTGGTCCCATCGGAGCGGCCGCCCAACTGGAAGCGGATAAGGCCTTCGCCAAGCAGATGATGCGTGCCAGCGCCGTCTCGACGGCGGAATCCCGCGTCTTCGATCGTTTCAGCGATGCCAAGGCCTATATCGCCAGCCGTGATGAACCTGTGGTGATCAAGGCCGCCGGACTGGCCAAGGGCAAAGGCGTCATCGTCTGTGAGGAGCCGTCGGACGGCATTCTGGCAGCCGAGCGGATCATGGTCGACCGGGTCTTCGGATCAGCCGGCGACCGGGTGATTGTGGAAGATAAACTCCTGGGGGAAGAAGTTTCGATTCTGGCCTTTGTCGATGGGCGTAATATCTACCTGATGGAGTCCTCACAGGATCACAAGCCCATCGGTGACGGGGATACGGGTCCCAACACCGGCGGGATGGGCGCCTACAGCCCGGCGCCGGTGGTCACGGACGAGATGATGAGCCGAATTTCGCGTGAGATTCTGGTGCCGGTCGTGGATGCGATGAATCGCAACGGGACCCCATACAGAGGAGTCCTTTACGCAGGCCTGATGATGACCAGCGGGGGGCCTCGCGTTCTTGAATTCAACGTACGGTTTGGCGATCCGGAAACGCAGCCGATTCTGATGCGGCTCAAGAGCGATCTGCTGGAGGTTTTTCTGGCGGTCTGTGACGGACGCCTGGATGAGGTGAATCTTCGCTGGGACCCGCATCCGGCCGTCTGCGTGGTGATGGCCTCCGGAGGCTATCCCGGCGCCTACGAGAAGGGCAAAGTCATCACGGGAATTGCCGAGGCGGAATCCCTCGGTGACGTGGTCGTCTTCCACGCGGGTACGAAACAGCAGGACGGCGAGGTCGTCACCAGCGGCGGTCGCGTGTTGGGGGTAACGGCGCTGGGCCAGGATGTTGCCGCCGCCAAGGCGCGGGCGTACGAAGCGGTCGACCGCGTCACGTTTGAAGGAGCCTATTGCCGCCGCGATATTTCCGACAAGGCGATCCGGCGGTCTCGGTAGCTTTGCAGTTCAGAGGGCATCCAGGGTCTCATGGCTCGATCCATACGTCTCAGCACGGGAGCGGATTTCACCAAGAAGGGGTGGCGGCGGCGCATCCTTATCCGCATCACGTCCATCCTCGTGATCCTCTTCGCTGCGCTGGCCGGGGTAGGCCTATGGGTGGCGCGGGCGCTGCCCGGCATCGCCGCCTCCGAGATCAGCCGACTGACCAACACGCGCATCGAAATGGGGACGTTTGACTTTCATCGCAACGCCTCGGTTTCCGTCGACGGGATGGTCATTCGGCCTCAGCGGGAAGAGCTTTTTTACGACGACACGATCCTTCTCGCCGGGAACGTCTACGCCAAGTTCAGTCTGGGCAGTCTGCTGCTGCTGTCGCCGCAGGTGACCGAGATCCACGTGGAGGATTTCGTTCTGAACGTGCAGTGCGACCTCGACTCGGGAAGATGGAACGTCGGCGGCCTGCGGTTGAATACCTCATCGGGAAAGGGCGGAAAGGTGCCCGTGATCGTTCTTCGAGAGGGGAAACTGCGTTACGGCAAAGTCTCCGGCGGCCAGACAGAGGTGGTGACTTCGATCCCGATTGAGGCGCGCTTCGGGTTCCCGGGGCCCAGCGACGACAGCTACGGTTTTGAGATCAAGACGTCCAGGCTTTCGGGCGGCTACGGAGACAGCCAACTGCGAGGCTCGTGGAGCCCTGGACGCTTCGAGATTGCCGGCGGCTTGTCGTCGACGGACATTCCGTCGCTGGAGCGCGCCTGGGCGATCGACGTGTTGGCGGCCGACCTGCACTATGACGAGGCGGGCGCCTATGAGTTGAACCTGCAAATCAAGGACTTGCACAGCAAGCACAGTCCGGAGGTGGATGCGTTGCGTCTAGCGGCGCCGGGCGGTTTGTCTCCGTCGGGGCCTCTCGCCGCGGCCCAGCGCTTCTTCGCCCGGTATCGTCCATTCGGCAAGGTCCGTTCCATCGGGCTCCAGGCGCGCGGTCGTTTCGATGCGCTTCACGAGAGCGAGGTGACCGGAAACGTGGTCTGCGAAGACATCTCGGTTTGTGACCGTCATTTCCCGTACGCCATCGATCATCTCCACGGCAACGTGGAATTCTCGGAGTCAGGAGTGGTGCTGCATCGTCTGGAAGGGCGGCATGGTGAGGTGAACATCCACATTCAGGGCTGGGCCCGGGGGCACGGGGAATCCCGAAAGTACCAATACCAGATTATCAGCGACAATATGGTCCTGGACGCCGATCTGTATGCGGCGCTTCAGCCGGATCAGAAGCGACTCTGGGACGCGTTCCAGCCGAGCGGAGCGATCGGCGTGGAGTATCGCCTGACCCGGTCGAATCCGATGAATCGACACAGCTACGTGGCCATCGACCTGAAAGGCGTCAACGCCACGTACCAGAAGTTCGCGTATCCGCTGGAGAACCTGACCGGCGGGCTCTACTTCGACCGGGAGCGCATCGTGGTGACCGACGTGGTGGCCTCCGGCGGGGATCGTCGCATCAAGTTGGACGGAGAAGTCATCGAACGCGGCACGGGCCGGCCGATGTATCGCATCCGGGTTGATGCCGACGGCATTCCGTTAGATTCCCGATTGTGGCAGGCGCTGCCGGAATCATATCGGGTCTTGGCGGCACGGTTCGATGCGGGCGGCATCGCCGATGTCCACGCGATGGTTTTCACCGACGACGAGATCAGCGACCCGTTTCCCATCAGCTTTACTGCCGACGCGTCCATCCGAGAGGGTTCGCTGCAGATGGATTCCTGGCCGGTCCGGCTGACGAACGTATCCGGCAGGGCTTCCATCACGCCGGGCTCGGCCACCATCGAGGATTGCATCGGGTATTACCGAGAGAGCGAAGTGCATCTGGCGGGAGGGATGCAGTTTGGCGGCAATGACAGGCCGGGCCAGTACCGGTTGAATTTGAGGACGAAACAGACGCCTCTGGACGATACCGTGCTCGGCCTGTTGCCCGAATCCATGAGGCGGCACGTTCTGGCGTTTCGGCCGGAGGGGGCCGTCGACGTGGCCATCGATTATCAGAAGGCCGATGCCAGCGAACCGGCCGACTACGAGATCTCCGTCGCCTGTCTGGGAAACCGAATCAACCACGAGAGATTTCCGTATCCGCTCCAGAATGTCCGGGGCACCGTGACCTTGGACGCCAACGCGGTCACGCTCCACGACATTGAAGCGATCCCGGCACTGCAATCCGACCCCTCTCTGGCTCCGTCCGTGCACGTGGACGGTCGCGTGAGTCTGGCGGGGGCCGATCGCGGGCAAGGCGCGTTCGCCGTCCGCGCGCATGACATCCTATTCACGCCGCAACTGGGCGAATCGTTGCCGAAGAGCCTGCGAGGGATCTACCGTGATTCGGCGCCCCGGGGACCGTTCGACCTGGATATCGACCCACTGGAGGTTTCGGGCACCGATCACAAGCTCATTCGTTTCGGGGGTCGGATGGATCTGAAGACCTGTAGCCTCGAGGTCTCCGGCGCGGGAACGGAGGTGTGCGGTCGCCTGGATGTCGCGGCGGCGTACGACACGCGAACCGGGTTTTCTACAGGGCGAATGCACCTGGCGGCCGACCGTCTGAACATCAAAGCCAAGGAGGTGACGGACCTCGACGCCGATTTTGTGTACGACCCGAATGCACGTACCTGGTCGGCCGACAACTTTCTCGGCCATTGCTACGGGGGCAGACTGCTCGGCAATCTGCGGATCGAGCCGGTCGAGGAAGGCGTCGTGCAGTACCTGGCGACGATCGGTCTGGTGCGGGTCGATCTTCAGGACTTTCTGCTGGGTGGCGTGCCGAATCGGGAAGCGGAGAAGAACTACAGCAGCGGGGCGCTGGACGCCACGTTGGGTTTGGGGGCTCGTGTTGGAGATGGTTCTTCCCGCCTCGGCGTCTGTCGGCTGAATGTGGCGGACATGCGGGTGGGCAAGGTCTCGCCTTTGGCCAATCTGCTGGCGGTGTTGAGCTTGACCGAGCCAACGGATTACGCGTTCGAGCGGATGCTCGTGGAGTCCTATTTCCGGCACAACAAACTGCTGATCAGCAAGTTCGACCTGTCGGGCAAGAACCTGGCCTTTACCGGCGGCGGCACCATGAACCTGCGGGACGGCGACGTCGATCTGACGCTCTTGGCGCGCGGGCATCGCGTCGCGGCGGCAGAACCTTCGCTCTTTCAGTCGCTGACGGAGGGATTGGGGGGAGCTGTCGTCCGGATGGAGGTCACCGGCAAAGCCGACAACCCCAACGTTGAAACGAAAACCCTTCCGGTCATCGAAGACTCTCTGAAGATTCTGGGCGCCCCTCGATGATGTCGGGGTGCCTCCCGTTTGAGGCGATCGGCGGTCCGCTTTGGACGGGCACTGCTACTGACTCGCTCGGTCTGGAGGTCGTATGGACGGCAAACTGAACAGACGTCGATTTCTACAAATGACATCGGGGTCCCTGGCTGCGATGGCGTTTGCCAGGCAGTCGCTTCCGGCTCAGGAGGTGCACCGGAGGCAGCGTCCCAACTTCCTTTGGATCAGTACCGAGGACATCAGTCCGGATCTCGGCTGCTATGGGGATTCGTACGCGGTGACGCCCACCCTGGACCGGTTCGCGTCGGAGGGAGTGCGGTACGACCAGGTGTTTTCGCATGCGGGGGTCTGCGCGCCGGTCCGATCCGGGATCATCACCGGGATGTATGCGACGACGATCGGCACGCATCATATGCGCTGCGCGGGTGTGCCTCCGCACGAGGTCAAGTGCTTCCCCGAGTATCTGCGCGCCGCCGGCTATTACTGTACGAACAACTCGAAGACGGATTACCAGTTCGATCCACCTCTGACGGCGTGGGATGAATGCAGCAACCGGGCGCACTGGCGGAATCGCCCGAAGGACAAGCCGTTTTTTGCGGTGATCAACTTCACGACCACGCACGAGAGCCAGATCCGCAACCGCAGCGAGGGGATGCTGAAGAGGTTGGCCAGCCTGAGCGCCGCCGAACGCCACGATCCAGCCAAGGCGGAACTGCCGCCGTATTATCCCGATACGCCGAAGGTCCGCCGGGACTGGGCGCAATACTACGACATCATGACTCTGATGGACAAACAGGTCAAACGGGTGCTGGACGATCTGGAAGAAGACGGCCTGGCCGACGACACGATCGTGTGGTTCTGGGGCGACCACGGTCGGGGATTGCCCCGCGCCAAGCGGTGGATCTACGATTCAGGTCTTCGTGTGCCCCTGCTGATTCGCGTTCCTGCCAAGTGGCGCAAACGGGTCATGCCGGACAAGCCCGAAACCATCGCTCCAGGAACGGTCAACGACGATCTGATCGCCTTTATCGATTTTGCGCCCACGATGCTTTCGCTGGCGGAGGTGGAGATCCCGTCTCACATTCAGGGCCGGGCCTTCCTCGGCCGTCAGAAAGCCAGACCACGGGACTACATCTATGCAGCCCGCGATCGCATGGACGAGGCTTACGACCTGATTCGCGCCGTGCGCGATAAACGATTCAAGTACATTCGCAACTACATGTGGCACGTCCCGCGGAGCCAGGACATCCGTTACATGAACGAGATGCCCACGATGCAGGAGATGCGGCGGCTCCACGCCGAGGGCAAGCTGGAGGGGCCGCAGAAGCAGTACTTCGAGGCTGCCAAGCCGGTTGAAGAGCTTTACGATACCGTTTCCGACCCGCATGAAGTCCGCAACCTGGCAGGCGATCCTGCCTATGCCGAGGTTCTGGAGCGAATGCGGCGGGCACACGAGCAGTGGTATAAGGACACCGAAGATCTCGGTCTGATTCCCGAGCCGATCTTCGACGAGTTGAAACGCCCGGGCGGAAGGTACGAGAAGACCGCTACGCCGGTCGTCATCAAGCAGACGGACGGAGGCGTCGTCACGCTGGCTTGTGCCACGCAGGGATCGTCCATTGCGCATCGAATCGGTGGCGACCCGAAGAGCAGGACGGGATGGTTGTTGTATGACCGTCCGGTTTCGCTGAGATCGGACGATGTGCTGTACGTCAAGGCCTGCCGCATCGGTTTTCGCGACAGCGATGTGCTGATGTTCAAGCTGGGCGGCGGCGTCGTAGACCGCCCGTCGCCGACTGGTACGGAACACTGGCAGGACAAGATCGATTCAGGTCTGCGTTCACGGCTCTGGAAGCTCAGACAACTCGATTACGAAGGCGCCAATGCGGTCTATTCGTATCTGCCGCATCTGAACGACAGCCGACCGTCGGTTCGGTACTGGGCGGTGGTGGGGCTGCACGCCAGCGCGCGGTTTGCGACCGATATCGGGTTCGCCAAACCTCCGGTGAAAGCCCGCCTGGCCGATCCGTCGCCCGTGGTGCGCGTTGCGGCCGCTCATGCGATGTGCGACTGGGGCGCCGAAGAGGAGGGACTGGCCGTATTGGCTCAGACGCTGAAGCATCCGACGGACAAGGTTCGCATGTTCGCCATCGTGGCGCTGGACAAACTCGGACCCAAGGCGCGACCGGTCCTCGAGTTGATCCGTGCAGCGACGAAGGACTCGGACAATTACGTCCAGCGTGTCGCCCTGACGGTCATGACTCGCTTCGAGCAAGGGTGAGGCAGGCGAAGTCTCAGGTCGGCTTCTTGCGGAAGGCCATCGCGTGGATGGTTCGCTGGTCGCGGATGTATTTACGTTCGTAGTTGGTCCCGGTGAGCTCCCCCTCGCGGGCACCGGCCGGTCGTGAGAATGCGACGGCTTCCAGCCTGTCGCCCAACGCCGAGGTTACGTCCCGCATCTGCTCGAAATACCCCTCGTGGTCGGTCGCCAGTTGGATGATCCCTTCGGGCCTGAGGCGATCGATCGCCATCTCCATATGGTCCCGCTGGACGAACCGCCGCTTGTGGTGCTTCTTCTTGGGCCAGGGATCGGGAAAGTATATGTGGAAGGCGTCGACGGATTCGACGGGGATGTACTCTCGCAAGAATTCGGCGGCGTCGGCTCGCGTTATTCGGACGTTCGTCAAACCCCAGCGACCCAAGCGGTCCGCGGCATAGCGGTAATATTTATTCGCCCATTCGATGCCCAGAAAGTTCGATTCGGGATGCGCCTTGGCCTCGGCGACCAGAAACGTTCCCTTGCCCGATCCGATCTCCACGTGGACGTCAGCCTGGCGTCCGAAAACGCGGGCGAAATCCATCGGGCAAGTCAGATCTTCCGATTTCAGCACTGTTGTGTCGTATGCTTTAAGAATACGTCCCATGATCCTGTCATGTTCAAAGAGAGCTATCCTGCACGGCATAGTGGGTTTTTGCCGTCGCATTATACGAAAGGTGTGCTTGGCAGTGAAGATGCGAATAATTTTCTCCTACCACCGTTACTAAAGTCGGAGATAACGGCACACGATGAATAGGCAAGTGATCTCTTTTGTGGGCCGTAGGGATT
>CAZTGH010000069.1:0-17811 GCA_964612985.1 uncultured Pirellulales bacterium
GATATCCGCTGACCTCGTAGTGGTCGGGCACGCGCTGGCTGCGGATCTGGATGCCGGCGTTGGCGTTTTCGCCGAGCAGTTTGCATTGCAGGCGCAATTCAAAGTCGTCGTACGAGGCGCGGGTGCAGAGAAATTCGTTGTGGGGCACGTTTTCGCTCAGCGTGCCGCCCACGATGGCGCCGTTTTCGATGCGGAACACGTCGCGCGAGCCTTCCCAGCCGGCGAAGGTGTTGCCATCGAACAGCAGGACGAAGCCATCCTGCTTCGGGGTTCCGCTATTGCCGCTGCAACCCGCCAGCACCATCAGCGACAGCAAACCCACCACAATCAATCCGTTGCGTTTCAACACGGTGTTCTCCTTTATCCCTGGATCGTACGTCTTACGCATCCGTTCCGGGCCCCGGCAGGCGCGGAACATCTCAGGACCGTCACCCGCCGGGCGGGCGCTCCGCGTGCCCAGTTGCGGCACACGACGGCGCATCGGCCAGCCGGCTGCCCTGCGAGGGGATGCAGCGGTCGCAGCCCTTCGATACGCCGCAACAACCGTACAGGAGCAGGGCGATCGAGGCCAGGCAGATCGCTCGTTTCATGACGCGGTCTCCTCAGTAAGGGCGACGTCCAGATGCTTGAGCGCACTGATGAACATCGTATCCGCAGGAGTCGCTGTGGCAACAGAAATATCGCTCGTTCGGAATGTCGAGAGGACGCGTGGGTCAGGGACCCACCCTACGCGCGGAGGCGTTGGGCGACGTCAGCGAGCCAGTCGTCGCGCAGGGCGGCGTAGGGACGGAACTTCTCGATGCCGCCTTGCTCTTCGCTGTAGAGCAGGGCGCGGTGGAAACCGAGCTGATTGGCGGCGGGCGAATCGATCAGCGTGCTGGAATCGGAGGCGCTCATCTGGAACAGGACGCGATGGTCGAACTCGCGGATGGTCTGGCGGTCGAAGGTTCGCTCCAGGGTTCCTAGTGTGTCGGCCCAGGTGACGACGTGGATGCCGACGGCGGCGCCTTCGCGCAGCAGGCTGGCAAACTGCGCATCGGGGCGCGGCGCGGCTTCTTCGGCGCTCATGGAGAACCCGAAGGCGTCTTCGCTGCGGCGGAGCATCCGGTATCGCTGCAACCCATAGATGAGCAGGACGATGGTGGGAGCGTCGTTCTGGTCGGCTTCGACGCGCCGATCGGCCTCCTGAGAGAGTTCGCCGATCACGGCAGGGATGTCGCTCCAGGAGACGAGCCGGCTGGGGTGGGGCAGCGCGGAGGTCACGCGCTCGAACGCGCCAGCCTGCGCCGAATCGGGGGCGCTGCCGTCGAGGATCACGAACTCGACCGAGGAGGGCGGAAGCTGGCTGGCGAGACTGACCACCGCGGTGGTCATCAGGTTCATGGCGACTTCTTCGCGCTGCCCGACCAGCAGGAGGTGGCCTCCGCTCTGGCGACGAAGCGCCACGGCGGTCGGTTCTTTGATCGTGACGGGCGAGCCCAGCCAGATCTTGGGGGCCGCAGGTCGTGCGTCCTCGCGCGACGCGACTCGCTCCACGCATGCGGCCAGTTCGCGGTTTTCGCGGATGTCAGCGGCGACGTTGCCTTCGAAGACGATCATGGGCGGCGTCGAGACATCCGTCGCCTGCGTACGGGAAGCGATGCGATTCAGGTAGGAATCGCGGACCGAATCCGAGAGCCAGGCCACCTGGAAGGGGCTGTTGCCGGCGACGGCGCCACCGGCGTCGTTGTAGATCGCCTCGCCCGGTCGGGCCAGCAGGCGGGCGGCGGTGTTCTCGTCGTCGAGGATGAGCTGCGAATCGACCTCCGAGCATTGCAGGGCGATTCGCACCGCCATCTGTCCCATCGTGCTGCGGGCCAGTCCGAAGGCGCCGCCAAGGGTCTGGGAGCCGAGCACGACGTGGATGCCGAAGGCCCGGCCCTGGCGGACAAGCTGCTCCAGCAGCACGATGGCGTCCTGGGCGAGCTTGTCGTCCTCGGAGAAGAACACCTGGAATTCGTCGACGATCAGCACGGTGCGAGGCATGGTTTGTTCCGTGGTGTTGCGATAGGCGGCGATGTCCTGCACGCCCGCCTCGCGGAAGAGGTTGCCTCGATGGGTCATCTCGGTGTCGAGCCTTTGGAGGATGCTGAGCCCGAATTCGCGATCGCTTTCGATGGCGACGGCGCGAGCGTGGGGCAGGTGGTTGGTGACGTAGGTCTTGAATTCGACGCCCTGCTTGAAGTCGATCAGGTACAGCTCGACCTGGTCGGGTCCGTACCAGAGGGCGAGGTTGGTCACCATGACGTGGAGCAGGGTGGACTTGCCCGATCCGGTCTTGCCTGCGATCAGCGTGTGCTGGGCGACGCCGTGACCGAGACGGAACCGTTGCAGGCGCGTGGCGCCGGTGCGACCGAGAGGGACGCTCAACTCGCGTGAGCTGTCGAGCGACCAGATCTCCTCTTCGTTCGGGGCGATGGTCTGGAACGGCACTTCCACGCGGGCGGAGCTGGCGCCGGCCTTACCCACCGCGTGCATGATATGGGTCAGGGTGCTCTCGGAAGGGGGCTCGTCCGGGGTCAGCGGGAACTGCTTGAAGACCGGGTCGCGCCAGACGAATCGGCCCTTCTCGTAGACCAGATGGATGCTGCCGGCGCTGATGTCCTGGATGTCGATTCCGCTGGGCAGTTCCTGGCGGGCGTCATAGGCAATCAGGGTGTGGACGCCGCAGCGCGGGCCACTGTGGATGATGCTGCTCAGCCGCCGGGCGGATTCCTCGTTGAAGTTCACCGGGAAATCGGCGATGACCAGGAAGCGGTAGGGCTCAGCCAGCTCGCCCGCCTGTTCGTTGTACTGTTCGATGGTCTCGAACTCGTTGCGGAGATACTTCTGGATGACATTTTCCATGTGACCGGTCAGGTCCTCCAGTTGTTGGCGGATCTGTGCAGCCTCGGTCCAGATGCGACCTCCTACGAGCGATTCGAGGTAATCGCCTGCGTGCATGAAGCCCGCGAAGCTTTCGCCCAGGCCCACCGGATCGAAGATGGTGAATCGCACCCTTCCCGGCGGCAGCGTGGTAAACACGCGCACCATGGTCGCACGCAACGTCTCGATCGCCTCCTGGCGGCCCTCCCGCTGCGATTGCAGCAGCATCGAGCAGTGCTGCGGGAATTCCAGCAGAGCGGGAAGATCCACGGGTTCGCTATGGTCGATTGTCTCGTCCACACGGGCTAGAACGGACTGCGACAGGGGCGCAAGATCCAGACGGAGCCTGCCGAACCGCACGACCGACGCGGACCCGTCGGCAGGCATCCGCGATGGGTCGGCCAACTGGTTCCAGTCGAGCGCGAGTTTCTCGTCGAGATCGGCAGCCTTGGCCAGCAGCGTTCGGATGCGGGCCAGCCCCTCGTCCCATCGCTGCTCCAGACGCTGGCGGGCTGTCTCATATTTGGTGCGACATTCGTCCATCTCCCGGTCATACTGCTGCTGAATGGTCGCCAGGCGCTGCTGGACCTCCTGATCCAGCGCCGATTTCTGCGTCTCGTATTCCTGCTGGACCTGCCCAAGGGCGTCGTCCCGCTCCTTCTGGATCTTCTCGGCGGCCTCCCGGCGGCGGTGCTCGATCTCCTGGAGTGAGGTGTTGCGTTGGCGGGAGATGTTGGCGCGAGCGGTTTCGAAGGTCTCTTTGGCGCGTTTGAGTTCGGCGTTCTTCTTCTCGACCGAGGCGCGGAACTCGGTGTCGATCTCCTCGGACACCGCCTGATGGTGACGTTCCAGGGCGGCCCGTGCGGCGGCGATGGCCTGCCGGAAGCTGCGGTAGGTTTCCTGCGTCCGGAACTTGGCCTTCTGCCAGACGATGCGTTCTGCGAATCCGGCGGCGATCAGACCGAGGACAGCGGCGAGCGGATACATCAGTTGCGGCGCCGGCAGGCCTGGGATCTGCACGCCGTACAGGATGGTCAACACGATCATCGCAGCGCCCATCGCCCCGGCCGCCAGCAATGCCGGACGGGTCCCGACGAAGACTTGGGCGGACCAGAGACGCTTGAGTGTCGCCAGATGCTCCTCAGCCAGCGCCTGTTGCGAAGCATAATCACCCGCCTCGGCAGGCGCCTTGGGCTCGGCAGCCTCGATATGCCGCTGACGATACATCTGAAGGAGTCTATCCGCCTGGCCTTCGAGGCCAGCCAGATAGCGGCGGGCATTCTCTGTTGTCGCGTCGATCTCCTGGCGTTTCTGTTTGCTCCTGGCGACGGCGCCTTCCGCGACGAAATCGGCGACCATGATGCGGTCCTGGTATTCCTTCTCCGCCTTCTGTTCCAGTTCCACCGCGGTCTGATTCACTCGCTTGCGCCGCTGCTGGATGTCGATCTTGATGTCGCTGAGCTGCCGGTCATAGTCGGTGCGGATCTCCTTGACGCGGTGGTCGTAGCGATCCTGGATTTCCTTGGAGCGGGTCTTGCGATGCAGCTCGATTCGCCCTCGCTCGGCCTCGAACCGGTCCTGCGCCCGGTTGCTGGCGATCTCGTATTCGGCCTCGACCTGGGCGACCAGCGGATCGACCACCTCGGCCGACAGGTGAATCGCCTCGGCCAACGCCTGGCGCTGAAGGTCGGTGTAGGTGTTGCCGGGCGCCGGCGCCGGGCCGTGAAGATAGGCTTCCAGATCGGGGGTCATAGGCTACGTCCTGAACTGTCCTTACACTCATGTCGCGCCGCTTCGATGGCGCTGCCGATTCGCTCGATGGCGAGGACGGCCGCCCGGATGTTGGCCTCCAGGGGCGCCATGTACTGCTGTTCGAAGCGCCGCGCGTTCTCGTCGCGCCAGTTTTCCCGGGTCTGCTGCCAGTCGGTCATCAGCTTTTTGGCGGCTTGAACCAGCCTGGCCCGCCCGTCAATGGCACTCATGGGAGAATCCTCATTGCACTACTGTTTTTGCGGTCGGGGCGTCGTCACCCCGGGCTCTGCCAAAGCACATTGTCCTCTGCGTCCAAGACGCTCACGCTCGCATTTGCCCCGTCGATCAGGACCAGACATCCCATGGGCAATCGCAGAATATCTTCCCACCGCGACTGCGTTTGCACCAGATCGGCGATCCGAACCGCTGCGTACTCTTTCGGCTCTGTTACGCTGGCGATGAACCATCCCGAATCGCGGTCTCCTGCCTGCGCGCGAACGCAGGAAACCACCTCCGGCGTATCCTGGTCGGCAGCGACGACCACCCGGTCGTCCGGATCGGGTAGCAATCCATGGGGTGGGTCTTTGATCCACGCGTCCGGCAGCGTGATTGCCGATATCCACTTCGGAAGCTCCGACGTAAGCGGTGCGGCACGTCGCGTCTCCGTGGACGCGGCCCTTGCCCGCAGGGCTTGCGCGATCGGGCGAAGGTCCGTCCGATCGGCGGAGCCAGCCTGCCCCGGTTCCGGTCGCAGGACGCTCTGCAGCTTACGTTCTTCCAGTGCCGCCTGGGTTTCCGGCGGCGCCAGGGCCACGTAGGATTCGAGCGAGTCGATCATCTTGTCCAGCCGGGCCCGCGCGTTGGGGATATCAGCGTCGATCGCACTGATCAGGCCTTGAACGCCGCCCCGGTAATCCGATTGCAGCTTCTCAATCTGGATGATCCACGATCGGGTGCGGGCCAGTTTCCTTTCGGCCTCACGCAGCCGGCGTTCGGCAACGGCCAGCGCCTTTCTTTCGTCGATGGCCGAACTCGTGGTGCCCGACAGGGTCTGGTCCAGGATGTTTTTCTGCTTCAACGCCAGCTTGGCCTGTACGTACCGCTCGTTGCACACGCGAACCTGATTCGTCCAGTATCGCTTGCAGTCCTCGCCAAGCCAGGCCAGGGCCCGCTGGATGTCGGTACCGACCTCGTCCAAGGCCACCGCCGCCTCGTCCGAGAACGTGGCCAGGGAAGCCTGGAGCCGCTTCAGCAGCGTAACCGAATTGACTCTCGCATACTGGCTCATGAATTGTCTCTAGCGCTGCTGGAGATAGTCCTCGATATGGCGGGCCTTCTTCATCAGAAACGACGCATGCTGGCTCGACGATTCGAGAAAACGGCTCAACGCCTTGACCGTCTGCTCGAATTCCTGTGTGAATCTCCGCTGTTCCTGGTCCATCCAGCTCTTTTCCAGTCCATGCAGGCGGGTCTGGAGCCCGCCCATCAGGGCCTCCAGGTCGGCGTTGAAGCGGTTCAGGTCGCGTGCGAACCGCCTTAACTCGGCGGGGTCAACGTTGGCTTTGGCCATGATCGCCTCCATATTACGGGACGTCGTGTCCCGTCGAAATCGAATTTCGTAAGGTGCGTGCTTGACCCACGCGTGGGGTAAGAACCCACCGTACATTATACCCTATCGAGGCGGTTCCTGCCACCGGTGGCTGGGTTGTTCGCGGCAGCACCTCAGGACAGGACAGGAAGGGCTGGGTCTGCTGTCCAGGATTCCGCAGGTGGCCTTTCCGCTACGGACGCTGTCGAATCTCATGGGAGCGCTGCGCGAAGGAGATTACTCGACGCGGGCCAGAGGGGCCCGGCATGGCGACGCCCCGGGTGAGGCGATCTAGGAGGTCAACGCGCTGGCCGCTTCGCTGCGGGAGCAGCGGCTGGGGGCGATCGAAGCCACGCTGCTGCTCCGTAAGGTCCTGGCGCAGATCTGGCGTGGCGATGTTCGGCTTCGACGGGCAGCGAAGATTGCACCTGGTCCACGACAGCGGTCCGCGCCTGCTGGCGCGGACGGAGGAGGATCTGATCGGCCGATCCGCGGACGAGTTGGGCTTGGCGATCATCGTCGAGCGGTCCGAGGCGCTGGATCGGTTCATCGGCGCCTATTCCCGGTTTGGCCCATCTGCCCCAGCCTCAACCGGGCGAGGTGAATGTGACTGATTTGTTCCGGCGGGTCGTCGGCCTGGAGACCCGGATGCCGGTGGTCGTCGAGGGCGGGCCCGATGCGAGCGTTCGCGGAGACCGCGATCAACTCGAGCAGTTGCTCATCAACGTGATCTCAAACGCAGTGGAATCGGGCTGGACAACGGTACGGATGCATTTGTCCCGTTCTACACGAACAAGGAGCACGGCTCGGGGATCGGCTTGACGCTGTGCCGTCAGATTGCCGAAGCTCATGCAGGGCCCCTGACCCTCGAAAACCACCCCGGCCGCTCCGGCGGCCGGGCCATGCTGCGACTTGCGTTGACCTGAGCGCGCCGGACGAGGATGTCACAACGGAGGGGCTCGGCACTCAGCAATGTGTCCAAATCCGGGCGCGGACGCAGAGGCAACCCCGCGTAGCGACCCCACAGCGTGGCTCTCGCTTGGCACATCTTTTGCGTCTGCTCCATGCGAAGACGGTGCGATTTCAGGTGAGAAGGAGTTGGCGGTTCACCGTCGGCAGTTGGCAGTTCGCGGCGAAATGCGGTGGCTGTGAACTGACGACGGGGAGTTGGTGACGCTGACGGTGGGGGTCGGGAGTCGGAGTTCAGGGATCAGAGAGGGGCGTGCCGTGAGCCCCCTGCAAAGGACGAAGGATATGCATGTTTCGATTCACGATATGCAGCGTGTCGAGAAGAACCGACGGGCCTGCGTTCGGGCATGGCGGGGCGGATGGCTGTTGGCGGGCCCGACGAGCGAACCGAACCCGATCGGGCTGGAGCTGGACGCGGAAGCGATTGTAGCCGCAGCGCTGGACAATCGGATGGACACGGCGCAGCTCGAATTTCGCCTGGCCGTGGATGAACTGAACATCGAATCGGCACGGAATCGCAGGCTGCCCGACGTGACGTTCGACTATACGTACGCGGCTGTCGGTCAGTCCGGTGGTCTGGGCGGCGCCTTCGGAGACATTGCGGTCGATTCGCTCGACGATCATGCCATCGGCATCTCCATGCTCATTCCCTTGGGCAAACGGACCAGCACGGATGTGCTGCTCAGCGCCTCGCGTCTGGCCGATGCGCAGTCCCGTCGCATTCGCGCCTTCGCCGAATACGAAATCGCCCAGGTCCTGCTCGCCCGCGCCACGGGGACCCTCCTCGGTCGAGGCCAGGTGCAACTGAATCCGCCTGTGCTCAAAGACCGTTGATAGAGAATACTCTGCGGGAGTCGATGCCGGAGGGTCGATGCGCCCTATTTCCCGCTTTCCTGGGAGCCTGCTTCCGTCGTTGCCCGGCTCATGGGCAACGAGTGCCGCTGTTCGATGGCGTCCTGCATCTCTTCGATCGGCCGACCCCCCGTCGAGATGGTGGGCGTCAGGACGAAAAGCAATTCCGTGGCCTGTTCCTCCGAGTCCCGTCCGGAGAAGAGCAGATTCAGTACGGGGATGTCCTTGAGGATCGGAACGCCGCGGATCACGTCGCGTTTCTCCGTCTTACGGATGCCCCCGATGATGAGGCTCTGACCGAGGCGGATGCGGTTGTCCTTGTTGGTGATGATCCGCTGAGTCACGATCTGGGATTGCGTGACGCCTCGCGGTGCCAGGTACGAGCTGATTTGGACACGGGTGTCCAGACTGATGGACCCGTCGGCGAACACGTTCGGGGTGATCTGGAGCGAATCGATGACCTTGTGGTAGGCGGTATGCGTGCGGAGGATCACGTCATCGCCGAATCCCCCCGACTGGACCACGATCTGCTGAAGGGGGATGCGCTGACTCGACTGGATCTTGGCGGTCTGGCCGTTCAGGACGTCCAGCGTGGGGTTCATCAGGACCTTGAGGTAGCCTCGCGACACGAGAATGTCGACCAGCGCCTGCACCTGGTGCCCGCTGACGGGTTTGTCGATGCCGATTTTGAGACCGAACTTTTCCCGGGCCGGCTCCCTGAGCGAGGCCCCGGGGAAGGCGGGGAGGACGCCGCCGTCACTATCATCTTTGCCGCCGATCACGACCTTCTCGCCAAAGAGGTTCTCGATCAGCAGAGTGGTCTCACGGTCCATGGCCATGCTGGAAGACAGTTCCGACACCAGACAGTCGATGTGCACCTGGACCGGCGGAACGTCGACTTCCTCGAGCAATTCAAGGACGGCGTCGACGTCTTCCTCCGTCGGGGCGCGTACGATCAACTGGTTGGCACCGGGGTTCGTGGTGACGGTGTAGTTGTGAATCGTGGTGGACTGACCCTTCTGATTGAACCTCTGCAAGGCGAACTGCTCTCGCACGATCTGCTGTATCCGATCCGCTTTGTGATGCCGGCAGGAATACACCAGTTTCCACTCTTCGGCGCCGCCGACGGTCTGACGAACCTTCAGCGGGGGCTGTGCCTGCACGATCTGTGGCGGCAGATTCGCGTCCGAGACGATCTCCACTCGGTCGAGATCGTCCAGGATATTCTCCGTTTCGATCGCGGTGGTTCGTTCATCGGGCCAGTCCTGGCAGCCCGTCCCGGCGAGCGTCGTGAGGAGAATCAGCAGGATGTGCACGGCAGAGCCTCTCCGGTCGACGGACCGGGTGGATTCTGTCTTGGGGCGACCTCTCCTCTCAGATGTCATGACGGTCTTGTGCACGAGTGCGACGGTACCCCCTGTCGGCTTCGATTGTCGCCCGAATCCGGCAAAAGCGGGTTCGGTGTTGTCGTTGCTGCGGCCAACAGGCGGATCCGAAAAGCACTACGCTCGGCGCGACCTCTACACCCTGGGCCTGCTACGGTCTTTATCGACTATTCTACCAAGAAATCTTCATAGGACCACCCAGTATCTTGCCCTTTTGCGGGCGGCAGGCGGTATTGGCAGACAGTGGGATGCACTGTAGAATAGTCAGCAGGCTCCACGGGAGCCATTGGGCCGGTTGTGGGTGCGGGTCGTGCTGCGAAGGCCGGGACCGTGTCCAGAAGCGGAAACGGCGTTTTTTTTGCGGGAGGACTGTCATGGAGAAGCAGAGACAATCATCGGGATGTGCATGCTGCCGACTGAATCGCCGCCAGTTGCTGGCCGCCGGATGCGGGGCCTGTCTCGGAGCGGCCGGAATCCTGACCGCCCCCCGCGCCGTGCATGCGGCTCAGGGCGGCAAGATGCGGATTCGCATCATCTATGCGCTGCACGCGCCGGTGCAGCCGGGTCCCGACTGGCCCAACGTCGGGTTCGACTTCAATCCGGTGATGCAGCGCATCACCAGCACGCTGACGAGGCGATGTCCCGATCTCCAGTTCGTCACCTCGATGGCGACCGGCCCGGACCAGGCGCAGAAGATTCTCGACGACGACAAGGGGACGATTGACGGCTACATCGTCTGCCAGATGAACTGCTGGAACCGCGTTGTGCAGACGATGGCGACCTCGGGCAAGCCAACGCTCTACGTTGATTTCCAGTACGCCGGCAGTGGCGGCTTCCTGGTCTACACCGCCGCCTTTCTGCGGAGCCAGGCGCCGAACGTCGGCTTCGTGGCGTCCTCGCGCATGAGAGACCTGATCGAAGCAGTCAGATGTTTCCGTATCGTAGGTAAAGGCGGATCGCCTGCTGAATTCGTGGCTGCCACAGCGCGGGTGCGGACCTCGCGCACGCCTGAGCCGGGGGATCTGTCCTGCAAGCGGGATTCGTTCAAGGTGCTCTCTCCGCGCGAGTGCGTCGAGGCGATGAAGGCATCGAAGATTCTGGCGGTTCGCAACCAGGAATCGGGACCGGCGGATCCGGTTTCCGGTATCCCGATGGAGCGCGTTTCTTTTGCCGAAGTGAACGAGGCGTGGAAGGCGGCCGATAAGGACGAATCCCGCGAAGTAGCCGACCGGTGGCAGAAGAACGCTGCGGATGTGATCGACGTGTCGCGTGAGACACTCGAAACCTCAGCGGCAATGTATCTGGGCATGAAGTCGGTGCTGAAGAAGCACGGGGCCAACGCGATCACGATCAATTGTCTGGGTGGTTTCTACGGCGGGCACATCCATGCCTATCCGTGCCTGGGCTTCCATGAATTGAACAATGAAGGTCTGATCGGCGCCTGCGAATGCGACGTTCGCTCGACGGCGACCATGGTCATGCTGACGGCGCTGACGCAGGGCCGGCCAGGCTACATCTCCGACCCGGTGATCGACACGGCCAAGCGGCAGATCATCTACGCGCACTGCGTGGCCTCGAACAGAGTGTTCGGCCCCAAGGGACCGACCAACCCCTTCACGATCATGACGCATTCGGAGGATCGGCAGGGGGCTTCGGTGCGGTCGATTTTGCCGCTGGGCTACATGACCACGACGGTCGAGATGGAGCAGAGCCGCAAGGAGATCCTGTTCCACCAGGGCAAAGCGGTGGAGAACGATCCGGACGACCGGGCCTGCCGGACCAAGCTGGCGGTCGAGCCGGTCGGCGACATCGAGAAGCTGTTTACCCAGTGGGACCAGTGGGGCTGGCACCGCGTCACCTGCTACGGGGATCTCAAGGAGCCGATCTTTGCACTGGCTGACGCTATGGGCTACAAGGTGCTCGAAGAGGCCTGAGACCATTGTAGGTCGGGTGCCCTCGCACGACAGGCTTCGGTCGCGAGCAGACCCGCGTCATCGCGCGGGGGCCTGGACGTCACCCGAGCTCTACATCTCGGCCGACGTCAGGCCCTCCTGGATGGCGTACTTGGTGAGCTGCGCGACGTTGTCGATGTTCAGCTTTGACATCAGACGAAGCCGGTGGCCTTCGACGGTCTTGGGACTGATGTGCAGCCGCAGCGCGATCTGCTTGGTGGTGTTGCCCTCGGCCATGAGTTGGAGCACCTCGCGCTCGCGCTGAGAGAGGACGGAGAACGCCGACTGTTCCGGCTCCGACGGCTGGCGCACGTAGCTGTCGACCACGATGTCGGTGATCGTCGGGCTCAGGTACACCTTGCCCGACATGATCGTCTGGAGAGCCGTGGTCAGTTCTTCCAGGGCGCAGTCTTTCAGCAGGTATCCCGATGCGCCCGCCTTGAGCATGGCCACCACGAATTTGCGCCCGGAGTGCATCGACAGGGCCAGGATCTTGATGTTCGGGTTCTCGCGCAGGATCTGCTGCGTGGCGTCGATGCCGTTGAGGTCGGGCATGCCCACATCCATAACGATGACGTCGGGCGACAGTTCCCGAGCCAGTTCCAGGGTGCTGTGGCCGTTCTGGGCCTGGGCGACGATTTCGACGTCTTTTTCCTGCTGAAGCAGCTTCGTCAATCCGTGACGCACGATAGTGTGATCGTCGGCAATGATAATCCGGATACTCATGCTCTGGTACTCCTACTGTGAGTCCGCGTCCTTCAAAGGCGCTCGCAGGATGACTTTCGTTCCTTCTTTTTGATTGGACTCAATATATACGCTGCCACCCATGTGTGTCAATCGCTCTCGGATGCTAAAGAGACCGAATCCTGCAACGCGGTGTGGCGAGTGGGTTTGCAGATGGGACGTGTCGAAACCCATCCCGTTGTCCCACACTGTGATTCGAATGTCGCGGCCGGCGCGATCCACCATGACGTGTACGCGGCCGGCCTCGGCGTGTTTGGCTGCATTGACCAGCAATTCGCGGACGGAGCGATAGAGCAGCGTTTTCATCTGATCGCTCAGCGGCTTGGGATCATCGGACGTCTCCAGTTGACACTCGATCTGCCGCTCTTCGGCGAAGCGCTGTGTCAGTTCCTCCAGGGCCGACTCCAGACCCAGGGTATACAGTTCCGGCGGGCTGATCTCAAACGTGAGCGTACGCGTCTGTTTGATGGCCTCATTGACCTGCTCACGGATGTGATTGACCGTCTGGGCAAGGTCCCGGGGCAGGTCGGCTCGTCGCAGCTCTCCCATCTCGATCTTTATGAAGGCGAGGATCTGCCCGATCGAATCGTGCAGCTCCGTCGCAATCGCGCGTCGCTCCTGGTCCTCCACCGTGAGCAACTGAGCGGTCAGCGCCCGAAGCTGGATCTTGTCGGCGACGATTCTCGCTTCGGCTTTCTTGGCCTCCGTGACATCCACAGCCACGCCCAGGATGCCGGCCACGCTGCCGGTTTCGTCGCGCAAGGGCGAGCAGCGGACGTCGAAGACCCGGCCCGGGACGAACTCCACTTCGCAAACGATGTCGTGACCTGCGAGCACCCGGTGCACTTGTTCGACGAACTCGGCATGGTCGCGGTAGCGCTCGAAGACATTCATCCCGATCCCATCGGTCTGCTTGGGCTCCAGGGTCGCCAGGCCTTTTCCCTCGAAGACCGTCATTTCTCCCTGACGGTTCGTGGCGAAGAGGATGATCGGGGCGTTGGAGACGACGGTTCGCAGATAGGCTTCCTTCTCGATCAGTGCCAGTTCCGCGCGGCGTCGCTCGGTGACATCGCGAAGGGAGAAGACCAGCGACTCGACTTCGCCGGCGTCGTCGAGAATGGGCACCAGCGTCCAGTCCCAGTACGTGAGGCCCCGTTCCGGATGGTCGGGGAAACGGAAGGGTCGGGCCGCTACCTGATGGGTGATCCGTGTCTGGACAGTCTCTTCGAAAATGCGTTGGTTGTCATCGTCCGGATAGAGCTCGAAGTAGTTGCGCCCGACGAATTCGGAGATGGGCCTTTGGCAACTGTCCGCATAGGCCTGATTGACCCGGACGAAATTGAAGCGGCGATCGAGAATCACCAGCGGCGTAATCGAGTACTGGAAGAACGCCTCCAGGGTCTTGGATTGTTCCGCCAGTTCGCGTTCCACCTGTTTCTGCTGGGTGATTTCGTACATCACTCCCTGGAGTCGCAGCCTCTCGCCGGTCGGGTCCTGCACGACGATCGCCTCGTCTCGGAACCATACTTCGCGGCGGTCCCGCGTCCGCATGCGGTATTCCAGCACGAATCGCTCGCCGGGCCGGCGCAGTTCCGCGATTCTCGCCAGCACGCGCGACCGATCCTCGTCGTGCAACCGACTGGCCCACAGATGCGGATTCTCCACGTACTCCGATGGCGCAAAGCCCAGGATCGACTCGACTTGGGGGCTGATGTAGAGTGTGGTTCCGCTGCCGTCGAGCGCCAAGAGATGGGTGATGGCGGGGACGCGCTCCACCAGCGTCCGGTATTTCGTCTCGGATTCCCGATATGACTGTTCGGCCCGCACCCGCGCCTGGACCTCTTCGCGGAGCGCTTCGACCATATCCGACAATTCGACGGTACGGCTGCGAACGCGCTCTTCCAATTCGTCATGAGCCTTTTGCAGATCGCTTTCGCGCTGCTTCAATTCCCGGTAAAGCAGGTTGTAAGGCTCTCGCAATCCGATTTCGATCAGGGCCTTGTAGACGCAGTAGAACGACACGATTTTCAGGATATGGCCGAGCGCATTGGTCCATTCGTAGGGATTGGTATAGCGCGTAAACATGAACTCCGAGGCCATTGTCAGGACGACGGACCCGCTTATCCATCGCCACACTCGGGGGTCGAAGGCGTTGCGGCTTCGGAACAGCACCAGCGACGCAGCCAGGAGGATGCCGATGATGATGAACTCGCTGGTCTCTTTGAACGGCGTCAGTCGGTTGGCCACGTCGTCGAATGAGGCGGGGAAGATCTGCCAGTGGAAAATGGACAGCAGCAGCAGAGACGACACCGCGGCATAGGACAGAAAGACCCACGTGGCTCTGCATCTGCGTCGAAGGAAAAGAGACGCGAGAAGAAAGGAGAGGCTCTCCATGTAGCGCGAGGCAATCCAGAGTTGAGTCGCCAGGTTGGTTCCATGGTCTGGGAAGAGGCCCATCCCGGTATACGCCAGGGTGTGAACGAGGTCCAGTGCGGCCACGAAAAAGTAGGCGATGCCGAGAAAGAGCATGTAGCCGTTCTGCACGTACTGCCGGCTGTTCCATACGATGAAAAAGATGGCCAGCGCGACGCTGACGCTGGCGATTTCCGCCAAGCTATGGAACAGCAGAAAGTGGTGCCTGCTGAACGCGTAAAGACCTGCAAGGGCGAGCACCCAGCAAGTGACCGTCACCAGCGTCTTGATTGCTGTCGCACGATGGTTCTTCCGATCCATGTACTGCTCATTCATATCCACAGGCAATATCGAAGGCAGGCTGACAACGGGAAGCGCGGGACACCTCTGCCTTGCCACGTGAGACACTCTCGGGCCGGCCGGCCGAGCCGCCATACAAGACTTTACGAACTATGAGCTTATGCGTTCTTTGCCTACAACCGAATAGGGAATTTCCCTAATCGCACAGGAGTATGGATTGCGAGACACCGCAGGAATCGGACCACACGCGAGAATCTTCCACCGGCCGGGTATTTTGCCCATGGGGAGCCGGGCAGATTCCTCATGACGCCCGACAGAAAGACGCCGTAGACAATAGATGTTTTGCGAGCTTCGGACGAGTGCCGATGTCTACCGTGACTGTGTGAAGAGGAGAATCCATGACGCGACTATCGAAGGATGCCATCGAGGGCCTCCACCGTTACTGGCAGGCCGCCAACTACCTGTCGGTTGGCCAGATCTATCTGCTGGACAACCCGCTACTGAAGAAGCCGCTGGAACTCGAACATATCAAGCCGCGCCTGTTGGGACACTGGGGGACCACGCCCGGATTGAACTTCATCTACGTTCACCTGAATCGGCTCATCCGCGAGCAAGATCTGGATGTGATCTATGTTTGCGGTCCCGGTCACGGCGGTCCGGCTATGGTCGCCAACACCTATCTCGAAGGGACGTATAGCGAACTCTATCCGGATGTCACGGCGGATGAATCGGGAATGAAGAAGCTTTTCAAGCAGTTCTCATTTCCCGGGGGGATTCCCAGTCATGCCGCTCCGGAGACCCCGGGCTCGATCAATGAAGGTGGGGAACTGGGCTATTCCCTGTCCCACGCGTTCGGGGCTGCGTTCGACAATCCGGACCTGCTCGTAGCCTGCGTGGTTGGCGACGGGGAGGCTGAAACCGGCGCATTGGCAGCCGCCTGGCATTCCAACAAGTTCCTCAACCCCGTTCACGACGGGGCGGTGCTGCCGATCCTGCACCTCAACGGCTACAAGATCGCCAATCCATCGTTTCTGGCGCGGATCCCATCCGACGAACTGACGCAGTTGTTCCAGGGGTATGGCTACAAGCCATATTTCGTCGAAGGCTCTGAGCCGATGGCGATGCACCAGGCGATGGCGGAAACGCTTGATGCCGTAGTCGGCGAAATCAAGGCGATCCAGCAAGAGGCCCGCAGTCAGGGTAAGGCAGTACGGCCCAAGTGGCCGATGATCGTCCTGCGCAGTCCCAAGGGATGGACGGGCCCGAGTGAAGTCGATGGCAAGCAGGTCGAGGGGACCTGGCGCTCGCACCAGGTGCCGCTGGCGCAACTGGCGGACAACCCCGACCACGTCAAGCGGTTGGAACAGTGGATGAAGAGCTATAAACCCGAGGAGCTGTTCGATAAAGAAGGGCGGCTGATTCCTAAACTGGCGGCGCTGGCACCCCAGGGGGACCGTCGCATGGGCGCCAATCCCCACGCGAACGGGGGCGTACTCATGAAGCAACTGCGGATGCCGGACTTCCGTGAATATGCCGTGGAGGTTCCCGAGCCGGGCGGCGTCCGGGCCGAGGCGACACGCGTTCTGGGGACGTTCCTGCGGGACGTCATGAAGATGAACCTGGACCGCCACAACTTCCGTATCTTCGGGCCCGACGAAACAACCTCCAACCGGCTCGGCGCCGTCTTCGAGGTGACCGATCGCACCTGGATGGCGGAAACGGAGAAGCTCGACGAGAACCTCGGGGCCGACGGGAGAGTCATGGAGATTCTCAGCGAGCACACGTGCCAGGGCTGGCTCGAAGGCTACCTGCTCACCGGTCGCCACGGGTTCTTCTCCTGCTACGAGGCCTTCGTTCACATCGTCGATTCCATGTTCAACCAGCACGCCAAGTGGCTCAAAGTCACGCAAGACGAGATTCCCTGGCGACGCCCGATCGCGTCGCTGAATTATCTCCTGACCAGTCACGTCTGGCGACAGGACCACAACGGGTTCAGCCATCAGGACCCGGGTTTTGTCGATCTGGTCATGAACAAGAAGGCCGACGTGGTGCGCGTATATTTGCCGCCGGACGCCAACTGCCTGCTGTCGGTGGCCGATCATTGCCTGCGGAGCCGGGACTACGTCAACGTGATCGTCGCCGGCAAGCAGCCCGAGGCGCAGTGGCTGGACATGGACGCCGCGATCAAGCACTGTACTGCCGGCATCGGGATCTGGGAGTGGGCCAGTAACGACCGCGGATCGGAGCCCGACGTGATCATGGCCTGTGCAGGCGACGTGCCCACCAAGGAGGTGCTTGCCGCGGTGGACATGCTCAGACGATACGTACCGGATCTGAAGATCCGCGTGATCAACGTGGTCGACTTAATGACTCTTCAGGCAAAAGGGGAGCATCCTCACGGATTGTCGGATTACGAGTTCGACACGTTGTTTACGACCGACAAGCCGATCATCTTCGCCTACCACGGGTACCCGTATCTGATCCACCGCCTGACGTACCGGCGGACCAACCACCGCAATCTTCACGTGCGCGGATACAAGGAGGAGGGCACGACGACGACCCCGTTCGATATGCTGGTGCTCAACGACATGGACCGGTTTCACCTGGTTCAAGATGTGATCGACCGGGTCCCCAGGCTCGGAGCCATGGCCGCTTACATCCGCCGGGAAGTGCGGGACAAGCTGATCGAGCACAAGCAGTACATCCGCAAGCGCGGCGAAGACATGCCCGAGGTGCGCGACTGGCAGTGGACCGGGCAATGGAACCCCGAATAACGCCCGGGTTGGTGCAGAGATCCTGACAGAGGGTTAGTCCGAGGTGTCCGGCGTCTCGATCTGTTCGTAGATCTCCGCGATCTGTTGCAGCAGGCTTTCGAGTTGTGCGTAGTACTGGGCCTCCGGCAGTTGCTCCTTGGCGTCGCGCAGCGTCATGACTTCGAGTTCGAGCTCATCGC
>CAZTGH010000070.1:0-17616 GCA_964612985.1 uncultured Pirellulales bacterium
CCGATGACGGCCGATTCCTTCCTCGTCGTGGTGGCGCCGGACGAGGGCGGGCGGCCGGGCCGGCCGCTGGCGTTCCTGACGCGGCCGGGGCAGGGCGTGAACTACCTGCGCGGCACCTGGCACGGGGTTCTGGCGCCGCTCGCGCCGCCGGGGCTCTTCGCCGTGGTGGACCGGATTGGGCCGGGCGCGAACCTCGAGGAACACGCCTTCGCCACGCCCTGGCGGATCACGGCGGGCTGAGCGGCGGGTGGCGGTTCACGTCCTTGTAGAGGAGGTAGCGGAAGGGCCCCGGCCCCCCGGCATAGCAGGCCTGCGGGCAGAAGGCGCGCAGCCACATGAAATCGCCCGCCTCCACCTCCACCCAGTCGCGGTTGAGCCGGTAGACGCCCTTGCCCTCCAGCACGTAGAGCCCGTGCTCCATCACATGGGTCTCGAGGAAGGGAATCGCCGCGCCGGGGGCGAGGGTCACGATCGTGACGTGCATGTCGTGGCGCAGGTCGTCCGGGTCCATGAAGCGGGTCGTGGCCCAGCGCCCCTCGATGCCGGGCATCGGGTGGGGCGCGATCTCGGCCTCGCTGGTGACGAAGGGGGCGGGAAGGCCCAGCCCCTCGACGGCCTGGTGGCGCTTGCGGATCCATTGCAGGCGGGCCGGTTCGCCGCCCGCGTTGCGCAGCCGCCATGCGATGCCCGGGGGCAGGAAGGCGAAACTGCCGGGCGCAAGCCGGTGCGTCTCTCCGGCGAAGGAAAGCGCCGCCGTCCCGGCGGTCACGAAAAGCGCGGCCTCGGCGCCCTCGTCCGGCTCCGGATCGTCCGACCCGCCGCCGGGTGCGATCTCCAGGGCGTATTGCGCGAAAGTCTCGGCGAAGCCGCTCATCGGGCGGGCCAGCACCCAGGCGCGGGTCTGCTCCCAGAAGGGGAGGCGACTCGCCACGATGTCGCGCTGCACCCCCGCCGGGATCACCGCGTAGGCTTCGGTGAAGACGGCGCGCCCGGTCAGGAGCGTCTCCTGCCCGGGATGGCCGCCGGGCGGCGCGGCGTATCGCCTGTCCGTCATGGCTCCACTGTCCCTCGCTCGTTTCCTCGCCCCCCGTTTTCCGACGAAACGCCGCGTCTGTCACGCCCCTCTCGCGGCGGGGCGGGTTGACGGAAGTCAAGGCTCCGCGCGGCGCGAGATGTTCTGGTGGAGGCGCCAGGACAGGGAGGCGCCGATGGCCGAGACATCACCCGGACCCGAGGGGCTGCCCGCGGAGAAGCTGCAGGCCCGCTGCGACCCGTCCTCCTTCCCCTTCGCCAGCACGGCGGAGCTGGACGGTCCGGCGGACCTTGTCGGGCAGGATCGCGCCCTCGACGCGATCCGCCTCGCCGGCGCGATCCCGCACCGCGACTTCAACCTCTTCGCCCTCGGCCCCGAGGGGACCGGACGGCATAGCGCGCTGATGCGGATCCTCGGCGACGCCGCCGCGGATCGGCCGCGCCCGAAGGACTGGGTTTACGTCAACAACTTCGAGGCCGAGCACAAGCCGCGCGCGATCGGGCTGCCGCCCGGTACGGCGATTCCGTTCCGCGACGCCATGCAGGATCTCGTGGACGATCTGGCCAGCGACATCCCCGCGCTCTTCGAATCGGAGGACTACCAGAGCCAGCGCCGCGCCATCGAGGAGGAGTTCAGCGAGGAGCAGGAATCGGCGATGGAAGAGTTCGCCGAGCGTGCCCGCGCCCAGGACGTGGCGCTTCTGCGCACGCCCATGGGATTCATGCTGAGCGCGCTCAGCGAGGGCGAGCTCGTCAAGCCCGACGAGTACCGCCAGCTCCCCGAGGAGGAGCGCGCCGAGATCGACGAGAAGATCGCCCGCCTTCAGGCGGAACTGGCCGAGATCCTCCGCGAGGCGCCGCGCCGCGCCAAGCGCCACCGCGAGCGGGTGGAGGCGCTCAACGCCAGCATGGCCAAGCGCGTGGTGGACGCGCGCGTGGGCGAGGTCGCCTCCGCCTTCGAGAATATCCCGGAAATCCGGGATTTCGTGGCCGAGGTGCGCGAGGACATCGTCGCCAACGCCGAGCTTTTCCTGCGCAACGCGGCGCAGGAGAAGGAGGGCCCGTTTCCCGAGAACGTGGGCCGGGCGCACAAGGACTCGGCCTTCGGCCGCTACGCCGTGAACGTGATGGTCGGCCAGGACGACGAGGCGCCCAATGGCGCGCCGCTCGAGCACGAGCCGCTTCCCACGCTCGACCGGCTGATCGGCCGGATCGAGCACGCCACCCACATGGGATCGCTGGTGACGAACTTCACCATGATCAAGCCTGGCGCGCTGCACCGCGCGAACGGCGGCTACCTCGTGCTCGATGCGCGGCGCGTCCTGTCCGAGCCCTACGCCTGGGACGGGCTCAAGCGCTGCCTCAAGAGCGGCGAGATCGGCATCACCTCGCTCGGCGAGCGCATGAGCCTGATCTCGACGATCTCGCTGGAGCCCGACCCGATCCCGCTCGACCTGCGCGTGGCCCTGGTGGGGGACCGGATGCTGCACGCGCTTCTCGTGATGCTCGATCCAGATTTCTCGCAGCTTTTCAAGCTTCAGGCGGACTTCGACGATGTGGTGGAACGGGACGAGGAGACGCTGATGGGCTTCGCGCGGCTCTTCGGCGCGCAGGCCCGCGAGACCGGGCTGCGCGCGCTCGGCGCGGCGGGCGTCGCGCGGCTCGCCGACGAGGCGGCGCGGATCGCGGGCGACACCGAGAAGCTGAGCCTGCGCCTCGAGGCGCTCGGCAAGCTGATGCAGGAGGCCGACCACTACGCCGGCGATCGCGGGGCCGAGCAGATCGACGCCGCCGACATCGCCGCGGCGGTCGAGGCGCGCGAGCGCCGCGCCTCGCGCGTCCGCGACCGGATGCAGGAGGCGATCCGCCGGGGCACCGTGCTGATCGACACCGAGGGCGCGGAGATCGGCCAGATCAACGGGCTCTCCGTCCTCGGCCTCGGCGATTACGCCTTCGGCCGCCCGTCCCGGATCACCGCGCGGGTGCGCATGGGGGCGGGCAAGCTCGTGGACATCGAGCGCGAGGTGGACCTCGGCGGCCCGCTGCATTCGAAGGGGGTGATGATCCTCTCGGGCTATCTCACCGGCACCTACGCGGGCGATCTGCCCTTCTCGCTGCACGCGAGTCTCGTCTTCGAGCAGAGCTACGGCGGCGTGGACGGCGACAGCGCCTCCTCGGCGGAGCTTTATGCCCTGCTCTCGGCGCTCGCGGACCTGCCCATCGACCAGGGCCTCGCGGTGACCGGATCGGTCAACCAGCGCGGCGAGGTGCAGGCGATCGGCGGCGTGAACGAGAAGATCGAGGGCTTCTTCGAGACCTGCCGCCAGCGCGGGCTCACCGGCAAGCAGGGCGTGCTGATCCCCGAGGCGAACGTGCCCCATCTCATGCTGCGCGACGAGGTGGTGGACGCGGTGCGCGACGGGCAGTTCCGCGTCGTCCCCGTGCGTCACGTCGACGAGGGCATGGAGCTCCTGATGGGCACGCCCGCGGGCGCGCGCGGCTCCGACGGGGAGTTCCCGCCCGAGAGCGTGAACGGGCGGGTGGAGGCCGCGCTCCGGCGCTTCGCCGAGGCCCGCCGCGCCTATGTCCGCGCGCCGACCCGCCCGGGGGACGAGGGCGCCGGCGGGGAGGGCGCGCAATGAGCGCCCCGGCCCGGCGGCTGCTGATCGGCGCGGCGAGCTTCGCCGAGGCCCGCCGCGCCATGCGTATCGCCGAGCTTCTGCGCGGCGTCTCGCTCGCCCGCGTGGGCGGGCTGCTCCTGGCGGACCCGCTGCTGCCCGAGCTCGCCGCGCTGCCCCGGCAGAGGCTCGTGAGCTTCGCCGGAGAGCTGGCGCCGGCGCCGCGGCGCGAGGCGTTCCTGCGGCTGGCGGCCAGCGATGCGCGCGCCTTCGAGGCGGCGCTGCGCGTCTTCGCCGCCGGGGCGGGCGCGGAGTGGAGCTTCGAGCGGCGCGAGGCCGATGTCACGGAAGGGCTGCGCGGCGCGGCGGCCGAATGGGATCTCGTGCTCCTGGGTCAGGGCGGGGACGGCCTCGGCGCCGGCCGCGTCGCGCTCGTCTCGGCGGGCCGACCGGCTCCGGAAGCTCTTCGCGCGCTCGCCGCCGAGCTCGCCGGCCGGCTCGGGGCCGGGGCGATCGAATCGGGGATCGACGCGGCGGAGCTGGCGCGGCTCGGCCGGACGCGCGTGGCCTGCGTGGTGATCGACCGGGCCGAGGCGCTCGCGCTCGGGCCGCGCGAACTGCGCGCCCTGCTCGACGCCGCGCGGGGGCCCGTCCTTATCGCCGGCCGGGACGACAGCTAGCCCCCCCGCGGCCCCGCTTTCCCCGGGCGCGTGCTGGCGGACGCAGATTCACCCGAAACACGACACGATTCAGACACTTTCTTGGGCCGCAATGGCCGCAATCCGCGTGTTTATAAGGGTTTGGCCTCCTGCCTTCCGCCGAGGACGAGGACGTGACCGATCGAGCCGAAGACATCGCCGTCGACATGGTCGACGAGTTCGGGGACGCGCTGCGCCCCGGGACCGAGCTCTGCCTCGGGCAGTACACGATCGACAAGTATCTGAACTCCGGCGGCTTCGGGATCACCTATCTCGCCCGGGACAGCCTCGGGCGGAAGGTCGTCATCAAGGAGTGCTTCCCGGGCGCCATGTGCTGCCGGACCCGCGACAAGGTGCGGCTGCGCTCGCGCTCCTACCAGTCGGACTTCGACAAGATCATCGAGCTCTTCGAGCGCGAGGCGCGCGCGCTCTCGGCGCTCGAGCATCCGAACATCGTGGGCGTCCACCAGATCTTCAAGGACAACGGCACCGCCTACATGGCGCTCGATTTCATCGAGGGGCGCGATCTCCTGCAGATCATGGAAGAGGAGCCCGAGCTTCTCACGCCCAGGATGATCAAGGGGCTGCTGATCCGGCTGCTCGACGCGGTCTCCTACATCCACGAGCGTGGTATCCTCCACCGGGACATCGCGCCCGACAACATCCTGCTCGATTCGGACAACAGCCCCGTCCTGATCGACTTCGGCGCCGCGCGGGAGAGCGCGAGCCGCGCGAGCCGCGTGCTCTCCAAGGTGCACACGGTGAAGGACGGCTACTCGCCGCAGGAATACTACCTCGCCGGGAGCTACCAGGGCCGGTCGAGCGACCTCTACGCGCTGGCGGCCACCTTCTATCACCTCATGACCGGCCGGCCGCCGCCCAACAGCCACCTGCGCCTGGCGGCGACGGCGGAGAACCGGCTCGACCCCTACGTGCCCCTCGGCAACGGCACCAGGGGCTACGACGCCTATTTCCTCACCGCCATCAACCAGTGCCTGAGCGTGTTCCCCAAGGACCGCCTCGACAGCGCCGACGAGTGGCGCGAGATGGTGGACACCGAGCGGCGCGAGGCGATGCTGCGCGCCCAGGCGCAGAAGGACAAGGATATGGAGCGGAAGATCTCCGCGCTCGTCACGCAGTCCCTTCAGGCGCTCGAGGAAGACGCGGAGGCACCTGACGCGGCGCGGGAGGCCGAAAGCGCCGCCGCCGAGGCCCGCGCGCCGGGCGAGCCGCTGACGGTGCCCGTGGGCGCGCGGCTGTCCGATTTCCCGTCGCGGATGCGGCCCCGGCGCGATCCGGTGCCCTTCGACGAACTCTATCCCGAGGCCGCGCCGAAGCCCGCGCGACATGCCGCGCAGATGCCCCAGCAGCCCTCCGAGGGGCCGCCCCCGGCGCTTCTCGCCCGGCTCCTGTCGGGCGCGGCGCAGCTCGTCTGGCGGCGGCGGGTCAGAGACAGCAGCTACAGAGAGGCGCAGAGATGAGGCAGCTCCGAGACGTGATCGTGCGCAAGCGTCCCCGGGCGCGCCAGGAAGGGATCTCCGACGACGTGCCCTACGTCCAGGACTTCGCGGAGATCGCTGCCGGACGCCCGCGGCGGACCGAGGGCGCGGGGAGCTCCGGGGAGGATGACGGGGCGGCCGTCGCCGAGCGGGACGTCGCCGAGGAGCTGGCCCAGATCGCGGGCGCGCGGGCCGGCGAGCGCGCGCCAGAGGACGCCGGGGAGAGCGCCGCCCCCGAGGCGGAGCGGGACGACGCGGCCGAGGAGGCCGCGTCCGCCGCGCCGAAGATCTGGGATCTGGAGCCCGGACCGGAGCCCGAGCCCAGGGAACCGGCCGCCGCGCCGCCCGCGCCGAGCCGTGCGGCGCGCGGCGGGCGGGTCAAGACGCGGCTTCTCGGGTTCCACGGCGAGGAGCTGGCGCAGGACATCTTCGCCGGCGCCGGCGCGGCGCGCGCGCCCGCTGCCGAGTTCCCGGCGGGCTGGATCGTCGTGGTCGAGGGGCCGGGCCGCGGGGCCTCCTTCTCGGTGGGCGCCGGCGTCTCGACCATCGGCCGGGGCGAGGGGCAGACCATCCAGCTCGATTACGGCGACACGAGCATCTCGCGCGACAATCACGCGGCGGTCGCCTACGACGACGAGCAGAGCCGGTTCTTCGTCGGACATGGCGGCAAGTCGAACATCGTGCGCCGCAACGGCAACCCGGTGCTCAGCACCGAGGAGCTCGAGAACGGAGACCTCATCCGCGTGGGCAAGACGGTGCTGCGCTTCGTCGCCCTCTGCGGCCCGGACTTCCGCTGGGAGACCGGCGAGACCGGCGGGAAGGCCGATGACGCAGGTCGCTGAGCTGGTCCTCGACACGGCCTCGGCGCTCTCGCAGGGCCGGCGCGAGCGCCAGGAGGACGCGGTGGTGACGGGCTTCCCGCAGGGCGGCGAGGTGGGCATCGCCGTGCTCTCCGACGGGATGGGCGGTCACGCGGCGGGCGATCTCGCCAGCCGGCTGATCGTCACGGAGGTCTTCGGCGAGCTCCTGCTTCACAGCGCCGAGGCCGACCGCTTCCGCGACGCCACCCCGGCGATCCTGCGCCACGCGGTCCAGGGCGCCAACGAGGCGCTCCGGGCGCATGCCGAAGCGCGCGCCGACTGCGACGGCATGGGCGGCACCGTCATCGCGACGGTGGTGCAGGGCGGCGGCCTGCACTGGGCGTCGGTGGGAGATTCGCCGCTCTACCTCTTCCGCGACGGCGCCCTTGTCCGGCTCAACGAGGATCACTCCATGGCCGCGCAGATCGATCTCATGGTCAGCGAGGGCCTCATGGACGCGGAAACCGGGCGGCTCCATCCCCAGCGCCACTGCCTCTCGGCGGTGCTGATGGGCGAGGAGGTCGAGCGGCTGGACTGCCCGGCCGAGCCGCTCGCGCTGCTGCCCGGCGACGTGGTGGTGATGGCGAGCGACGGCCTCCAGTTCCTCGACGACGCCTCGATCTCGGCGATCCTCGCGCGCCACGCGGGAGAGCCGAGCGGCGCGATCGCGGCGGCGCTGCTCGAAGGCGTGGACGGGCTCGACGACCCGGACCAGGACAACGTGGCGCTCATCGTCATCAAGGTCTCGGGCGGCGGCGCATCGACGCGCCGGGGCCCCGCGCCGTTGCTCGCCGACACCCGAGCCCGCGCCGGCGCCGGGGCCGCGGGCGTCTTCGCCGCCCTTCGACAGCTCGTCGCCGCGACGCGCCACCGGAGGTCCACATGACGCCCGCCCCGCGCACCGACGCGGCCGGCGCGCTGGCCCGGCTGGAGGCCGCGCTGGCGGCGCGCGAGATGCCGGAGCGCGCCGCCGACCGCTGCGCGCGGATCATCGCCGCGCTGCGCCGCCCCGTCCGGGTGGCGCTTCTCGGCCTGCCGGGGGCGGGCAAGCGCCGGCTGCTCGATGCCTTTGTGGGCCAGGCCGTCGCGCCCGAGGGCGCCGCGCTGCCGCCCTGCCAGATCGGCTTTGGCGAGGCCGCCCGGACCACGGCGACGCTCCCCGACGGCAGCACGCGCGCGCAGGACGGGTTGCCCGACGCCGCGCTTCTCGCGCGCGCCCCGGCCTTCCTGCGGATCGAGGCGCCGCTGCCCCCGCTGCGGCGCATGTCCTTCCTGCTCGTGGCCGCCGAAGCCTCGGCGCGGGACATGCGGGCGGCGCTGCGCTGGAGCGCGCCGCGCACCGACATGGCGCTCTGGTGCACGCGCCGCTTCGGGCCCGGGGAACAGGCGATCTGGCGCGAGGCGCCCGACGCGCTGAAGCACCACGCGTTGCTCGTGCAGACCGATCCCGCCGCGCCGGCCGCCGAGGGCTGGGAGGCGGCGGGCTTCCACGGCCGCTTCGCCGTCGATCCCGAGGCGGAGGGGGAGGCGCGGGCCGGGGCGGGCATCGAGGCGCTCTTCTCGCGCCTCGCGCGCGACATCGACCACGCGCTGGCCGAGGATCTCGACGCCGCGATGCTGTTCCTGCACCGCTTCGAGCCGAAGCCTGCCGCCGCCCGGGAGGGGGACGAGGCGGAGACGCCGGGTGCGGAGCGCGCGCCCGCGGCGCCGGCGGCGGCCGTGGCGGCCGTGGCAGAGGATGCCCCGCCGCGTCCCACGGCGGACGTCACGCGCCTGTCGCGCCCCTTCCTCTACCTCCGTGGCCGCGCCCGCGCGCTGCTCGCGCGCCTCGCCGACGCGGAGGCGGAAGGCGGCTGGGCCGAGGACGTCCTCGCCCATTGCACCGAGACCACCGAGCGCCTCGCCGATCTGCTCGAGGCCGACGCGCTCGACGATGCCTCGGGCGCCGCGCTCCGCCGCGCGGTGATCGAGGCGAGCGAGCTTGCCGTGCTGCTCCAGCTCGAGGGCGGCGCGGAGCAGGCCCGCGAGGCCGCGACGCTGCTTCTGCAATTGCGCGAGGAATTCGCGCAGGAGCTCGCGGCATGAGCCCGCGGCGCGACATCACCGGCGCGCCGCGCCGACCCGCCCACGCCGCGCGGCCCGCCGGGCCGCGCCGCCATCCCCTGGGGGAGCCTCCGACATGACCGCCGAACAGCTTCGCCTCGACCCCGCCGAACGCGTGCCCCCGAAATCGGGCCTGCTGTCGGCCACCTATGCCGGCCTCTCGGGCCTCGCCGGCCGGATCGAGACGCTGGACAAGGCCATCGCCGACATCGGCGAGGCCGGAGACCGCGCGATCGACATCGCCGCGCAGCGCATGCGCAAGCGCCTGCGCGAGTTCGAGCCCAGCGTGACGATGATCGGCCAGGTGAAGGCGGGCAAGACCTCGCTCGTCAACGCGATGATCGGCTGGCCGGGCCTTCTGCCCGCCGACGTCAACCCCTGGACCTCGGTCGTCACGTCGATCCACATGGACCCGCGCCAGAAGGCGGCCGGCAACTCGGCGCGCTTCCGCTTCTTCAGCGAGGAGGAGTGGGACCGGCTGCTGGAGCGCGGCGGCCGCGTGGGCGAGCTCGCCCGCCGCGCCGGGGCCGAGCAGGAGATCGAGAAGGTCCGCCAGCAGCTCGAGGAGATGCGCGAGAAATCGCGCCGGCGGCTGGGCCGGAAGTTCGAGATGCTGCTCGGGCAGGAACACGACTACGGCTATTTCGACGAGGAGCTGGTGCAGCGCTACGTCTGCCTCGGCGACGATTTCGACGCCAGCCCCGAGGACCGGCAGGGCCGTTTCGCCGACATCACCAAGGCCGCCGACCTCCAGTTCGGCCAGCCCGAGCTGCCGATGAAGCTCTGCATCCGCGACACGCCGGGGGTGAACGACACCTTCATGATCCGCGAGCAGATCACCATCCACGCGATCCGGGAAAGCCGGATCTGCGTCGTGGTGCTCTCGGCGCACCAGGCGCTCTCCTCGGTGGACATGGCGCTCATCCGGCTGATCTCGAACATCAAGTCGCGCGAGGTCATCGTCTTCGTGAACCGCATCGACGAGCTCGCGGACCCCGCGAAGGAGGTGCCCGAGATCCGCGACAGCATCCGCGCCACGCTGCAGGCCCATGGCGGCCCGGCGGAGGCCGAGATCCTCTTCGGCAGCGCCTACTGGGCCAACCACGCGCTGAGCGGGCGCTACGACGGGCTCAAGGGCGCGAGCGGCGAGGCGCTGCTCAACTGGGCGCAGTCCGAGGTTTCGGCGGACAACGCCGACTCCTCGGTCGACTCCATGATCTGGACCCTGTCGGGGCTGCCCGCCCTCGGCAAGGCCATCGCCGAGCGCGTGGAAAGCGGCCCGGGCGCGGAGCTGGAATCGAAGATGGCGCGGTCTGCGCGCAACCTCGCCAACGGGCTCACCGCGTCGCGGAGCGTCGTCTCGCGCGGCAAGGACGGCGCGGCCGGCGCGCCGATCGACCCGGCCCGGATCGGCGCGGAGATCGACCGCATCGAGACGGAGCGGCTGGAAGAGCTGCGCGGCCGGCTCGACGCCGCGCTCGGGGAGTTCCGCGAGCGCGCGGCGAGCACGCACCGCACCTTCCTGGAACGCGCCGTGGCCTCGCTCATCCAGCATCTCGAGAAGCACGGCGAGAAGAAGGTCTGGATCTACGAGCCGAGCGGGCTGCGCCTGCTTCTGCGCTCGGGCTACCGCGTCTATGCCCGCGCCGCCTCCAAGATCGGCGAGGATGTCTTCTACCGCACGACCTCCGAGATCTGCGATCTCTACCTCCGCGCCTTCTCCATCCCCGAGAAGAGCTTCGCGCTCGAGGCGCCGCCGGTGCCCCCCGCGCCCGCGCCGGTCCTGCTCGGGCAGACCATCGCGCTCGACCTCAAGGGCAACTGGTGGACGCGCTGGTGGCGGCGGCGGCGCAGCTATGCCTCCTTCGCCCGCGAATTCACCGACCTGATCCAGGCCGAGACGCTGCCCGTGGTGCAGGCGCTGGAGACCGATCACGCGGCCGCCTACGCCCGGGGCCTCGAGGCGGCGCTCGCGGAATTCCTCTCGAACCAGCGCGCGGTGCTGATGGACCTCGCCGAGCGCGCCGACCTCGACGCGGGCGACCTGCGCGCGCAGCTCGGCGGCAGCCAGCAGCGCTGGGACACGCTCAAGTCCACGCTGTCCGTGCTGGCAGCCTTCGACACCACCTGACCCGGAGGGCGAGACCCATGTCCGAGACAAGCGAGATCCAGAGCCTGCCCGTGGAGGGCCGCAAGCCCCGCGTCGTGCTGATGGGCGAGTTCAGTTCGGGCAAGAGCACCCTGGCGAACCTGCTGATGGAGCAGCCCGTCTCGCCGGTGAAGGCGATCGCCACCCAGCTTCCGCCGATCTGGTATTGCGCGGGCGACGGCGCGCCCTTCCGCATCGGCCACGAGGGCGAGCACGAGAAGCTGAGCGCCGAGGCGCTGAGCCGCGTCAGCGTGGAGGATACCCGCGCCGTCCGCGTCTTCCTGCGCGCGCCGATCCTCGAGCTTTGCGACATCATCGACGCGCCCGGCACCTCCGATCCGAACATGGACCCGGAGGTCTGGCAGGCGGTGCTGGACGAGGCCGACTGCGTGATCTGGTGCACGCCGGCCACCCAGGCCTGGCGCCAGTCCGAGGCCGCGGTCTGGGAGGAGGTGCCGCTCGAGTTGCAGGAAAAGAGCCTGCTGCTCATCACGCGGATGGACAAGATCCTCTCCGAGACAGACCGGACGCGGCTCTTCCGCCGTGTGGAGCGGGCGGTGGAGGGATGTTTCCACTCGGTCTACCCGATCTCGCTGACCGAGGCGACGGCCGCGGAGGGCGATCCGGCGCTCTGGGAGGAAAGCGGCGCGGCGGCTTTCAGCGCCGCGCTCGCCGAGTTGCTGACCGAGCTCGGCGAGGAAGCCGCGCAGCGCCCGCGGGGCGCGCGCATGCCCGCGCCTGCGCCGCGGCCGGATGCTCCTGACGGCGCGGCGGTGGCGGGCCCGGAGAAGATCGCCGACCGGCTCCGCGCCCGGCACGCCGCCGAAACGCGCGACCCGGAGGCCGGCGAGGCGCGCGCCTGGGCGCTGGACGCCGGGCATGCTGCGTTCGAGCCGCCCATGGGCGAGGAGGGCGGCGCATCGGCCGACGCTTCCGGCGATGCGACGGAGGAGAGCCGCCAGAGCGCCGTCATGCCGCGCCGCGTGGCCCCCGCCGGAGAGGGCGGTCGGCGCCGCGCGCGCCCCGGCCCCGGAGAGAAGGCGCCCTCGCTCTTCTGATGGGGGCGGGCGGCGCGCCCTGCGCACGCGAGGCTTGTATCCGCGCCCGGGCTGGCGCAGAACGGCGGCCAGCGACCCAACCGCACGGGCCCGACCGATGACCACCGACGATCTCGCCAGGCTGCGCGCCGATCTGCCGGAGTGCGAACTCGCGCTCTTCGCCGACATCGGGTCGGGCACCGTCCTCGCCGTGGCGAGCGCCCTGAAGCATCCGCAGGAGGACCTCGACGCGCTCTGCGCCGAGGCGGCGCGGCTTTTCGCGGACAGCGGGGCCTTCGCTGGCGCCGAGGCGGAATGCGCGGTGCTGCTCACCGCCACCGGCTGCCGCGCCTTCTTCCGCGACCCGGCCGAGCCCGGCGAGGCGCTGTGCTGCCTCTGCGCGCCCGGCGTTGCGCCCGAGCGGCTTCTGGCGGCCGGCCGCGGGGCGCTTGGCGGAGGGGATGGGCCGGAACATGCGTGAGGGCCGGGGGACAAGGCATTGAGCGGGCTGGACGATCTGCGCGCCGTGCTGCGGCGGGTCGCGTCCGGGGGCGTCGCGCCCGCGCGGGAGCACGCGCTCTCCGGCGCCGCCGACGGCCTCGCCGTCCTCGTCCGGCAGATCGACGCCACGGTGCTCGGGCGCGAGCTCGCCTTCGAGTTCGAGGGGCGCGGCCGGCTCGTCTGCGAGGCGTCGGGCCGGCGGCTTCTCCGTCTCGTCCCGCCGCTCCCCGCAGGGCTCGGCGCGGAGGCGGAGGCGCTTGCCGGCGCGCCGCTCTCCGGCGCGGAGGAGGATCATCTCGACGCGCTGGTCGCGCTGCTGCCGCGCCTTGCGGAGGGCGCGGGCTCCGTCCGCGTCTCGTCCGCCCCGCGCGGCGAAGGGGGAGAGACGGGCGAGACCGGGATCTCGGCCGCTCGTCTTGCCGAGGCGCTGGGGATTGCCGGGGCGCTCGCGCCGCGGCCGGCCGGCGGCGATCCGCTCGCCGCGCTCGCCGAGGAGCTGGGCGACCATCTCATCGCGGCGTTCCGCACCGGCGAGGCGGAGGTTTCCGTGCTCCGAGGGGAGGGGGCGCGCATCGAGGAATTGACCGGATGGGGCGAGGCGGCGCTCGACCGGCTGCTCGGCGACGGGACGCCGCTCGCCGCCGAGCTGGAAAGCGGCGGGCTCATACTGCTCGGCCTGCCCGAGGCCGCGGGCGGCCATCTGGTCTTGGCGGGGCAGGGGGGCGATCTGCTCGTCGCCGTCGTGGACGGCGCCGGCCTCGCCCCGGCCATGCGGCACTGGCAGGCCCTGCTCGACGCCTGAACGCGCCGAAAGCGATTCGCCCCGAACCGGCCCGCTGCGCCTGCCATGCGCGACATATCCCTATCGGAACGGGCGCAAATTTTGGCAGACTGTTGCGAGGCCGCCCGGTGACGTGCGGGAACAGTCGCCCCGCGGGCGGCCGGCCTGCTGAAATCGCCCCGTGAGGCGCGCCGCGCCCCTGCCGACCGAGCCGCCATGCCAACAGGAAAGGAAAAGACATGATCCCGCCCGCGAAGACTGCGATGGCCGCGCTGCTGGCCTCCGCGCTGCTCGTCCAGCCGCTCGCCGCCCAGACCACGGGCCCCGACGGTGCGCCGCTCGCCGAGGAGCAGACGCTGACCATCCGGATGCTGGACGAGCATTCCTCGCTCGATCCGCAGGTGGTCGAGGACGTCTCCGGCTCCGACATCGTGCGCCAGCTCTTCGAGGGGCTGATGAACCAGGACGCCGAGGGCAACCTCGTGCCGGGCGTCGCCACCGGCTTCACCGTGAACGACGCGAAGGACGTCTACACCTTCACGCTCCGGGAGGGCGCGGTCTGGTCCGACGGCACGCCCGTCACGGCGGGCGATTTCGTCTATGCCTGGCGGCGCGCCGCGAGCCCCGAGCTCGCCTCGCCCTACCAGTGGTTCATCTCGCTCATGAGCCTCGAGAACGCCGATGCGGTGATCGCGGGCGAGATGCCGGTGGAGGCGCTCGGCGTCACGGCGCTCGACGATCGCACGCTCGAGGTGCGGCTTTCCGAGCCGCTGCCCTACTTCCCGCAGATGACCACCCACGCCACGACCTTCCCCGCGCCCGCCTGGGCCATCGAGGCGCATGGCGACGCCTGGACGCGGCCCGGCAACATGGTCTCGAACGGGGCCTTCACCCTCGCCGAGCACGTGCCGAACGAGCGGGTGGAGATCGTCCGGAACGACAGCTACTGGGACGCGGAGAACGTGATCCTCGAGCGGATGGTGACGCTGGTGATCAACGACGAGAACCAGGCGCTCACCCGCTACCTCGCCGGAGAGCTCGACCGCACAGAGGTGCCGGCGGGCCAGTTCCCGCGGCTGAAGGCGGAGTATCCGGAGGAGGCGGTGAGCTTCCCGCGGCTCTGCAACTACTACTACACGTTCAACCTGTCCGAGAGCGGGCCGGAGGCGTTCAGGGACGCGCGGGTGCGCGAGGCGCTGGCCCTCGCGGTGGACCGCAGGATCATCACCGAGAACATCCTCGCCGGCGGCCAGCCCGAGGCCTACACCTTCACGCCGGCCGCCACCGCGGGCTTCGAGCCGCCGGTCGTGCCCATGGCCGAGATGAGCCAGGCCGAGCGCGACGCCCGCGCGAAGGCGCTCATGGCCGAGGCGGGCTACGGCCCGGACGACCCGCTCCGTTTCGAGATGGTCTACAACACCTCGGAGAGCCACCAGAAGATCGCCGTGGCCATGAGCCAGATGTGGAAGCAGAAGCTCGGCGTGGAGGCCACGCTCGCCAACATGGAGTGGAAGACCTTCCTCGACACCCGCGGCCGACAGGATTTCGAGCTCGCCCGCGGCGCCTGGTGCGGCGACTACAACGAGGCGTCGACCTTCCTCGACCTGCTCACCACACCTTCGGGCTACAATGACGGGAAATACGCGAACCCGCGCGTGGACGCGCTGATGGCCGAGGCCAGGACGGCCGACGACGCCGCGCCGCTCTACGCCGAGGTGGAGCAGATCCTGGCCGAGGAGCTGCCGGTGATCCCGATCTACCACTACGCGGGGGTCTACATGCTCGACAGCGACGTGGGCGGCTGGCCGCTCGGGAACGTCGAGCAGAACTGGTACGCCAAGGACCTCTACAAGATCGCCGAGTGACGGCACGGCGCGCCCCGGCCCCTTGCCGGGGCGCCTCCTTTCCGGGTTTTCCGACATGCTGGCATACATCCTGCGGCGGCTTCTGATCGCCGTCCCGACGCTCCTCATCCTGATCGTGATCTGCTTCCTGCTGATGCACGCCGCCCCCGGCGGGCCGTTCACCTCCGAACGCCCCCTGCCGCCCGAGGTGCGCGCCAACGTGGAGGCGAAATACGGGCTCGACCAGCCGCTCCCGGTGCAGATGTGGACCTACGTCGCGGGCATCGTCACCCGCTTCGACTTCGGCCCCTCCTTCGTCTACCGCGACCGGACGGTGAACGACATCATCGCCCAGGGCTTCCCGGTCACCCTCACCTACGGCACGCTCTCCTTCCTGCTGGCCACGCTCGTCGGCGTCTCGCTCGGCGTGGCGGCGGCGCTGCGCCACAACAGCTGGCTCGACCATGTGGCCGTCGGCGCCACCTTCTCGGCGCAGGCGCTGCCGAACTTCGTCATGGCGCCGATCCTCGTCATCGTGTTCACCTGGCAGCTCGGCTGGCTGCCGGGCGGTGGCTGGGGCGGCGGCGCCTGGCCCTATCTCGTGATGCCGGTGATCGCGCTGTCCACCTCCTTCATGGCCTCGATCGCGCGGATCACGCGCTCTTCCATGCTGGAGGTGATGAACGCCGGCTTCATCCGCACCGCGCGCGCCAAGGGCCTGCCGGAGCGCGTCATCGTCTGGAAGCACGCGATGAAGCCCACCATGATGCCGGTGGTCAGCTACCTCGGGCCCGCCTTCGTGGGCATGATCACGGGCTCGGTGGTGATCGACCTCTACTTCTCCACCGGCGGCATCGGGCTCTACTACGTGAACTCCGCGCTCAACCGCGACTACGCGGTGATGCTGGGGGTGACGATCCTCTACGGCGCGCTCACCATCCTGTTCAACCTCGTGGCCGACGTGCTCTACGCCTGGCTCGACCCGAAGATCCGGTACTGAGGAGGCCGCGATGACCCAAGACGCCGCCCGGGTCGAGCGCATCGCGGACGCCGTCACCGACACGGCCGTGAAGGGCCGCTCGCTCTGGCAGGACGCGCTGCGGCGCTTCCGGCGGAACCGCGCCGCCATGGGGGCGAGCGTGGCGCTTTCCCTCGTCGTCGTCTTCGCGCTCCTCGGCCCCTTCGTCGCGCAGTATTCCAACGAGGAGATCGACTGGGCGCGCATGGGCGACATCGCGGGGCAGGGCGCGCCCTCGCTCTCCAACGGCCACTATTTCGGCCTCGACGAGCTCGGCCGGGACCTTTTCGCGCGCACGGTGCAGGCGACGGGCACTTCCCTCATGGTTGGGATCGTGGGCGCGCTCGTCGCCGTCGTCATCGGCACGCTCTACGGCGCGGTGGCGGGCTACGTCGGCGGGCGCGTGGACAACCTGATGATGCGCGCCGTCGATATCCTGATCGCGATTCCCTACATGTTCGTCATCATCCTGCTGCTCGTCATGTTCGAGCGCTCGCTCTTCATGCTCTTCGTGGGCATCGGGATCGTGGGCTGGCTCGACATGAGCCGGATCGTCCGCGGCCAGACCCTCTCGCTCAGGCACCGCGAGTTCGTGGAGGCCGCGCGCGCCGCCGGCGTGGGCGACGCGACGATCGTGCTGCGCCACATCGTGCCGAACCTGCTCGGCGTGGTGATCGTCTACGCCACGCTTCTCGTGCCGCAGATGATCCTGACCGAGAGCTTCATCTCCTTCCTCGGCCTCGGCGTGCAGGAACCCGCGACCTCGCTCGGCGCGCTCATCAGCCAGGGGGCCGGGACGATCACCTACGGCACGATCTGGCAGCTCGCCTTCCCGCTCTTCTTCTTCCTCGTGACGATCATCTCGCTCTTCTTCATCGGCGACGGGCTCCGCGACGCGCTGGACCCGAAGGAGCGCTGACGTGGCCCTGCTCGACGTCGAAAACCTCTCCGTCACCTTCGAGACGCCGGACGGCCCCGTGCCGGCGGTGAAGGGCGTCTCCTTCTCCGTCGGGGCCGGCGAATGCCTCGGCATCGTCGGCGAGAGCGGCTCGGGCAAGAGCCAGACCTTCCTCGCCGCCATGGGGCTTCTGACCGCGAACGGCCGTGCGGCGGGCTCGGTGCGTTTCGAGGGCCGCGAGATGCTGAACCGCCCCGCGGCCGAGGCCAACCGGCTCCGCGGCGCGAAGGTGGCGATGGTCTTCCAGGACCCGCTCACCTCGCTCACGCCGCACCTGCGCGTGGGCGAGCAGATGCAGGAGGTGCTCCGCCACCACGAGGGCGTGACGGGCCGCGCGGCCCGCGCCCAGTGCCTCGACTGGCTGGAGCGGGTGCGCATCCCCGAGGCGGCGCGGCGGCTCAGGCAGTATCCGCACGAGCTTTCGGGCGGCATGCGCCAGCGGGTGATGATCGCGCAGGCGATGCTGACCCGGCCGCGGCTCCTCATCGCCGACGAGCCCACCACCGCGCTCGACGTGA
>CAZTGH010000071.1:0-17582 GCA_964612985.1 uncultured Pirellulales bacterium
TGTCGGGTACGAATGGCATCAAGATAAGCGGCGGTTGTCGTGGGTCCGTCAGGGCAGGGTGGGGCTCCGGGAGGAATCGTATGAGGATCATGGGAAGACTGTCACAGGTGGTGCTCGCGGCGGTTTTGACGGTGTGTTGTGGCGCGGGCGCGGCGGCGGAGAAGATACCGGTCCTGCTGGACTGCGATACCGCGAACGAGATCGACGATCTGTATGCGATCGTCCGCGCGGTGGCCGAGCCGGGGTTCGAGATCGTGGGCCTGACGAGTGCCCACTGGCGGACGCAGCCCAATGCGCCGGCGAACACGGTGAAACCGAGCCAGAGGCTGAATGAAAAGCTGCTGGACCTGATGGACAGGCGGGACATTCCGCATGCGCTGGGGGCGAACGAGGCGATGAAGGACGCGACGACGCCACAGGATTCGCCGGCGGCGCGGTTTATCATCGAAAAGGCAAAACAGATGCCGCCCGGGCGGAAGCTGACGGTCATCACCACCGGCGCAATGACAAACGTGGCGTCCGCGATCGCGTTCGAGCCTTGCATCGCCTCGAAGATCCGCTGCTACAGCATGGGGCTGCGCTTCGAGAATGGGCAGTGGAATACCAGGGAGTTCAACGCCCAGAACGACCTCCAGGCGGTCGATTGCCTGTTCATGGCAGAGGGCCTCGAATGGCACGTGATGACCGGTACCGCCTCGGCGGCGCTTCGTTTCAAGAAGGCCCGGGCGGTCGCGGAGCTCCAGGGCGCCGGGGGCGTGTACGATTTCATCGTGGACTACTGGCTCGGGTTTGATCCGCCGTGGCAGCCGGGCATGGACACGGATACGTGGACCATGTGGGACGTTGCAGCGGTGGAGGCGGTGAGGCGTCCCGAGCTGGCCCATGAGATCGAGGTGCCCGTCCCGGCCAGGCTCAACAGCGACCGGCGGGTCTGGGTGTATACCCGAATCGATGCGCAGCAGATGGAAGAAGTCTTCTGGGACGCGCTGCGCGAGCACCGCACGAAATAAACACGCCCATTCCATCGCTCGACTCACACATGCGGCCCGTCACATCCGACCGACGGGCGCCAACGCGCCGGCCACGGAAGAACCCTCGCCATTCCGCACGTGCCCGTTCGTCGTGTGCCCGTAAGGGTATACCTGCTCCTGGGGGTAGCCTGGCGGATCTTCGGAATGCGAGGATGCGTAGATGCGGAGATGCGGAAATGCGGGGATGCGGGGATGCGGGGATGCGAGGATGTTCATTTTTGCTTGGTCCGATGGCTGTCCTCTGCCATAATGCTGTCAGGAAGGTGACGCGGACCACGTGGCGACGGATGATTGAAGTGCGGACGCCGAGAGAGGTGTTCTATGAGGAAGACGACGTTCGATACCGTGGCGTTCATGCGGAAGCGACGCGGAGGACCGGAGGTGGGGACCTCCCCGTGAGGGCATCGTTGTGAACAGATTGGCGACTATGATAGATGTGCTGTGAGGGGTAGTATCATGAGAGCAAGTGCCATCGGTTTGGTTGTCGTTGCATGCAGCATCCTGACGGTTGGACTAAGCGGACAGAGTGGCGAGCAGGGCGTTGCTACGAGAGGTGGTATTCCGTCCTCGTTCTTTCGCCTCTGGTATGGTCAGGGGGACACCTTGAAGGGATTGGAGGGGATTCACGTCGTTGTGATCCTGGATGATGATGCCAAGTCGTTTGGTCTGTCCGGAATACGATTACGCCCGTCTTCTGGCCGAGATCGTTATGACCGGGACCAAAGCGCCGGTTGCAGTGAACGTCCGGCTTTCACTCTGCCAAACCGGATTGCTCACAGCGGGACTCCCTGAGCAGGTGATGGTAGCACCCTGTGTGACATGGCTGGACAGCGTGCTCGGTGTCGGTAGCGAGACGATGGTTACCCACGCAGTCGAAGATGCGATCCGCGAGTTGGTTGAGGACTTTTGTAGGGAGTACCGTCTTGCGGGTGAGAGCCCTGGACAAGGATAGTGTGGTGAAAGAGAGGAGCAGACGCATGTTTGGTTTCGGTGTCCCGGCATAGGAGAGGGGAATCCAGAGTGTCAGGCATACATGTTCCCGGTGTGGAGGGTAGTTGGTGGGGAAGGGAGATGGCGTTTGTCGTGTGGGTGGGCGGGCGAGGCATGCCTCGCCCCTACAAATGGGCGGGGACGGAGAACGAGAGGGGTGGACGCCTGGGTTGAGAACCCAGCGTAGGGGATGATCGGTTGGATGTCACGGGGTTTGGCGGGTGGGTGTTCCTGTGTGAAAAAGGGCTCTGAAGGAATGTGTGGGTGAAGCTGTAGCGTTTTGGTTTCGTGGCTTCGCGTGGTCATGTGGTTGTTCATGTCCTGCCGCACCGGCTTCCGGCGACGCTCAAGAAACCGACCACGACCAGGAGCAGGGCCCCGGGAACCGGCACGGAAGGATAGGGAACGAAATCGAGGGCGGCGTTGTTGCTGCCGGGGATACTGTAAGCCCAGTCATGACCCGGGCTGCTGACATAACCACCCGTCGTAATGTCCAGGACGTAGTGGTCTCCAAACGGCGACGCGAAGATCTGATCCGTGCTCCGATCGATGGCCAGTCCCATGAGGTGTGCGTGCGACCACGCGAAGAGCTGGGCTGTGCCGCCCGTCACCTCATAGACCTGCTTGTCATTGGTCGCGAAGACGCGCCCGTCACTGGTGTAATCAAGATCAACCACATAATCGCTCGAACCCGGAAGCGAGGCATACGGCACGAGCGATCCGCTCGATATGTCCCACACCTTCTTGCTGCCGGTGTCTGCGACCAGAATCTCGCCCGTCGGAAGTTGTATGATGTTGCGCGGAGAGGTCATGCCGGTCGCAACGACCGCTCGATGGGGCGGATTCGTGATATCCCAGACCCAGCCATCTACATTCGATACGACCAGAAGGCGATCGTCCTGGGTCCTCACGATCCCCGTGGGACCGGCAACGGACGCATAGGACGACACGGCACCTGAAGCGGAGATGGAGAATACCGTGTCGCAGGAGTAGGCGGTCGAATACATGGTCGTCAGGTCCGCACTCCACGCCATCTGACCGAAGCTTCCGCAACCCTGGACCGCAAAGGGAGCCCGTCCGGTCATGCGGCCCCCTCCCGCGAGGTTGTAGATGTTTCCAGGGGCCTGGCTCGATGCATAGTACAGGTCGCCCGGTGTGAACACTGCGAAGGCTGGCGAACCCGCCAACATGACAGCAACCGCGGCAACAACAATCAATGTTCCCCCACGATTTGTTCTGCTCATGAACATGCTGCTCCAGGAGAAATTGATTCTTTCACTGCCGATTCATCGACCTCCGTTGGGTGGCGGTTTGAGGCGCGAGCCGACTGGCCGTGAGCGGTACCGCACCCAAACCACAGATACTGAGCAATCCGTTCCCGCAGAATATAATGATTCTAACCCTGCCAAAGCGGAGTGTCAAGAGAAAACCTAGTAACTCAGGCGGGATTGCCAGGGAAAGCAATCGCAGCCATCATCGGTCAGTCGAGGTGTTCGTCGGCAGGGTCGAACGGGGGAATGCAGACGTTGACGATGCGGAGGTTGCCGACCGCGCGGTGGCGGCAGAAGGGCTTGATCAGGACGGTGCTGTAGGGACGGACCGGGACCATCTGGCCGTCGAGTTCGATGTGACCCGTGCCTTCGAGGACCAGGTAAAACTCGGTATGGCTCTTGTGGTAGTGGGCCTTCGAGTCCGCTTTGACGTCGACCACGTGCATGGTCGCCGTTTCGTTCTCGGGCGCCGCGAACGCCCGCCGGGCAAATCCGCACGGGCACGCCACCGGCTCGATCTCGTCGAAATGCATTACTTCGTAGTTGGCCATAGATACTCCTGGCATTGGATCCGGTCGTCAGGTCTATTGTGGCGACGACGGAGCAATCGTGCAAGGGCAAAGGGAGGCCGGAGGGTGGAGGGTGGAGGCGCGGGTTGAAATCGGGGGGCGGGCTGTGTATAGTGCGTTCTGGCAGCCGTTGGGGCAGAATCGGAAAGAGATCGGGTCGCGCTACGCTCGACCGGCACGCAAACGAAAGGAAAGGGATGAAGAACCTGTTCGACATTCAGGATAAGGTCATCGTCGTCACCGGGGGCGGCGGGGTGTTGTGCGGCGAGATGGCGCGGGCGCTGGGCCGGGCGGGGGCGAAGGTCGCCGTGCTCGACCTCTTCGAGGCCGCCGCCGGCAAGGTCGCCGACGAGATCAAGGCCGAAGGAGGCACCGCCATCGCCGTCACGTGCAACGTCCTCGACAAGCCCAGCATCGTCGAGGCCCGCGACCAGGTCCTCGCCGAATACAGCCGCATCGACGTCCTGATCAACGGCGCCGGAGGCAATAAGAAGGAAGCGACCACCGCGCCCGACCTGACCTTCTTCGACCTGCCCGCCGAGGCGATTCGCTTCGTGTTCGACCTGAACTTCATCGGCACCCTGCTACCCACCCAGGTCTTCGGCAAGGACATCGTCGACAGCGGTGGCGGCGTCATCCTGAACGTCTCCAGCATGAACGCCTTCCGCCCGCTGACCAAGATCGCTGCCTACTCGGCCGCCAAGGCCGCGGTGAGCAACTTCACGCAGTGGCTGGCGGTTCACGTCTGCCAGAACTACTCGAAAGACGTCCGGGTCAATGCCATCGCGCCGGGCTTCTTCCTCACCGAACAGAACCGTTTCCTCCTGACCGACGAGAAGACGGGCGACCTGACCGCCCGAGGCCAGTGCATCGTCGACCATACGCCCATGGGCCGCTTCGGCCAAGCGGAAGAACTGATCGGCACGGTCATCTGGCTGCTCAGCGACGCCGGCAAATTCGTCACCGGCGTGGTCATCCCCGTCGACGGCGGCTTCTCCGCCTTCAGCGGCGTATAGGAACAGGAGCGCATGCTTTGCCTTTCGTCATGTCGAGCGTAGTCGAGACATCCGGCTCCGTGCGCGAGATGGACCAAGTTCTCAGCCAAACTCCCTCGCGCAAGCCTCATCCCATTCGGCTTCGCTCGGGGCAAGCTCCTGGTCACAATGACATTGATTCGAAAGGGGTCCTCTCATGAGACAGGGTGATTTCTCGCGAAGAAGTTTTCTGCGAACCGCGGGCGCGGCCTCGCTGGCCATGGGTCTGCCGACGGCAGGGGCTGCGGCGCCGGATGGGAAGCTTTCGAAGATCCCGGGGCAGAAACCGCGCAATGTGATCTTCATCCTGTCCGACGATCACCGCTACGATTTCATGGGCTTCCTGGGCAAACCCAAGTTCCTCGAAACGCCGAACATGGATCGCATGGCCCGCGACGGCGCCTACATCGAGAACGCGTTCGTCACGACGTCGCTGTGCTCGCCGAGCCGGGCGTCGATCCTGACGGGGCTGTTCTCGCACAAGCACGGCGTCGTCGACAACCAGACCGACGTCCGCAAGGACCTCGTCTTCTTCCCGCAGTATCTCCAGCAGCTTGGCTACGAAACCGCCTTCATGGGCAAGTGGCATATGGGCCATGGCGACGACGAGCCCCGACCGGGGTTCGACCGCTGGATCAGCTTCAAGGGACAGGGCGAATACTACGACTGCCAGTTGAACGTCGACGGCAAGCGAACGCGCGCCACCAAACACATCTCCGACGAACTGACTGACTACGCGCTCGACTGGATCAACCAGGACCGCGACAAACCGTTCTTCCTGTACCTCTCGCACAAGGCGGTCCACGCGATGTTCGAGCCCGCCAAGCGGCACCTGGGCAAGTACGAGAACGTCGAGATCGAATACCCCGAGAGCATGGCCGACACCGAAGAGAACTACAAAGGCAAACCCGCCTGGGTCAAGGAGCAGCGCAATAGCTGGCATGGCGTCGACTACATGTATCACGGCCAGATGGACTTCGACACCTTCTTCAAGCGCTACTGCGAGACCCTGCTGAGCGTCGACGACAGCATCGGTCGCGTGCTGGACGGCCTCGAAGTCAAGGGCCTGCTGGATTCGACCCTCGTGTTCTACATGGGCGATAACGGCTTCTGCTTCGGCGAGCACGGCCTGATCGACAAACGCCACATGTACGAACCCTCCATGCGCGTCCCCTTCCTGGCCCACTGCCCCCAGCTCATCGAACCGGGAACCAAAGTCACGCAGCTCGTGCAGAACATCGACGTCGCCCCGACCGTGCTGGAGGCGGCGGGCGTCCGCGCCCCCGACTACATGGACGGTCGCTCGTTCCTGCCCCTGCTGGAGGGCGAGGAGGTCGAGTGGCGCGACGCCGTGTTTTATGAGTATTACTGGGAGGCCGCGTTTCCACAGACACCCACCACCTATGGCGTCCGCACCGACCGCTACAAGTTCATCCACTACCACGGTATCTGGGACACCGACGAACTCTACGATCTCCAGGCCGACCCCGACGAGATGCACAACCTGATCGACGTGCCCGAGCATCAGGATCGCATCAAACAGATGCGCGAGCAACTGTACTCGTGGCTCGAACGCACCGATGGCATGCAGATCCCCCTGCGCCGCGAAGGCGGTTTCAAGGGCAACCTCCGGGGGCCCGAAAAGGTCAAGGAATACAAGTACCACGACTGACCCGCCAGCGTGCACGGACCGTCCCGCCGCGCGGTTTCTTGGATAGGGACTGGCTTCGGGGCCGACCAAGATGGTAGAATGGATCGGTAGACGTGCGGCCGACGAATGGCACCAGGCGTGGGACGCGCCGTCACACGCACCCCCGCCTGCTCGGCATGGACCGGATTGGGAGTCGAGGACGCCGGACCGCCCTGGCCTCGTATTGGAAAGGTCGTCGAATGCGCTTTCCTCAAGGCGGCAAGCTGTGGATCGTGCTTCTGGCCTGCCTGGTTGCATTGGCACTGGCCAGCCCCCTCCGGGCACAGCCCATCGAGGAAGATGAGGTGCAGACGGAACTCGAACGACGCGGGTTCGACCAGTTCGACCGCATGCAGGAGGCCCTGCAACGCTGGGGACGCATCTTCATCTACATCGCAGCGGCCCTGCTCGGCATCGTCGCAATCAAGATCATCGATCCGATCGGCATGTACTATGGCTCCCAGGATCGGCTGCTGAAGCGCGCGGTCCGGGGCGTCGACGAACTGCTCAAGAGGATCCAGGAAGAGGCCCAGTCGGCCGAGCCGGAGTCACACGAAGAGACGAACCACGAAGGTGGTCTGCTGGCGGGCATGGCCGAGGTTGCCGAATTCGACGAGGCCGAGCAGGTGCCCGCCTATGTTCTGACCGTCAACGACCTCATGCTCGACAACATCCGCGTCGCCCTGCACCGGCTCAGGCGATTCAACGAAGGCCACGCCGAACGGTACAAGGAGTACATGTTCAGCGTCCTGCGAGGCATCAAAATGATGACAGAGGACAGCGCCGCCTCAGGCGTCCCATCGCCCCTGGCGGTCGATGCGCGGGAGTATTTCCAGGACGAGCGCCGGTACAAGACGTGGAAGAAGCTGCTCGGCCGTCTCAAGGGCCATGGCGACCACCAGGAAACGATCGACGGTTTTCTTCTGTTCATCCGCGACTTGAACGAAGGGAGACCTTTGGACCGGCCTACCGCGACCGCCTCTTGCGACGAGATTCCAGAGGTCGCGGAAGAGCGCCCGCACTCCGACATCCCGGACGCGCTCAACGAAGAGACGCTGCCGACGATCCAGCAGGCGGCTGCCCGCGAGGCCCGCCACCTCGTCGCCATGATCCAGCGCGGCAAGCCCGCCGACCAGGCGTCCTGCTGGCAGTTCGAACTGGTGCGCCGGCAGCAGCAGCTCCACCGAAGGGACGAAGCGCAACGGATCCTCGTGGTCTTTCTCAGCGTCGAGAGAAAGGTGCTCCCGCAGATCACGAAGACCCGCATGCTGCCCTGCCGAACCCTGGACCACGTGATGCACATGCTGGGCGTCGAGAACGCGGACGATCTCTGCCGGCGCGTCGAGGACCGCCTGCTCAACATCCAGGAGATCCTCCTGCTCGAGAAGGTCTTTCTCCAGACTTTCGCCAAGAAGACGTCCCTCGAAATGGTCTATGGGCACGGGGCCGATGCCGCCCTGATGATGGACCTGCACGTGCCGCAGCTTCGCCGACAGACGCTCGCGCTGTTGCGACGACTTCACGAGACTGAGCCGCAGCGCCTCGCCCGGGCGACGGAGGCACTGAACGACGAAGAGACGCCGCAACATAACGAAGTGCGAAGGTTGATCGAGCAGTATGTCTGCCACCACCGCAAGTTACCCGATGCGTCGCCGTCGTCTTGAGTTCGACAGCGGCGGAGCGGCGATTGTCGGAAAAGACATCAAGGCATCGCGTGCATTGCTCATAACGGTCCTCTGTGTCCGCTCACCCGTCATATGCTCGTGCGTTTTCACCCCGTCGGACCTATATCCTTCGGAGTGGCGCCGAAGGGAGCCCCGGTGAGTGTGGCGCAATAGTGGTTCGCCAACTTGAGCCTTTTTTGACGTTTTGAGGTTTATTTTGTTGACAGTTTGGCATTTTGTTGTGTAGACTGCGCGCTAAGTCAAGGTGTACACTTTTCCCCTCGAAGTATGCCCCTTACCAAAAAAAAGAGAGGGTAGGTATGTGTTACGGGTCCCGCCGGACCCAAGGAGAACATTGTGGCAAAAGGTACAGTGAAATGGTTTAACGATCAAAAGGGCTTTGGATTCATCGTTCCCGACGATGGCAGCGAGGATCTCTTCGTCCACCACTCCAACATCAGCGGAGGTGGATTCAAGACGCTGGCTGAAGGTCAGACGGTCGAGTACGTCCCCGCCCAAGGTCGCAAGGGCATGGAAGCGCAGAACGTCACACCCTGCTAAGCATCCAGGACCAGTACGCCGCTAAACCCAAGGCCCCGCTCCCATCGCGGGGCCTTTTTCGCACGCAGAAGCGCTCCGAGCAAGGTAAGCGGCCATGGAAGCGCAAGAGACAGACAACCCGTCGCCTCTGCCCACGGGCAAGTCGGTCCTGGTGGCCGCTGTGTGCCTGTGTGTTGGCGTCGGCTTGATCGTACTCTCGATCCTCGCGGACCGCGCCGCAGGGACGGTTCAGTCCTTCCTCGGTCCGGCTGGCCTTCTTGCCGTCTATGTGTTGCCGCCCCTTCTTGGTCTGTTCGGCATATCGAGCGCACTGGGACGATGGTCCCACCTCAAGACCTCGGCCATCGCCGGTCAGAAGCCGGCCCGTACCACCGCCCGGGCATTTCTGATCGCCAGCCCCCTGTTCGCTGGGCTTTCGCTCGTTCCCGTCCTCCTTGGCATCCTTCGCGGGGTCCCGCTCCATCTGATGCTGTTGCCGTGGTGGATCATCTTGCATGCTGCCATCGCCCTCCTTGGCCTGGCCATGGCATGGATCGCACTGAGGCTCTATCGACGCATGCCGAATGCAAAGCCCTCGCGAGCCTTCGCGGCCAGTGCCGTAGTCTTTGCCTTGGCCTCCATCGCAGGCGTGTTCTCGCTGAGCCCACTATCGTCCTACCTGAGCCAAAGTCTCTACGATCGCACGAGAGTTCCTACGTTCGCGGGTGATTCGAGCCAGCTCGAACAGACCGCCGTTGTCCCGACCCTGGACACTCCCAGCCCGCCTGGCAGGAACGTCATCTGGTGCTCGTCCTTCCAACTGGCCTGGAACGAAATTCGCGACCACGTCATCGGCGCCCCGCTCCAGGTGATGGACGCTCAGCCGCTGGCAGACCGCCTGAATAACGGACTGCACCGGGCGTCCGATCTCGAACCCCGCTCTGTCTACGCTGCCGGCGGATGGACACACAAGGGCATCATCGACCGGATCGAGAAAGACGTGACCGCCCGATTTCCGAAGCGGCAACTGCCCGATTTCAGCGCCCATCACGGCACGGGCGGCATCCTGGCCTATTCCTATCTGACCGCCCATGTGCCCTTCGAGCACCCTTTCCGCCCGATCGATGAGGGAGTCACCTTCACTGACTCCCAGGGCGCCGAGACCCATGTCGCCGGCTTTGGACTCTGGCAGGCGTTCCTGTCACGATACGAGAGTATCCGCGAACAGGTCGAGGTGCTCTACGTCCTGCCGGAAGAGCCCGAGCACTTCTGGGGGACGAAGGAATACGCGCTCGACCTCTGCCGGCACACCAGGCCGTACCAAGTGGTCATCGCGGCCGTCGAGCCCAAGGCCTCCCTCGCCGAAACCTACGACCACGTCCAGCGCGGCATCGAGCACTTCCGCAACCAACCCAATTATGACCATCACCGATGGTTCCACGATTCCGATGAACTGGAAGTGCCCGACGTGTTCTGCCGCATCGACCACCGTTTCACCGAGCTGATCGGCAAGCTGGTGGCGAACGTGGGAATGCCGATCGTCGAGGCCCTGCAAACGATCGAATTCCGCCTCGACCGATCCGGCGCCCTGCTCGAAAGCGAAGCCCTCGTGGACATCTCCGCTCTGCCCCGAGAGTTCCTCTTCAACCGCCCGTTCCTGATCTACATGAAAAAGCGCGACGCCGATCGCCCCTTCTTCGTCCTGTGGGTCGACAACGCGGAACTTTTGACCCGCCGCTAGCGTAAGAAAAACGGGGATTTCCGCGACGGCCAGCGAGATTCCCACGTGGGGCAGGGGTTGCCATCTGAGAATTCCCGGGTACCATAGGAGAGGCGTCTGGTACCCTGTCGACGCCGGTTATGGCCTCAACCGCAGGATCAGGGTAAAGATCGAAGTATGGATACACCGTCAAGACGACCGAAGCCCGACACCTCGCCTGAAGCCCGAAAGGCGCAGCACAAGATCTACCGGCAGATGGACCCCGCGCGGAAGTTCGAGCTCATCTTCGAGACCTACCAGACGGGCCGGCAGCTCGCGACAACGGGAATCCGCATGCGCAATCCGCACGCCAACGACGAGGAAATCTGGCATCTCTGGGCCCGCCAGCACCTGGGGGCCGATACCTACGACCAGGCCTATGGAGCGATTGATCCGTGAGTGAGCTGCGAGAGATCCAGGTGCTGGAGCGACTCGCCGACGTGCTCGATACGCTCGGCATTCCCTACGCCATCGGCGGGTCCATCGCCAGCAGCGTCTATGGCACCGTCCGCTTCACTCGCGACGCGGATATCGCGATCCTGCCGTTCACGTCGGTAGCCGACAAGTTCTACGCCTTGCTCAAGGATGACTTCTATGTGAACGAAGAGGCGATGCAGCAGGCGCTGGGCTGCTGCGGCTCGTTCAACATCATCCATTTCGACACCGCCTTCAAAATCGACCTGTTCCTGCTGGGCCCCAGTGAGTTCGAACAGCAACTGTTGGTCCGCAGCCGGATGGTCCGTTTGGGCGAAACCCCCGAAAGCGACCTGTGTTTCGTTTCGCCCGAAGACGTCATCCTGCTCAAGCTCCGCCGGCTTAACGAATCCGATGGCTTCGCGGAAAACCAGTGGGAAGACATCCTGGGCGTGCTGGCAGTTCAGGGGCGGGCCCTCGATTTCGATCGACTGGCCCAGGACGCGAAAACTCTCGGCGTCGAAGACCTGCTCGAGCGGGCCATCGCTGAAGCGGAGACGTACGTATAAGCGGACATCTGCAAAAAAGGCCTGATGTCCATTCTTGCTGAACTCTGGATAGGATGATGAATCTCGATACAAAATACAATGCCCTTCAGAACATCCTGAAGGACTTGAAGAAGGTGGTCGTCGCCTTCTCCGGTGGAGTGGACAGCACGCTGCTGTTGAAGGTGGCCGCCGATACCCTCGGAACGGATAATGTCCTGGCCTGCATCAGTGCCGGCGCCTCGGAGCCCGGTCACCAGCTCGACCACGCCGAGACGCTGGCCCGCGATATGGGCGTCGAATTGATGTCCATCGAGACCGATGAGCTGGACGATCCGAACTTCGTGGTGAACCAGGCGGACCGCTGCTTCCATTGCAAGTCGCACCTGTGCCGGACCCTGCTGGAGATCGCCGCTGAGCGCAGCTACGACCACGTGATCTTCGGAACCAACTACGACGATCTCGACGACTTCCGACCGGGCAACCGCGCCATCGGCACCTTCGGTATCCATTCGCCCCTGGCCGAGGCCAAGCTCACCAAGGACGATATCCGGGCGCTTAGCCGCCGACTGGGCCTGCCGACCGCGGACATACCGTCTTCGCCCTGTCTGGCGTCGCGGATCAGCTATGGTCTGGAAGTCACCGCCGAACGACTCCGACAGATCGACCGCGCCGAGACCTTCCTGCGCGAGGCAGGTTTCGTCGAATTCCGCGTCCGTCATCATGGCGAGATCGCGCGGATCGAAGTGCCGCCGGACCAGATCGATCGGCTCGTCGCCGAGCCCCTTCGCTCGCAGGTGGTCGAGCACCTCAAGTCGCTCGGCTTCCGCTTCGTCGCCCTGGACCTCCAGGGCTTCCGCTCCGGCTCGCTCAACGAGTCGCTTTCCGAACAACAGAAACAAGAAAGCCTGTAGAACCCGATTCCGCTATCCTGGAGAACGTCATGCCGTCGAATTCCACCACAAGCCTTCGTCGCTTCGCCGTGCTGTTTCCCGCTGTCCTGTGCCTGCTGCTGCTTGTCTCTCTGATCCTGCCCGTCACCGGGTCGGTCGCCCGCGAGAAGGGCGACCTCGAAAACGACCTGCTCGTGATGACCTTCAACATCCGCTATGGGACCGCCAACGATGGCAAGAACAGTTGGGTCAACCGCGCCGAGCAGGTCTGGAACCTGATCGACCGCTACGACTGCGACGTGGTCGGCCTCCAGGAGGCGCTGCGCTTCCAGATCGACGAGATTCGCAAGGCGGTGCCCGAATACGACGAGATCGGCGTCGGACGCGACGACGGCAAGACCCGAGGCGAATACAGCGGCATCCTCTACCGCACCGACCGCCTCGAGCTCCTCGGCTCCGGGACCTTCTGGCTCTCCGATACGCCCGAAGTCGTCGCCTCCACGTCCTGGGGCAACCGCATCACCCGCATCTGCACCTGGGGACGCTTCCTCCACAAACCCAGCGGCAAAACGTTCTACCACTTCAACACCCACTTCGATCACCAGTCGCAACCTTCGCGCGAGAAGAGCGCTGTGCTGATGGCGAAGCGCATCGCCGACCGCGAGCACCCCGACCCGATCGTCGTGACCGGCGACTTCAACGCTGGGGAATTCAACAAGGCGATCCTCTACCTCAAGGGCGACCTGGACGTCGAGGGCAAGAGTCCGGTCCCGCTGGTCGACACGTTCCGCCTCCTGCACGCCAACGCGGCACAAGTCGGCACCTTCAATGGCTTCTACGGCATCCGCTCGGGCGATAAGATCGACTACGTCTTCGTCGAGCCCGGCACCGACGTCATCGAGGCCCGCATCCTCCACGACCATGAAGAAAACCGCTACCCCAGCGACCACTTCCCCCTCCTGGCCCGCATCGCCCTGCCCAGCGAATCAGCCGCTCCCCCCTCCGCCCAGGCAAAATGATGGAAATCCACGGGGAGGTCGACCCACGCGCTGCCTTTTTACTCGCTTTGTCTCTTGACATGCACACACATACGTGTACAGAAGCTCGATAATGCGGTTTCGAGGCTGTGTATACAAGAATGGCAGGCATTGGCTGGCCGAAATCCCTTCGCTGGCGTATGAACAGGGCAAAGTCGCTCCGACCGTGGAGAAACTCTGTCAACTCCTCCGCGCTGTAAACCCCGACGAGGACCTGGTGATCGCGTAGCGTTGCCACCCGAGCGGGCGGTATGCGCCTTTTCCGCGCACGGGATGCGGGAGAATGCCTATCAACTCCCGTGAGCATCGCAACTACAGGGAGTGGGCAGCATCGAAACATGCTTTTCCTGTAGGAGCAGGCGCATGGGTAGCGAGAAGACGCAGGAGAATTCAAACCGCCATTCGGTAATGAAATGGGTGCTGGGCGGACTGGTGATGCTGGTCGTGGCGATCGTGGTTCTGCTCGTCGCCGGCAAGTTCTGGATCGCCCCGGCCCTGATCGAAAGCCGTATGCAGCAGCGCGTCAGCAGCCTCCTCAACGGCGACGTGCGCGTGGAAAACACCCGACTCGGATACGACGGTCGGGTCACCGCCGGTGCGCTGAGCGTGGAAGACGCGCAAGGCCGGCCCCGTCTCCGTCTGACCGATCTCCGTCTCGACCTCGACGGGATCACCGACCTCAATCCGCGCCTCTCGACCGTAACCATCGGCGCCGCTGAAATCGATCTGCACCCCGACCAGGGACCGCTGCTCAAGGAATCCCGCCCTCCCTCCAAGGGGGATGTCTCGCTCGAATCGCTCGAAATCAGGAGCGTCCACCTGCGGATGCACACCGAGGACCAAACCGTCGCCTGGATCGACGGCGCCCGCCTGGACGCCACCCGAGCCGGCGCTCTCTACGAGGTCGCTCTGGAACCCGATGCCAACTCGCCCGAGGAGTTCGTCCGAGTCGCCGGCACCGTGAATCCACGCGCCGATGAACTCGACCTCGAGGCCCGGATGGACCGCACGCTCGATGCCAACCAGGCCTCGGTCCTGCTCCAGTGGGCGGGCCTGCCGTCCAGACTGGCGGGCAACGGTCGGCTCGACGTCAACGTGCGGGTCGGCGGCAACTATGCGAACCTGGTCGACCTGAAGACCAACGGCCACGTAAACCTCACCGATGCGACATTCTCTTACCACGGCGCCCCGCTTCTCTCCGGCCTGCGGTTCCTCTGCGATGTCAACGATACCCTTTGCCGCGCGCAGATCGACAGCCGGCTGCTCGAGGGCACTCTGAACGGGACCTTCACGCTGGAACACGAGGGCCTGACGATGGGCCGCTGCCAATTGGATCTCCAGGGCGACCAAGTGGACCTGAGCCGGCTTGCCTCGAATATGCCCGACTGGGACTCCTTCACCAAGGGCGTCGCATCGGGCCGGTATCGCGGCACCTTCCATCGCCTGAAGGTCGCCGACGTCAACGGCACCGGCGCCCTCCACGTCAAAGGCATGGACGTTCATCTGGCGCCGGTCATCTCCCAGATCCTGGAGGTGGTCGACGTCACCGACACCGATCCTCTCAGCGCCTCCGACGCCATGGTCCAGTTCGACAACCAGGGTCCCGCCCTGACGATCCGAGACGGATCCGTCGCCAGTTCGGTCACCGCTATCAAGATCGAACGGGGCGGCCGGGTCAACCTGAAAGAACGCTACGTCGATCTGTATGCCATATGGGTCCCGCTCAAACGGGTCGAAAGCCTGCTGTCCAAACTGCCCTTTTCGGAACTGCTGACGGACCTGAAAGACCGCCTGATCCGCGTCCGCGTTGAAGGCACGTGGGACCAGTCCGCCTCCAAGCTCGTCTCCAAAGAGCCCCTCGAAGACGTCTCCGAAGCGATCGGCAGCTTTGTCCAGGACGTCGCCAAAGCCGGCGGCCACCTCCCCCAGGAAATGTTCGACGCCTTCACCTCCATGTTCGAGTAACCGCGTAAGTTGCGCGTCGTCGCACGACGACCGAATCGCATTTGCGCAGGGGCGAGGCATGCCTCGCCCTCCACCCGACAACATATCTGCCCGCTGCATTTCTGCCCATGCTTCAAAACCGCACCGCTGTGGACGCGCATCGTCTTTTCCGCTATACTGGGCCCCGAAGCTCGTATGGGGGCGAGGGCTGTCCTCTACCCGCTCGGGGCCGAGCGCCGAAGATTCATTCGATTGTGGAAGTCTATGGGATTACCTACCGTGGCCATCGTGGGCCGGCCGAACGTGGGCAAGAGCAGCCTGCTCAACGCCCTGGCCGGGGAGATGATCAGCATCGTCGAGCCCACCGCCGGCGTTACGCGCGATCGCGTCAGTACGTTCATCAACCGCGACGACAGGTATTTCGAGCTGATCGATACCGGCGGCTACGGCATCGTCGATTCCGACCAGCTCGGCACCCACATCGAGCAGCAGATCTTCCAGGCTATCGGCTCGGCGACGCTGGTCATCTTCATGGTCGATATCCGTGACGGACTCACCCCTCTCGACAAGAAGATCGCCCAACTGCTCCGCAAGTACAACCTCGACGTCATCGGCGTCGCCAATAAGGCCGACAATGCCAGGATGTTCCCGATGGCAGGCGAGTTCGCCCGCCTCGGCTTCGGCGAGTTCCTCTGCATCTCCGCCGAGAACAACCTCAACAAGGTGGTGCTGCTCGATCGCATCTTCGAGCGCCTCGCCGACCACGAGGGCATGGAGGCGCCGCCCGAGCCGATCATGAAGATCGCCATGGTGGGCAAGCGCAACGCCGGAAAGAGCTCGATGGTCAACGCCATCGCCGGCACCGACCGCGTCATTGTCAGCGAGGTTCCCGGGACCACGCGCGACGCGGTCGACGTCCGCATTGAAAAGGACGGCCAGACCCTCATCGTCATCGACACCGCCGGCGTCCGCAAGAAGGGCAAGATGGCCGACAACATCGAGTTCTACAGCAATGTCCGCGTCGCCCGCTCCATCCAGCGGGCCGACGTCGTCTGGTTCCTCATCGACGCCACCGTCCCGCTGTCTCAGGTCGACAAGAGGCTCGCCCGCCAGATCGCCGAGGAATACAAGAGCTGCATCATCGTCGTCAACAAGTGGGATCTGGCCAAGGAGGTCGCCGCGACCGGCGATTATGAAGAATACCTGACGGCGAAGCTGCCGGTGCTCAAGTACGCCCCGATCGCCTTCACCACCGCCACCGCCGGCAGGAACGTCCAGGCGGTGCTCGACCTGTCGGCCGAGCTGTTCAAACAGGCGACGACGCGCATCGGGACCGGACGGCTCAACAAGGCCTTCGAGATCATCCGCGACGAACGAACCGGCGCCAAACGCACCGGCACCGCCTGGCCCCGCGTCTACTACGCCACCCAGATCGCCACCAACCCCGTCACCATCCTCATGTTCGTCAACAACCCCAAACTCTTCGACGAGAACTACCTCCGCTACGTCGCCAACCGACTCGGTGCCCTCCTGCCCATCGGCGAAGTCCCCGTCCGCCTCTTCGTCCGCTCCCACCGCTCCGACCCCACCAAAAAGAAACCCCGCCGCAAACCCGAATAACCCTCCGCCCGTTCGTAGTGGCGTCGTAAGACGCTACTTTCCAGACGTATGTATGCCCTTACGGGCACACTACGAACGATATGCCTCTTGAACGGCCCACTATGCCAGAGAATCTACCGGGCATCCTCGTTCCCCCAGACGGTCCAAGCGACCTTACTCCGTCCCCGTTGGGAGAAGTCCTGGGATCGGGATGTCGGTCAGCACAAACGGTATCTTCACCTCCACAGGATGGACCGCGATAAGATGACGTATGGTGTCGTAGTCATTCCGGTCCTGCTGCTCGAGCTTGCCAAAACATACTGCTCCGCGCTTACCGAACGGATCACTCCAGACATGTTCCTCCGGAAACGCGCGGGTGTTTGTCTGAGAATCATAAAGCTCGGTTCCGATGACCACGTAGTCGCCCAGCGACCATTGAATATCCATGCGCCACCGATCTTCCAGGCCAAGAACGGCTTGCCCTGTGGTCGACTGCACGAGCGTTCGATATTCGTACAACGCAACGGGCGCTGTCGGTATGGTGAGGCGGTGAGATGAACCTGAGGGAATAAAGGTCCGATACTCGATCGGACCCGGTCGTG
>CAZTGH010000072.1:0-17481 GCA_964612985.1 uncultured Pirellulales bacterium
GAGGGCGGCGCCCGCCCACAGCGGCAATCCCGGCGCTGGGGTCCGATGTCGCTGCTGGTCGTGCGATCGGTCTTCAGGGGTTCGGCCCACGTTCTCGTCGGTCATGGTTCATCCCCCTTTTTCTTCATCCAATCGAGTCCCGCCGCGGGAAGTCCCGGCCGCAACTCCACCGGCGATGCGGAGAGGCTGCGGACGAAGCCGTGGATATTCTGATGGCAATCCCAGCAGCGGCGCTCCTCGCTGCCGGCCAGGCGGACCATCAAGAGCTGGTCGCTGTGGCAGCGTATGCAGTTGCTCTGGACGACCGGCACCGCCCGGTCCGAGAGCTCGAGCACCTGCGGCTCAGCCCGCAGCGTGAACACGTAGGAGTGTTTCAAGCCGTCCGTTGCCTTGTAGGCGTACTTGGCGGCGATGTTGTCGTGGGGCACGTGGCAATCGACGCACACCGCCACCCGCCCGTGGCTGCCGCGCTGCCAACTGGCATAGGCGTCGGTCATTACGTGGCAGTTGATGCAGGTCTGCGGGTCGTCCGAAAGGTACGACGTCGCGTTGGCGATCCGCGCCAGCAGCAGCACCATGCCGACCACTACACCGGCCAGCGCATAAAGCCCCACCTGCCAACGTCTCGGCAGACCCGCCAGCGTCACCACCGAAATGACCCATCGCCAAGCCTTCATCGGGACCATCCTAGGCCTTTTGCTCGCCTCCCGCAATTAAGGGTTTTCCTCAATGTCCCGTCGCACCGATCCCGCATCTCGTGAATCGTATCTCGCCTCTCGCGGCCCCAGGGCGGGCATTCCGTTCGATCCCGATATCCATCGAGACCCGTAGCGGCCCCCTCGCCGCCCTTGAGTCGGCGCCCGCCACACCGCATCTCACGCAGCCCGACCACATGAACGGTGATGCCCGGGTGCATTGCGTGTTTGCAGGCACCGCAAGTGACTGGCCTCTTTTTCATGTCGAGCGGAGCGCGACGCAGCCGAGATATCTGACCGGGTACGCATCGGAGGCGGGTTCTCTGCTTGAAGGATCGTCGTATACCTGGTAGAGTGACGTCCATGTGGTTCACGCGGACATACTCTGATTCCAGATTTCCAGTTTCGGGGAGGTTCCCATGACGCAGCGACATATCTCACGGCGCGACATCCTGAAACAGTCCACCTTACTGACGGCTGGGCTTTTCGTGGGTACGATGACTCGATCCGCGTTCAGCCAAAGCCCCAACGAGAAGCTGAACATCGCCTGCATCGGTGTGGGAGGCCGGGGCGGGTCGAACGTCAACGGCCTCAGCAGCCAGAATCTGATTGCCTTTGCTGACGTCGATGACGAACGGGCCGCCGGGACCTACAGGAAATTTCCCAAGGTCAGGACCCACCGCGACTGGCGCAAGATGCTGGACGCGCACGGCTCGAAGCTCGACGCTGTCGCGATCAGCACGCCGGACCATACGCATTTCCACCCGGCGCTGGCGGCGATGCAGTTGGGTCTGCACGTGTACCTGGAGAAGCCGCTGGCGCACAACGTGTGGGAAACGCGGGTGCTGACGGACCTAGCCCGCAAGAAGGGACTGGCCACACAACTCGGCGCCCAGAGACACGCTTTCCCGAATATGCGGCGTGTGGTAGAGATCGTTCGCAGCGGCGCCATCGGTCCCGTGAGAGAAGTATACAGTTGGTGCGGCGGCGGTCGCGGCATGCCTGAGATCCCGCAGGATCGCCCGCCGGTGCCCAGCACCCTGAACTACGATCTGTGGATTGGTCCGGCGGACTACCGCCCCTATCATCCGTCCTTCTGTCCTTATGGATGGCGCTTCTGGTGGGACTATGGGACAGCCGAAGCGGGCAACTGGGGCTGTCACATCCTGGATATTCCCTTCTGGGCCCTGGACCTGAAGTACCCGCTGCGCGTCGACGCTACCGGTCCGGCCGTCGATCCGGAACGAACGCCAAAGTCGATGCAGGTGCGGTACGAGTTCCCCGCCCGAGGCCAGCAGCCCCCGCTGACCCTGCACTGGTCGCATGGCAAGCCGGCGGACCTCGCCGAGCGGGGGATCCCCACTAGCGGCGCCAACACCGTGTTCATCGGTGACAAGGGCATCCTTACGTGCAGTTTCGACCAGTACAAGCTGTTGCCGGAGGCCGATTTCGCCGACGTCGCGCCGCCGGAACCGTCGATCCCGCCGTCCCCGGGTTTCCACAATGAGTGGATTGCCGCCTGTCGTGGTGAAGGGCCCGCCACCTGCCACTTCGACTACGCCGGTCCGCTTGCTGAGACCGTGCTGTTGGGCAATGTCGCCTATCGCGCCGGTGGTTTCGACTGGAATCCGCACATGCTGACCGCGAAAGGCAACGAGAAAGCCGCGCGCTTCCTGAAGGAATCCTACCGCTCCGGCTGGGATGTGACACTCTAACGCGTTGGTTCGTCGTGATGTCGAGCAGCGTCAGTGGGGTCATACCGGACCGAGGCCGGAAGCCGAGATGTACTTCTCGCGGTTGTCCCGTTCGTCCCGTTTGCGGGCGAGGCGGCCCAGGGTCCAGGTCCAGTTTCCGCCCCACCCCTGACTTCGCGCCTGCTTGCAGATCTCGATCGCCCGGGTGTACGAGCCCTCCATCTCGAGTAGCCCCACGAGCTTCTGAAAACCCAGATGGACGGGCAGGGACGCCTGCGGGTGTTGCCGGCGGAAGGCCTCGGCGGTTGCGGTCGCGAGGGTCACCTGCTTGTAACAGGCGCCGAAGGTCAAATCCAGGGCGTCGAGGAAATGGTCGCGCCACCGGCTTTGGAGGCGGATCATCTCCTGGTAGACGAAGTGCAGGCCGACGATATCCTCTTCGACTTGCGCCCTCTTTTCGGCCTCCGCCAGGACTCTGGCGGCGAGATCCCGGTCCTGTGGGTGATGTCTAAGGCCGGCGGCCAGGGCGATCAGCAGGGCGGTGGCGCTGTGGAAACTCGATGGCCCCCGACCGGTCGTCAGCGGTCGGGCTCTGGCGGTCACGCCGGCGGGGTGAAAGCTGGCCTCGAGGCGCTTCTGCTCGGACGGACTGAAAGTGGCGGACCACCAGCCACCCAGCCCGAAATAGCCCAGTTCGCCTTCGATTTCATGATGCCTCTGGCGCAGACGTCGGATGAGGTCCGTAGCGGTAGCCATGGGTCTGGTCCGTCTTCATCGGGGTGTATGCGAGCGAACTGATACCAATACTTCCAAGAGACAGCCTATCCAAACCGTACGAAACGAAGGGGAGGCCGGCAAGCGCGCCCGGCACAGGCTGGGTCGGTCATTCACGCGGGCGGGTTGGGAAGGTCGGGCCCGATTCGACCCTATTGGGAGTGGTCCGCATGGTTCTTATCGGCGTCGTCCGGCGGCTGGACGCTGTCCCAGAACCAGCCGCCGGCCCGGACCATCGCAAGCAGCAATCCGCGGCGTGGGGCCAGTTGGCCCACGGCCTCGGTAAAATCGGAATCCTTCTCGACGGTGAAGCCGTGGCGACGGAAAGCATCGAGTCCGGGCGGTGGGGGCGACGGGTCGGCCGCGCGGATGTAATGCTGTTCGAGCATGCGGCCATCATCCTCTGCGGGGCACATGCGCAGGATGATCTCTTCCGGCGTTCGCCCTAATCCGCTGATCTGCAGCGCCAGATGAGCCCGCTCGACCGCCGCCTGGAACACCGGGATCATGTAAGAGACGCTGAAAGCGATGATGAAGAGCCCGCTGAGGGAATAAATCGCTGTGGCCAGTAGAAAAGGGTTCCCTGTGGCTGAAAATCGCCGAGTCCCAGCGTCGAAAGCGTGCAACCGCTGAAATAAACGCGTTCCAGGAATGTGGCTGGTATCTTCCTCTGGTTATTGACCACGGCGGTCTGCCGATGGGTCGGGTCAACGGTCGCTGCGGTACGCGGGGACCTCGGCGGCGGGGTCGGATGGGCGATACTCGGCGGCGCGCTGCACCATGCCGGACCTCTCGCCGTGCGCGGAGGACCGAAGGCGGATGCAGTCCATCAGGGCTTGCTCGAGCTTGGCGATCTGTCCCTTGACGTTGAAGTCGTGAACCATGCGCTGGCGTCCGGCGGCCCCCATCTTTTTTCGCAACGCGGGCTCTCGGGCCAGTAGGAGCATGCTCTGGCACGTGGCGTCTACATCGCGCATGGGGACGACCAGGCCGGTGACCCCGTCAAGCACCTGTTCGGAGAGTCCGCCAACGCCGGTCGTGACGACCGGCAGCTCCATAACGGAGGCCTCGGCTACGCCGACGGGCCAGCCCTCGGGGACCAGCGAATGCTGCACGAAGACGTGCGAATGCCGCAGATGCTGTCGCACGTCGGCGGCGGAAAGCCATCCCGTGAACCGGACGCGGTTGCCGAGACCGAGTTCGGCTGCCAACGTCTGGAATTCGGAGCGGTCGGGCCCGTCGCCGGCAATGACCAGGCGCGCCTCCGGCACCTCACGTACGAGGCCGGCGAAGGCGCGAATCGTGACGTCGAGCCCTTTCTGTTTGAGCATACGACTGACGGCAATGTACTGAAGCGGGGCGTCGGGCCGCTCTTCGGGCGAAGGGGGGACCGATTCGTCGACGGGCACGCCGCACGGGATCACATGCACCTTCTCCGGCTCGACCCCGTGCTCCCGCATCCAGTCGCGCTGCTTCCTGTTGACCACGACGATCGTGTCGAACTGGCGCAGAGCGGGGATCAGGCTCCAACGGTACCATGGATTCTTCAGTGCCAGGCTCAGGCCGACGCCGTGAAAATGCACGGCCATGGGAATCGCCCATGCGCGGGCGACCGGCAGCATGCGCAAAGCCATCATCGGGTATTGACACAGCATCACGTCCGGGCGAATCTCACGGAGAGTCTCTCCGATGCGCGCATAATCGCGGCGCGTGGTCGCCAGGAAATTCCGCCCGGGCAGATTTCGCAGGCGGTGAAGCCGTCGCATCAGGGCAGAGGTTTCCTCCGGCCAGCATGCGGGCCCGTCCAGAATGTGCATCGGGATATCATCGACCGGAAAGATCTCTCGGTTGATATAGCGCCACGTCAGCACGTGGGTGCGAAACCGCTTGAGACCCACGATCTGGCGCCACATCCACGTCTCACTGATCTCGCCTACGGAGCGCGTTACAAAACAAAGCGTTCGTGCCGACATCCGAGACTTCCCTTTCTCTCTGTCTGCGTCCTCTGCCATCCCTGCATCCTTCGGCAGCCATCATGGTCGACGGACCTGCAATGCATTGTATCCCGAATCGGCAGGCTAGGCCAGACAAACGTAACGCGTCTCCCCACGGAGCCGGTTTTCGGACATTCTCGTCGACCGTTGTGGATACCGGCGCCAACGTGGTTCCGACGGCAAGAACATCGTTATCGGGCACGAGGGAGGCGATCGGGCAGGTCTCGGGCGCGTCGTGGGGACGGACACAGCGATTTGTCGGCGGGCGCGGGCAAAACGCTTAAGCGCATGGCGACATGAACCGATAAACCCTGGAAATGTGCGATCTACGACCAGCTACACTTGATATGAGCCTCGTCCGCCGAGCGGGTTGCGTGGTTTTCGTCGCAGCTCTCGGCGTGCTGCTGGCGGGGTGCGGCAACAAGCTGCTGGACCCGACGCAGATCGGACGGTTTCGTCCGACGCCGGCGGTGAATGTGATCCTCGACTCGCTCGGGGTGGCCGAGGAGAGCCCGGTGGCGTGGGCAAGTGCCGACGCGCCGCGACCGCAGGATATCGTTGCCGTCCGGGGCGACTACACGCTGCGGACGGGCGATCTCGTGCGCGTTTCGATCTTCGAGCTCTACCAGGAAGGGGCGATGATGGTCAACGAATACGTCGTCTCGGAAACGGGCAAGATCTCGATCCCTGAGGTGGGCGTGATCCGGGCGGCGGGGCTGACGGAGACGCAACTGGAGCAGGAGATCCGCCAGGCGCTTTCGCCGAGCGTGCTGAGAGAGCCGTCGGTGACGGTGGCGTTGATCCAGTCGCAACAGCGGACGTTTTCGATTCTGGGCAACGGAGTGCCGCAGCCGGGGCGGTATGGCATCCCTCGCTTCGACTTCCGCCTTACCGATGCCCTGGCGACGGCTGGCGGGCCCATGCAGTTCAACGTCAGCCACATCTACGTGGCGCGGGCTCAGGACGCGACGGGCGCGGAGCCCGAGGCCAATCCGGCGCAAACACCGGCGGACGCGGACGAACTCGAACTCGTGGCGCCGCCATCGTCGTGGGATGCGCCTTTGCCGAGTCCGACCGCTCGGGTGCCACAGACACCCTCCATGGAGGTTCCCCAGGGAGAGATCCCGGTGCCTTCGCAGCCGGCGGAGAAATTCGAACTCGAACGGGAGATGCTCGATCTGATTGCGCCGTCGGCTGGATCAGGCCGGCCGACGAGTACGACGCTTCGCCCCCGGACGACCCGTTCGTCGGGACAGGAGAGCGTCTCAGCCTCGGTGGTGCCTCCGAGCTATCGCCTGCTGGTCCCGGAGCGAGTGGCGTCGCAGCCGAGGCCCGGCACCGAGGATACACTGATCACTCCGACCGAATTCGGTCCCGACGAGGAGCCCATTGCCGGGCGAGCCCCAGCGTCGTCGAAGTCGGCCGGCAGGGTCGAGTGGGTGTTCCGCAACGGCCGGTGGGTTCAGATGCAGATCGAGCCTGCCGAAGAAACCCCGTCGGAGACGGCCTTGCCCTTGGAACTTGGCCCTCCGGAGAGATCTGACGCCGCGTCGCAGGGTGGTCAGGTGGAGTGGGTGTTGAAAGACGAGCAATGGGTACCGGTGGCCAAAGGTGACACTCAGCCGTCAGCGACGCCGGTTGCCGAGAGGCGAACCGAGAAGAAGCCGGCTGTCTCGCAGGTGCTGCCGATGGAGGCCGAGTGGCAGCAGGCGGTGCAGACGCGACTGATGAAGATCCCGGCCGACAAACTGATGGCGGGCGACCCTCGCTACAACGTGATTATCAAGCCGGGCGATACGATCTACGTGCCCGTCGATATGATCGGCGAATTCTGCATTACCGGCAACGTGAATCGCGCCGGGTACATTCCCCTGACCGGACGTCCGATGACGCTGAAGATGGCAATCGCCGCGGCCGGCGGGTTGGGGCCTCTGGCCTATCCGAAGGTGTGCGAAGTCGTGCGGCGGTTGCCCGATGACCGCGAGGAGATCGTCATGGTCGATCTGGACAAGATCGCCAGCGGCGAGCAGCCCGATTTCTACATCAAGCCCAACGACCTGATCAACGTGGGGACACACTTCACCTCCCGGTGGCGCGCGACCCTGCGAAACGCCTTCCGGGCGGCCTATGGTTTCGCATTCGTGTACGATCGCAACTTCGTCTACCACGATGATTATTACGGAACCTCGCTGTTTTGATGGAGCGGTCCAAAGCCTGTGACCCCGAGACCATGCGCAACTGCCGATCCGCACGAATCGAGTCCGGCTCCCTGCAACTGGGGCCAACTCGCGCGGTCCAGTTGCATCAAGATGGCGGTGGTGGCCGGGTTGCTCGGGCTGCTGTTTCACGGTGAAATCGAGCGGATCGTCGGTCTATGGCTGACGGATCCGAGCTGGTCGCACGGGTTCCTCATTCCGCTGTTCAGCCTGTATTTCATCCATCAGCGCCGGGACCGCATCCTAGCGTTGAAATTCGTCCCGGACCCGCTGGCTGAATTGCTGGCGGGCCGGCGCCCCGAGAAGTTGAAGCCGGGAGAGAGCCGTCCGTGCTATCTGGGGCTCTTATTGCTGGTCGCGACGCTGATCTTCTACACGTTCAATTTGATCAGTCCGTCGGGCTACGCGTATTTTCGCCCGGTGTCGCTGATTCTGGCGATCGGCTCGGTGGTGCTGCTGCTGGGAGGCTGGCGACTGCTGACGCAGACGTGGCTGCCGATTGCGTTTCTGATCTTCGCGGTGCCGTTGCCCAGGCGATACTACGTGGGACTGACGATTCCGATGCGGAAGATCGCGGCTACGGTGGCGACCGCGTTGCTCAATCTGGTCGAGGGGCTCGAAGCGGGTTCCAGCGGCGTGGTGATCGACATCGTCTACCAGGGCCGGCATCTGGAGCCTCCGCTGGACGTGGCGGAAGCGTGCAGCGGAATGCGCCTGCTGATGGCGTTTCTGGCTCTGGGCGTGGCGATGGCCTATCTGCACGACCGTCCGCTGTGGCAACGAATCGTGCTGTTGGCCAGCACGATTCCGATCGCGATCTTCTGCAACATCGTTCGCGTGACCGCCACCGGGTTCATCTACGTGCTGGCCGACCCGAAGTACACGCAGGGCCTGTATCACGATGCGTTGGGACTGGCGATGCTTCCGCTGGCCTTCGGGCTGTATGGCTTTCTGGCCTGGTTCATGTCGAGTCTGTTCTTCGACGAAGACCAGGCGGGCAAACGAGAGGTGATTTTTCGCAGGCGTCCGACGGCATGAGCAACGGAACCGGCACCAATCGAGCGTATCTCCAGCCGGCGTTTGTGATCTGCGTAGCGGTGCTGGCGGTGGCCTGCGCGGGCATGACGGTTGCCCGGCAGAAGCTTGGGCTCTATCTCCGCAAAGAGCCGCTGCCTTTGAAGAAACCCCTGGATCAGCTCGATGAAGCGGCGCTGGCGCCTTACCAGGTCGTAGCGAAGCTGAAGATCGAGAACGAGGAGATTCTCAAGACGCTGGGCACGGAGGATTATATCCAGTGGGTGCTGGAAGACCCTTGCCAGCCGGCGGGCAGTCCGGTCCGGCGGGTCATGCTGTTTATCACCTATTACCAGTTGCCCGACCGCGTGCCTCACGTGCCCGAGGAATGCTATACGGGCGGCGGATACCAGCGCATAGACACCGAGCCGGTCACGCTTGGCGTTCCATCGACGGGCGAGGCCCAGGCGATTCCCGGACGTTACCTGGTCTTTGAAGGGGCGGCCGATGGGCTCTCGTCGGTCTCGTCGCGATTTCCGGTTTTGTATTTGTTCCGCGTCAACGGGGAATACGCGGGCAGCCGGGACGGGGCGAGGATGGCCCTCAATCGAAACATTTTCAGCAGGCAGGCGTATTTCTGTAAGGTTGAATTGATATTCAACCAGGCGGTTATCGCTCCGAGGCGGGCGGAGACGGTTGCAGCGGGGGAGAGACTTCTGACGGTTGTACTTCCATTGCTTGGTCGCGATCACTGGCCGGACGCCATGCAACCTTGACGGTCAATCCGGTACGAGGGTGTATCTGTCACCGGTTTGGTACGCGTGGAAAGTAGAAAGGAAAGATGGATGGCAAGAAGGCGTCTCAACAAGAAGGTGGCCCTGATGGGATCGACCGTCTTCTTGATCCTGGCCATGCTGGCGGTGGTGGTGATCCTGCGGCTGACGCGCGATCCCGCTCAGTTCCTCGCCGATGGCGATGCGGCATGGGCGGTCCGGGACTACGAGGCGGCGCGGCGCAACTACGCCGAAGCGTTGAATCGCACCCGTCTGCCCGAGGACAAGATCGACCTCTACTTCAAGCTGGCCGACGTTTATCAGGCCACCGACGACTGGCGGCGCGTACTGGCCTGCTGGGAGCAGATCATCACGACCGATCCGCAAAACGTGCGGGCCCGCCTGGGTCGGCTGAAGTACTCCTATATCATGGCCGAAAGCCTCAGCGAGATCGGGCAACCCACCAGTACCTACTGGAACGACGTTTCCTCCCAGGCGACAGAACTGCTGGAAATCGCCCGCGAGGCCGATCTGCTGGAGAAGGAGAAGACTCAGTGGGAACTGGCCTTCGACGGGGCTGAGCGGACCGATTGGGATGGCGGGATCGAGCGTATCGGGCCTTTCCTGCACTTTGTGATGGGCCGGGCGGCGCTGGAACTGGCTTCGATGGGCGCCGGCACCAACCCTGACGAATTGCTCGCCGAGGCGCAGCAGGATCTCCATGAAGCCCGCCGAGGCGAACCAGGAAACGCCGAGATCTATCGACAGCTTGGCGCCGCTTTTCAGGAGGAGGCGCGGGTGGCGCGATCGCGCGGCCAGCTCGACCGGCATGAAGAGGCGACGGCTCGAGCGGATGCCATCCTGGCGGAGGCCATCGAGGCAGTGGGCGATGTGCCGGGACCGCATATCGATCGTCTGGATCGAAAGCTGGACGAGGCGAAAATGAGTCCGTTGGCCGAGGCGCGGGAGAAGATGCAGGTCCTGGAAGCGCGGTATCAGGCGTTGGCCGAGAGGTTTCCCTCGAGCGCCGAGGTCTTGTCGAGCCTGGCTGAATTCTATTCGTTGTATTCGGCTTATCTTCATATCGATGTCGCAGAAGCGAAGCTCGACGCCGCGATTGCCGCTGCGGAGAAGTCCTTGTCGCTCGATCCGACGGACGTGCGGACGTCCCGCCTGGCGGCGGGGCTGTACTACCGCCGGTTCACCTTGTATGGGGACGAATCGGCTCTGCAAAAGGCCATCGAATTGGGTGAAGCGGCACTGGAGCTGCCCGACTGTCAGGATGTGCCCGGCCCGAGGCAGTACGTCGGGCAGGTCTACCGATTCTCTCTTTGTGCGTTACTGGGCCGATTCTACCTGGAGACGACCTTGCTGGGCGAGCATGCGGCGACGGCTGATGCAGCGGTCCTGGCGCGGGCCCAGAGGGTCGTTCATGAGATCGAGCAGATTCAGGGCAGCGGAGAGAATCCTCAGGTGCTCAAGTGGCGAGGCATGCTGGAGCTGGCGCGGGGCGATCGCGGGCAGGCCGTGCGGAATTTGTATGCAGCCTACGAGCAGATCGAGGCCGCCAGCGGTCCCGGGGATAGCGGAGACGCCTTTCTCTCTTACACGCTGGCCAATATCTTCAAGGATACTCCCGAGGTGGGCGCGGTCATCGAGTTTCTGGGATCGGCGCTCAACTCGGGCATTGTCAATGCCCGGCCCGAGACCGTGCTCGACTATAGCGAAGCGCTGTTACGCATCCGCTCGTCGGAGGTGGCGCTGCGCGCCGTCAGCAGTTTCGACGAACGATTCGGCGCGACCGATCGCAGTCGACAGCTTCGGGCCCGCGCCCTGCTGGCCCGAGGCTACGTCACCGAGGCCGAGGAGGCGATCCTGCAATTGGACCCGGCAGATCCCAACACGCTGAAGCTGCGTCTACTTCTGCTGGCGGCCAAGGCCTCGCAGTTGCAGGAGGCAATGGAGCGTAATGGATCGCCGGCGGGGTCAAACCGGCAGGAGGATGCGGAAGGGCAGGCCGAGGCTGCGCGGGCCATGCGAGCCGAGTTGCACGAGTGTCGTGGGCGTCAGGCCGATTTGACCCGGGCTCTCTTGCAGGTCGATCCGAACGGTATAGATGGCCAGGGGCTTGTCACGCTGGTCCGGATCCTGATCGAACAGGGCGATGCCGCGCGGGCGCGGGCGGTGGTGGATGCCTTTCTGCGGGAATCTCCCCAGGATGCGGACGGGCTGTTCTGTCAGGAGCTTCTTGCGGAGCCCGATCCGTCGGCCTGTCCGCCGGCGCGGTGCAGAGAGCTTCGGCGGAATGCGATTGGGAGCCTGCGTGATCCGATGGTGCGCGCCGCCGAGTTGGGTGCGTTCTACGAGGACAGCGACCAGTTGGACGAAGCCATTGCCGAGTGGCAGCAGGTGGTCGAGGCGACGCCTTCTGCGGATGCTGCGGTGGGGCCGGCATACCTGCGAGGCGGGCGCCAGAGTGTTCGCCGTCGGGCGGTAGGGCAACTCTTCGACCTGGCCTGCAAGACAGAGAACTGGACGCTGGCGGAAGACGTGGTGGCCATCGCGACGGCCGACAATCTCGACGACAGCGAGGGGCATCTGTTTGCCGGTCGGCTGGCGTTTGCCAAGGGCCAGCATGCCGAGGCGCTGCATCATCTGGATGAGTGCCTCAAGCTGCGCCCGATCTTCTCGTACGGCTACATGTTCCGCAGCAATGTCCAGGCGGCGCTGGGCGACGAACTCGCCTGCGTGGCCGATGCGCAGAAGGCGTCGAGCCAGAATCCTGCCGATCCGCTGGTCGCCAGGACCTTGGCCAACGCGCTGCTCGTTCGCAATCAGAAGCTGGGCGATCGGGCGTCCGTCGAGCAGCGCCACGAGGCGCGGTCGGCGCTGGAACGTACGATCCGCTTGAACCCAAAGGACACCCAGGCTCTGCTGGCCTACGCCGGCCTGATCGACGAAGCCGATCCGCTCAAGGCGCTGGGCATCCGACAGACGATTCAGATCACCGCGCCGAGTTTGGAAAACGCAGTGATGCTGGGACGCCTGGCGACGCAGATCGCGGTTCGCCAGACCGATCAGGCCCGCAAGGGTGCGTTTTTGACCATTGCAGAGACGGCGTTCGAGCAGGCTCGCCAGATGGCCCCGAACAGCGAGTTGATGCTTCAGAGTTACGCGGAGTACTACCGTGTTACGGATCGACCGGAGGAGGCAGCTCAACTGCTGGTCGATTCGAACGACGACCGGCTCTTATGGCGTCACTACTACCGCACCGGTCGTTATGACGAAGCAAAGGCGCTGCTCGAAAACCTCCACGACGACCCGGCTTCCCGAAACGATGCGCTCAAGGGACTGGTGCTCGTGGCGGAGGCAACGAAAGACCGCGCCGGCGTCCGGACCTACTCCGAAGAGCTGTTGGCCCGGGAGGACAACCCCGCCAATCGACTGGCCCAGATCCGTGCCTATCTCGATGTGGGTTTGGTACAGGAGGCCGAACTGAAACTGCAAAGTTTCAAGGAGCGTTATCCGGAGGAGCCCCATCTGCTTTTGATGGAGGCCTTTCTGGCGAAGCGGCAGGGGCAGTTGGAACGGGCGCTCGAATTGACCAATCGCCACCTGGAAAAGAACCAGCAGGACGCGTCGAGCTGGCGTCTGCGGGGCGAAGTCGGCCTGCTGATGGGCGACTACGACCAGGCGATTTTGGACTTTCGCAAGAGCCGCCTGCTCGACGACGACCCGGACACCACGGTGGCGCTGGTCAACGCATATCTCTGGGCCGGTCGCCATGAAGAGGCGGCCAGCGAGCTGCGCGGTCTCCTCCAGGGACCGAACCCGCCCGCCGCCGCACGAGTGCTCCTGGAAAGGACGTACCGGCGATTGGGGCGAATCGATGCGCTTGAGCAGTTCTACGCCAAGACGCTGGCGGATCTTCCCGAGAGCATTGTCTGGCTCGCCCGCGCCGGGGCGTTTGCCATCGAGCAGCGCGACTACGACGAGGCGGTGCGCCTGTATGGCAAAGCCGCTCGCCTGGGGCGGTCGCAGGATTCGGCTTCCGCCGAGAGTGACGCGTCCTATGGGGCCGTGCTGGATGGCTATCTGCACGCACTGCTGCTCAGCGCGGGCGATCCGGAGGCGGGAGCCGGTTCGTGGCACCCCGAGAGATTGGATCGGCTCTTTGAGGAAGCGCGAAAGCACCTCGACGACGAATGGGCGGCAATTGCTCTGCATCGGATGGCCCAGGCCAGAAAGATGCAGGGGGATGTCGCGGAGGCGACGCGCCTGTGCCGGCAAGCGATCGACAAGGCCTGGGGTGACGGCCGACTGGGCGCCGAGGTTCTCCGCCGGGCCCGGACGCTGCTGGGCGCCGAGGAAGTCTCGCAATACGGTCGACAACGACTGGCGGACGATCCGGATTCTGTAGCGGCCAACGCCATGATGTCCAGCCTGGCCCGAATGGACGACGATTATGACCTCGCGATTCGGTATACGGACAGGTGCGTTGCTCTCAGCGCGTCGGATGCCAGACGGACGACCGAATACACGCTCCAGAAGGCCGATCTGCTGACGGCGGCGTACAAGCAAACTTCCGATAAACGATATCTTCAAACGGCTGTGGATGTCTACCAAAGTCTGGCCCGGAAAATGCCGACGAACAGCAATATTCTGAACAATTTGGCGTACCTGCTGGCCGAGAACGATGAACGGCTGGATGAGGCGCAGCAGTATGTCGAGCGCGCGTTGAACGCCGCGCCGGACCATGCGGCGTATCTGGATACGTACGCCTTCGTGCTGCACCGAAAAGGAGATCATGCAGCTGCGGCTCGCTTCATGGCTGCGGCGATCCAACAGTACGCAACGGCCGGGACGCCGTCGGCGACCGCCTACGAGCACTTGGGCGAAATCAAAGAGGCGCTGGGTGATGAAAAGAGCGCCTTGGCGGCCTATCGCCAGGCGCTGGAACTGAGCGACGGCGCACGGTCCGATATGACCGGCCGCATCGCCTCGGCCATCGAACGATTGCAGGCCGGGCGATAGCGGATCTTCGATGGATGCGTTCCCGCACATGGGTTTCGCGGGAATGGGCTTCGGGGAGTGAAATCGATGAAGAGAAACCTGGGCCCGACATCGGGCGCGAGGGGCAGGAAGCCCAATCCATCCGGAACCGGTGCCGCTGCGACGACGGCCTTGACCCCCAAGGAAGTCTTCGGGATGCTGCGCCGCCACCTCTGGCTGATCCTGTTGATGACGACGCTCGGAGGAGCGGTCGGCGTCGGCGGATGGATTCTGGTCCGTCGCTACGCGCCCTTGTACAAGGCCGAGGCGGTGCTCAAGGTGCTGCCGCCGATCGAGACCGACCCCATGGAGATCGTCGCCACCCAGGTGCAGCAGGAGATCCAATACGGCCACCGCGTCTCGCTGGCCAACCTCATGAAGCGACAAGACAGCCTCCAGACGCTCCTGCAAAGCGACAAGGTCCGAAATACAAGGTGGTTCCGCGAGACGGTGGACGGTGACATCCGCGAAGCCGTCGATTACCTGGAAGACAACCTCAACGCGTTTCCGCACCGCGAAGCCGAACATATTATCCTGTCGATGACCTCCAGCAGTCCGAAAGAGGCGGCGCTGATCGTCAACGAGATGGCCCGGCTGTTCGTCAGCCAGCATGGGGATACGCAACGGCAGGACGTGAACCAGAAGCTGATCGAGCTGACCGGGCGCCAGAGCATCGTGGAGAGGGAGATCGCCGACAGTGAGCGGGCGATGCAACGCGTTCGCGAGGAGAGCGGTCTGACCGACCTGGAACGTCCGGCGGGACGGTATTTCCAGCACCACATCACCATGCAGCTCAACGACCTGCAACTCCAGGAAAGCGAGCTGTCGCTGGCGATCAAACAACTCCGGGCCGACATCGAGAACCTCAGGGTCCTGGCGGAGGGGCCCATCAGTGACCAGGTCGACCACGCGATCGAGCGGGACCCGGTGATGGTTTCGCTGGCCCAGCAACTCGTGATGCTGGAGGGGCAGTTGTCGGGAAGGCTCACACGATTCGGCGAGAACCACCGCGTGGTGCGCCAGACGCAGGAGCTGATCGACGAGATCCAACAGAAGCGCAATCAGCGCCGTCTGGAGATCGCCGAGCAGACGCGTCGGGCGAACCTCTACAACGCCCGGGATACCCTCCGCGTTCTGGAGGAGCGTCAGGCGGAGTTGCTGTCCTTGCGAGACCAGGCGCTCGAAAAACAAAAAGCGCTGGACGAGGCCCGTTCGCGATACGAGCAGTATACCAAGACGCGCGATGAACGCATCGAGATGCTTAACCAGATCAAGATGCAGATCGAGAAGCTGCGGATCATGCTGGACGATCCGGATACACCCAAGGTCCAGGTGGCGGGCCTGGCGCCGGAGCCGCTGAAGATGGTGATGTCTCGGCACATGCTGCTCTGGATTCCAGGGGGTACGATGCTGGGTCTGATACTCGGTCTGGCCCTGACCTTCCTGATCGAAATGCTCAACGACCTGGTGCGGACGCCGAGTGATGTCCGCCGGTTCCTGCCCATCCCACTTCTGGGGGTGATCCCCGACGCCAACGAGGATCGCGCGGTCGACGACGTTGATTTGTGCCACGTCGTCCGGGACGCGCCGTATTCACTGCTGGGCGAAAGCTATCGACGCTGTCGGACCAACCTGGATCTGACCGGCGAGACCGCGCTCAAGACGTTGCTCGTCGCCAGCGGCGCCCCCGGCGACGGCAAAACGTCCGTCGCCTGCAATCTGGCAACTGCGTTCGTGGCCAAGTACGAGAAGGTGCTGCTGATCGACGCGAACCTGCGGCAGCCCAGCCTGCATCTGGCGTTCCCGCGCACGGGCGGCCAGGAGAGCACCGACACGCGACGGCAGGGGCTTACCAGTGTCTTGACGGGCGAGTGCGACTACCAGGAGGCGATCCGCCCGAGCCCGACCGCGGGGCTCGATCTGATCTATGCGGGTCCGCCCACCGCCAGTCCGGCCGAGGTGCTCGCCGGCTATCGCATGAAAGAGTTGATCGAAGGGGTAGCCCAGCACTACGATCGCGTGATCATCGATAGCCCGCCTGTGCTGCTGGTGAGTGATGTGAAGGTGCTGGCCCGGATCGTGGATGCGACCTTGCTCGTGTTCAACGCCGCGACCACCACCCGCGGGGCGGCCCAGCGCACCGTCTTCGAATTGCAGGAAGTGGACGCGCGTGTCGTCGGCTGCGTACTGTTCGGCGCCGAGGCGATGAAGGGCGGCTACTTCCGCCAGCAGTTCAAGGCCTATCGAAGGTATCTACAGCCCCAGTTGGCGGCCAACTCCGCGTGAGAGGAGTCGCCCGCGAGGGGAAACGCGACAAAAAGGTTTTTCATTCGACCGAACGCTTCATAGAATGAGTCGCCTTTTAATGACGTGTGGTTCTTGAAGAGGATGGCATCCATGGAAAAGTTCCTGGTAACGGGCGGAGCCGGGTTCATCGGCTCGAACATCTGTAGGCGACTGGTGGCTGAGGGCTGCTTCGTTCGCGTGGTCGACAATCTCCTGACGGGCAAGCGCAGCAATCTGGAAGGCGTGATCGACAAGATCGATTTCGTCGAGGGCGACATGGGAGATGAAGAGGTTGCGCGGGCGGTGGTACGGGACGTCGATGTCATCCTGCACGAGGGGGCGCTGCCGTCGGTGCCGCGCAGCGTCGATGAACCGGAATTGACGCACAAACACTGCGTCGATGCGACCTTCACGCTGCTGATGGCGGCGCGGGACGCAGGCGTCAAACGGTTCGTCTATGCCGCCAGTTCGTCCGCCTATGGCGATACGCCTACGCTGCCCAAGGTCGAGACGATGGCGACCAGTCCGCTCTCTCCTTATGCGGTCGGCAAGCTCGTGGGCGAATACTACTGTTCGGTCTTTGCCAAGGTGTTCGGGCTCGAAACGATTTCACTTCGCTACTTCAACGTGTTTGGTCCCTACCAGGACCCGACGAGCCAATATGCCGCTGCGATTCCCGCTTTCGTCACCGGGATTCTGAAGGACGAGCCGCCCACGATCTATGGCGATGGGGAGCAGAGCCGGGACTTCACCTACATCGACAACGTCGTGCAGGCCAATCTCTGCGCCGCCCGCGCCGAGAAAACCAACGGGGAGGTCGTCAACATCGCCTGCGGCGAGAAGGTCACCGTCAACGAGATCATCGCCATGATCAACGAGATGGTGGGCAGGAACGTCAAGCCCATCTACGCGCCCGCCCGCGCCGGAGACGTCAAGCACTCGCTGGCCGACATCACCGCCGCTCGCGAGTTGATCGGCTTCGA
>CAZTGH010000073.1:0-17399 GCA_964612985.1 uncultured Pirellulales bacterium
TTCTTCCCGACGATGAGCAGGATGGCGACCAACATCTTCCTCAAGGGCTATCAGTGGCCGTTCGATCCGCAGAAGATCGAGAACCTCCAGTCGTCGCTGATCGACGTGCTCGTCTTCAACGAGACGCAGAAGGGCCGACGCGTCTTCATGGACTTCCGTAAGAATCCCATCGGCAACGCCTCGATGAAGCCCTTCGACATCAAGGACCTCGAACCCGAAGCATACGACTACCTCGACAAGGCCGGCGCGTTCCAGGCCACCCCCATCAAGCGTCTGGCCCACATGAACCCGCTGGCGATCGAGATCTACACAGAGAACGGCATCGACCTCTACAAGGAACCGCTGGAGATCGCCGTCTGTGCCCAGCACAACAACGGCGGATTCGCCATCAACAAGTGGTGGGAATCGAACCTCCCGCACACCTTCGTCATCGGCGAGATGGCGGGCAGCCACGGCGTCAAACGCCCCGGAGGCTCCGCCCTCAATGCAGGCCAGGCCGGTGGGCTCCGCGCCGCCGAGTACATCGCCAACGTCTATGGCGCCGACGTCGCCAGCTACAGCAAGCAACGCAAGGAAATCGACGAGCAACTGAAGAGCCTGATCGAAAAGCTCAACGCCTGGAAGGCCTCCTCCGCCGCACCCGCCAGAGCGGTCATCGACGAGATCCAGAATCGTATGACCACCTCCGGCGGCCACATTCGCGAACGCCGCGATACCGGAAACGCCCTCCAGGATGCGATCAACCTCTACCAGGCGATCCAGACCAAGGGCCTCAAGCTGACCGGCCTCAAGTCCGTCGTCGCCGCCATCCAGGCCGAACATCTGGCGCTAGCCAGCGTCGCCACCCTGAAGGCCATCGTCGAACTGCTCGAGCAGGGCAGCGGCTCGCGCGGCTCCCACCTGGTCCTCTCCGCCGACGGCGTCGAAATCCATAAGGACGTGATCGACCAGTCCACCGGTGCCCCGCTGCGATTCAAGCCCGAAAACCAGGAGCTGCGCAAATCGATCCTGCGCATCGAGTTCGACCCGAAGGCCAAGGATCTGTTTCGCTGCACCACCGTCACCCCGCGACCGGTCCCGACCGAGCGCAAGGCCTTCGAACCCGCGTGGCAGGACTACCGCGAAGGAAAAATCTACAATTTGTGAATTGCGATTTATGAATTACGATTTGGGGTTGCCTTGACGCCGTTTCGCTAAACCACGTCGGACTTGAGAAGCCAAATCGTAAATCGGAAATTATCGATTTGGAGACGCTATGGCAGTTATCGAACTGAAGCCCGCATCGGCATGCAAGTACGACATCCTCTCGCTGGGCGAGATCATGATCCGCCTCGACCCGGGCGAGGAGCGCATCCACACCACGCGCCACTTTCGCGTGTGGGAAGGCGGAGGCGAATACAACGTCGCCCGAGGCCTCAAACGCTGCTTCGGCAAACGCGCCGCCGTGGTCACCGCCAGCGTGGACAACCCCGTCGGCCGCCTGCTCGAAGACCTCATCTATCAGGGCGGTGTCAGCACCGAGTACATCCGCTGGGTCCCCTACGACGGGATCGGCCGCAAGGTCCGCGTGGGCCTCAACTTCACCGAACGTGGCTTCGGAGTCCGCGCCGCCGTCGGCTGCAGCGACCGCGCCCACAGCGCCGCCTCGCAACTGAGAGCGGGCGATATCGACTGGGACGCGATCTTTGGCCGTGACGGCATCCGCTGGTTCCACACCGGAGGCATCTTCGCAGGCCTCTCAGAAACCACGCGCGACGTCATCCTCGAAGCGGTCACCACCGCCAAGAAGTACGGCACCATCGTCTCCTACGACCTGAACTTCCGCAATTCGCTCTGGAAGGACATCGGTGGTCAGCAGAAGGCCCGAGAGGTCAATCGCGCCATCGCCTCGCACGTGGACGTCATGATCGGCAACGAAGAGGATTTCACTGCCGCCCTCGGATTCGAGGTCAAAGGGCTCGACAGGAGCTTTTCCAAGCTCGACCCGACAAACTTCAAGAAGATGATCGAATCGGCGGTCCAGGAATTCCCGAATTTCAAAGCGGTCGCCACCACGCTCCGCAACGCCAAAACCGCCTCGATCAACGACTGGGGCGCCGTCCTCTACATGGACGGGAAGTTCCACGACGCGATCCTCCGCGAAGACCTGGAGATCTACGACCGCGTCGGCGGAGGCGACAGCTTCGCCTCCGGCCTGATCTATGGGCTGATGGAAGGCAAGACCCCCGAGCAGGCCGTCAACTACGGCGCCGCCCACGGCGCGCTCGCGATGACCACGCCGGGCGATACCACCACCGCCAGCCTCAGCGAAGTCGAGAAAGTCATGAAAGGCGGCAGCGCCCGCGTCGACCGATAATCCGCGCCCGCCCTGCCCTGTCAAGGAGAGAGTCTTACGATCGCACAAACAGTCAAATGGATGGATGGCCCCGATGGCCTGCTCGAACTGATCGACCAGCGCCGTCTGCCCGCCGAATACGTCACACTCCTGGTCCGCGACACCAGGCAGCTTCATGAGGCCATCCGCACCCTGGCCGTCCGCGGCGCCCCCGCCATTGGCGTCGCCGCCGCCTATGGGCCCGTTCTCGCCCTCCAGCAACTCGACGCCGGCGCCACCACCGTCGATGGCCTCCGAGCCATCGTCGAAGCCTGCGACTACCTGGCGACCTCCCGACCCACCGCTGTCAATCTCTTCTGGGCCCTCGATCGCATCCGCCGCAAGGCCCAGAGAGTATGTGAGCACCCCCAGATCACACTGGGAGGGCTCTGCGAGGCGATCCTCGCCGAGGCCAACGTCATCCGTGAGGAAGATATCGAAATGTGCCGCGCGATCGGCCGACATGGCGAGCCGTTCATCCTCGAAGGCGCCGGCATACTGACCCACTGCAACGCCGGAGCCCTCGCCACCGCCGGACAGGGGACCGCGCTGTCGCCGATGTTCGAAGCCCATAAGAAGGGCCGCTCGTTCCAGGTCTACGCCGACGAAACCAGACCCCTCCTCCAGGGCGCCCGCCTGACCGCCTGGGAGCTCCAGCAGGCGGGCATCGACGTGACCGTGATTTGCGACAATATGGCGGGATGGTTGATGAAGGAAGGAAAAATCGACCTGGTGATCACCGGCGCCGACCGAATCGCCGCCAATGGCGACGCCGCCAACAAGATTGGAACCTACAGTGTGAGCCTGCTGGCAAAACAGCACGGAATCCCGTTCTACATCGCCGCCCCCTCCAGCACCTTCGATCTGAGCATCGCCACCGGAGCCGAAATCCCCATCGAACAGAGGGGTTCGGATGAAGTGACTCGCTTCGCTGGCACCCCCACCGCCCCCGAAGGCGTCGCCGTCTACAACCCTGCCTTCGACGTCACCGACGCCCGGAACATCACCGCCATCATCACCGAAAAAGGCGTGGTAGAAAATCCCGACCGCCCCCGCATCCGAGCGCTGCTGGAAACATCGTAAGACGGATTCCGTGACCGAAGGAAATCCCGCGCGTCTCGCGGGATATCACCGCCGCCGCACTACGCGACGGCAACGACCTCTTTGACGTCGGGCACCTTCTCCTTCAGGATGCGTTCGATACCCATCTTCATGGTCATCGCCGCACCGGGGCAGCCCTGGCAGGCGCCCTGCAGGCGAACCTTGACGGTCTTGTCGTCGTTGATGCCCACGAGTTGGACGTCGCCGCCGTGGCCCTGCAAAGCAGGACGGACCATCTCGATGACCTCGCTCACCTTCTCCTCGAAACTCTTCTCGGCGCCGCCGCCGCTGGACTGACTCGTTTCAGACATAGGCAAATCTCCGTAGTTAGACGTTTCGGCCATTATAGTCGCGCTGCATGGCCCGTCCAAGGCTTTTTGGTTCCTACCCCCTCCACCCCCGCCTCGTTCGAGCTTTTTCCGCTACCGAATGAGCCTTTGACTGAGCCGGCCTGTCCAATGGCGTGCACCCTGCGTGCCGCCTGTCTCATCAGGGCAGCACCAACGCGGTTTATAGGACGCCATCGCCGACCGCCGCAGCCCTTTGTGCCATCCCGGCGCGCGACCCGCACAAGCGCGCCGGAATCTCACAGAAACGTTCAACCTGCCCGCCAAATCGTTCGATAATAACTCTTGCCAAACGTGAGTTTTTTTCCTCGGAGAGATGGAAAGGCATCATGCAAATCAAATATGTAGTTTCCACGATGGTATTCTGGTGGCGAGAGCATCCGCTGTCTTTCGAGCAGGAGTGCGAGTACTTGCGCTCGCTCGGCTTCGGCATCGAACTGTGGCCCAACATCCGCGGACAGAACGAATGCCGCTACAAGAAACGGAACTGGCCCCGACTCCAGGCAGCCACCGAGGGCATGCTCGTTTCCATGCGCTCGCGCACCGACAACCCCACCCTGGAGCAGTGGGAAGAGCAGGTCCAGTGCGCCACCCTGCTCGGCGCCAACATCGTGACCGAACCGCGCAGTCTCGGCATCCCCGACGGCGCCCCGCTCAACGGGACGAACTTCGCCGCCGAGGTGGTCCGCATGGCCGATGCCAACGGTGTGACGCTCTGCCTGGAGACCGGCCCCCTGCCCGCCATGCTGCATGTAGGCAGCCGTTTCGATTCCGTCCGCTATTGTCTCGACACGGGCGTCGCCAACATCGATCCCGAGCACTCATTCCAGCAATATGTCGACGAGCTGGCTCCCCGGGTCACCCACCTGCACCTGACCGACAATTACGGCCAGACCGACGACCACGAACCCCCCGGCCTGCATGGCGGAATCCCCCGCAAACACTGGGACTATCTTCTGGCCGCCCTGGATCGCTACGACCATGAAATCATCGGATCGTTCGAAATGTGTCCCTGTATGCCCAGCGTCATGATCCGCCAGGCCAGCGAATACGTGTTCGACGTCCTCAAGTGGCCCAACCGCCCCGACAAGCAGCCCGACTACGCCGGCACGATCGATCCGCCGACATAGTCCGACCCTCTCGTGTCCTATCGGAAATCTTCCGATTCCTGCACCTTCGGCAGGGTTCTTCCGTATCCCCCTGCCTCCGAACTGCCTTTATTCTCACAGGCAGTGCCCGACGTGCGTATCGCCATGCTGGCGAAGCAGTTGACAATGCGTCGTCCATCGGGTTAGATGGTTCGTTCGAACGTTTGGATAAATCATGGTCCCTACACTGGAGGTAAAAGCGATGAGAGTTGGAGCGTTATTCGTATTGATGGGCGCATTGTTGGTGGCCGGGTGCGGCTCGAGCCAGGGCGAAAGCTACGCCATGGCCGGCTATGACTTCTCCAGCCTCAACAAGGTGGCGATCGTCGAAGTCACCGGTCGCGTCTATGGCGATGTGGTCAAGAACCAGATCAGCGACATGTTCGTCATGGAGTTGATGAAGCGCGGATACAACGTCGTCGAGCGACAGGCCGTCAAAGCTCTGCTCAAGGAGCAGGAATTCCAGGCCTCCGAAATGACGACCAACGAAGACGCCGCCCGCGCCGGACGGATCCTCAACGTGCCCGCGGTCATGGTCATCAACATCCCCAAGTACAAGGACAAGATGGAGATGACCGCCAAGCTGCTGGACGTCGAGGACGCCTCGATCCTCTGGATCGGCACCGGATCGGGCAGCACCGGTAAGGGTCTGGCCACCTTCGTCGGCGCCGCCGCAGGCGCCGCCGCAGGCGCCGTCCTGGCTGGCGGCGATACCAGCGACCGCGTCATCGGCGGTGTCGCCGGCGGCGTCGTCGGCGGTGTCGCCGGAAACGCCCTCAGCCCCGATCAGGAGAAGCAGGTCAGGAAGGTGATCGCCGACGTCTGCGAAAGCCTCCCGTCGAGAATCCCACAGCCCCAGAAAAAATAGCCAAGACCACAGCATCTTTCGAGCCAGCCTTCAGGGCGGAGAGCGCACCCCCGTTCTCCGCCCTGTTTCTCTGCGCCGGCAGGCACGCGACGCGAGTGCGGTCGGAATACGGTGGCATTCGCGTCGGGCGTGCGCATTGTCATTCCGACTGGACCGAAGCGAAATCGAGAGCTTGTCCTGAGCGAAGTCGAATGGAAATCTGGCAGCGAAAAGGCTATCCCCTGTGTTTCGCGGCGGTACCCGGCACGCAGTGATCCGTCAATCGTTGACGCAGCAGAAGCAAAGCAGTAGCGTAGCAGCATCGGGATGATCGCATCCTCGCACGAATACGCTGGCAAAGGAGACGGATGAAATGAACAGGCGGAACTTCCTGGCCACGGGTCTGGCCGCAGCGGTCGCCACACAAACGAGAGCGCAGTCCGACACCCAGGCGCCCTCATCCCCGCGTCAGTTCTTCGAACTGAGGCAGTATCACCTCCGTTCCGGATCCAACAAGGGCCGTGTCGGCAGCTTCCTGCGCGAAGTCGGCATCGCCGCCATGAATCGCATCGGGATCAAACCCGTCGGCGTCTTCGAGCCGATGTACGGACCCAACCAGCCCACCCTCTACGTCCTGCTCGTCCACCCCTCGATGCAATCCGTGCTGGACGCCTCCTCCAGGCTCCTGGCCGACGAAGAACTGCACGCCAAGGGCGCCGAATTCCTCGATGCCGACATCTCCGCGCCAGGTTACATCCGCTATGAAAGTTCCCTCATGGCCGCCTTCACCCATATGCCCGCCATCGAGGTGCCCACGTTCCGGAAGCGCATCTTCGAAATGCGCATCTACGAAAGCCACAGCATCAAAGCCGCCAGGAAGAAGATTGAGATGTTCAATGAAGGCGGGGAAATCGCCATCTTCAAAAAAACCGGGCTCAATCCGGTGTTCTTCGGTCAAACGCTCATCGGTCCCCAGCAGCCCAACCTGACCTACATGCTGGCCTTCGAGGACATGGCGGATCGCGACAAACGCTGGCAGGTGTTCCGCGATCACCCCGACTGGCGAACGCTCAGTCAGGACCCGCAATACAGGGATACCGTCTCGAACATCACCGACATCATCCTGCGACCGACGAGCTACTCCCAGGTGTGAGGCAGCGCCGACGAAACCGTCGTGTCAGACCATCAGAGGCTCCGATTCCTCGCTGAAATCGGCCTCGAAGCGGGTCTCTTGCTCGCCCGGGCGAAACGGCAGCGGTTCGGCAAACTGCATCGCGATGCGGCGCAGCGCGCTGTTGACCTCATCGACGCGGCAGACGTGACCGAAACGCACGAAGTCGACCATGTCGAACGAGCCGTCCTCGCCATAACGGGGAACGCTGAAACGGGCCGAAACCTGCTGACCCGGATAGGGGCACTGATAACCCGCATAGCAAGTGAACGCAGCGGCACGACTCGAAATGTCCGACATTTGTCCCTGGGATAATTCGCCGTTAATATCCTCGGCAAACCAGATGGGCCAATGATAGTGTAGCCGTTCCTCAATGCGTCGTTCACTCGCGTTCATGTCGGTGTGTCCTCGATAATCATCTCCAGATGCTTACGGTTCCTTCTACAGGAGCCATCGGCCGCGGAAGATGCCGACTTAACGCGGTGTTGCCGAGAAAACGGTACGCCGCTTCACTGCCGGAAACGATGTATTCGTTCCCGGCCGAAAAATGCGATTGGAAAGGAGAGGTTTTTTGCCGCAGAATCGCCGTGCCGACCGCGAACTTCCTATAACTGTCGGACCAGCTCGGCGAACCGGTTGCCCCGCTGCTGGTAGTTCTCGAACATGTCGTAGCTGGCACAGGCGGGACTCAGCAGCACGACATCGCCCGGGCAGGCCAACTGGTAGGCCCTCTGGACCGCCTGCTCCAGCGATTCGGCCCGTTCGACGCGTGTCTGAGCGTTCCCATCCAATCCTGCCTCGATCGCACGGGCGATCTGCTCCGCCGTCTGCCCAACGAGAATCGCCGCTTTGGCCTTCTCCGCAATCTTCCGCCCGAACGCATCGAACGGCAGGTGCTTGTCGTACCCGCCCGCAATCACGATCTCCGGACGCTCGAAGGCATCCAGCGCCACGATGCCGCTCAGCGGCGTCGTCGCCTTCGAGTCGTTGTACCAGGCCACCCCGTCCCGCTCGGCCACCAGTTCCAGTCGGTGTGGCAGAGCCTTGAAGTCGGGAAGCGCCGCCGCGATCGAATCGTCGCGGACCCCCACACTCCTCGCGATCGTCATCGCGCCCGCCAGATTCGACAGATACGCGCGTCCCGGAAGCCGATACGCCTTGCGAAACGCAGGCGGCACATCCTCGGTCGAATACGCAAGGCAAATGCGTCCCTTCTGCCTCTGATATCGCTCGAACCAGCGCATACCAACCTCATCCTCGACGTTGAAGATGGAAATCGCCGGCTCATCCCCCTCCGCCCGCTGGAAGCGGAACAGCCCCTCCTTCGCGGTGCAGTAGGCCTCGAAGGTGCCATAGCGATCCAGATGGTTCGGCGTCAGATTCGTCAGCAGCGCGATCTGCGGCGCCTGGCGCACTTCCGCCAACTGCTCCACCTGGAAACTCGACAGCTCCAGCACGACGATATCGTTCGGCGCGATGCGTTCGAGAATCGTCAACAGCGGCTGGTCCCCGATATTGCCGCTGAGCCAGACGTGGTCATAAGGCCGGTCGATCTGGGCATGGCCAAGCAGATGGGCGGTCAGCGCAGACGTCGTGCTCTTGCCGTTGGCGCCGGTGATCCCGACGATGCGGGCCGGGCATAGCTGGAAGAACAATCCCACTTGCGAGGTCACCGTCCTGCCGTGCTGTCGAGCCACCTCCAGGAACCGATTGTCGGGCTTGACCGCAGGATTCGCGACGACGACATCCGCCGAGGCAAAATCATGCGGATCGTGCAACCCCAGCCTGAACTCGATACCCCCGCACGACGCCAGTTGACCGATCGAATCGGCCAGTTGCTCTTCGTTCGCCAGGTCGGTGACGAGAACCCGCGCCCCGGCGCCCGCCGCAAACCGCGCCACGTCGACGCCCCCGCCGAAACGCCCCAGCCCCATCACCAGCACTCTCTTGTCTGCCAGATCCGATGCCTTCATACGTCACGCCTTCCGCCCCGCTTTCGAGCCTTGGTAGATCGAGGCGACGCCCGCCGTCAACGGCGCAGCGGATACATCGCGAAAGCCCGCCTGCTCCATCATCGCGCAAAACGCCGCCGGACCGTGAAAGGCCTCGATGGATTGGTTCAGATATCGATACGCCGACCGGTCCCTCGACACCACCGCACCAACCAGCGGCACGACAAAACGCAGATACGCGAGATATCCCCAACGCACTGCACGATTGGCCGGCAGGGAGAATTCGAGAATCACCGCCGTTCCCCCCGGTCGCAGCAGCCGGTGGATTTCACGGAGCGTGGCCTGCGCATCCGGCGTATTGCGAATCCCGAACCCCATCGTCGCTGCGTCGAAACTCTCGTCCGCCAGCGACGTTCTCGTCGCATCGTCCTGCGCGAAGCTCGCCCGCTCCGACAAACCGAGCCTCTCGATCTTTCCCCGAGCGACCTCCAGCATCGCCTCGGAACAGTCCAGACCGACGGCGCCTGCGATGTCAGGATATTCGCGCAGCAGTGCGATCAGCAGATCGCCCGTGCCCGTCGCCAGATCGACGACGCGAACCGCCTCATGCCTCGCCAGAAACCGCGCCGCCTTGCGCCGCCAGGAGAAATCGAACCCGAGAGAAAGCAGATGATTCAGAAGATCGTACGTCGGCGCGATCCGGTCGAACATCGCCTCGGCGCCGGACCGCAACGGATACGAAGCATCGCTCGTCGTAGAGACACCCTTTCGCATGCGCCGTTCCCGGCAAAGACAAAGGCCGTCGTCCACCCCTCGATCCCGACGATCCAATCCAACTACAGCTTCGTCTGCATCGCCGTGGCCAGCTCGACCTTTGCGTCGATCACCGCCTGCTCGATGCACTTCTTCCAGTCGTCGCCGAACTGGTCGCGGTATTGCGGCCTTTCATACGCATAGATGATCGATCGCGAGGCGTTGATCAGAGCCCCCGTCCCGTCCGCCTTGCAGAACCGAAGACAATCGGCCGCCGTCGCCCCCTGCGAACCGTAGCCGGGGACCAGGAACCAGATCGTGTCGTACTTCGTCCGCAGCGCCGCGGCCACCTCGGGAGCCGTGCCCCCGACGACCATGCCGATATTGCTGTAGCCGCAACTGCCCACGCGCCCCGCCTGATTCGCGATCTCGTTGACGATCTCCGCCATCTTCTCGTACAACGCCTGCCCCTCGGCATCCCGGAAATCCTGCAAGGCCGCGCCCGACGCGTTGCTCGTGCGAACCAGCACGAAGACACCCTTGCCTTGTGCATCGGCCATCTGCGCGAACGGCTCGATCCCGTCCACCCCGGGATACCCGTTGACCGTGATCGCATCCGGCGCCAGCGTGTCCTCCAGACCGGACAGCTCCGGATTCTGCAAGTGCGCCGAAGCGTACATCTCCGCCGTGTGTCCCACGTCGCTCCGCTTGACGTCGCCGATGATCTCCAGACCCAGATCGTTCGCTTCGTTGATCAGCGCATAGTACGTCTCCAGACCTTCCCAGAGATACTTCTCGAAAAACGCCACGTTGATCTTGATCGCCGGAACCATCGGCGCCACGATCCGCAACGTCTGCGTGCAGAAATCGAAGATCGCGTCCACGGCCGCGGCCGCATCGTATTCGTCATTCATCTGACGGTGGCTCGTGATCGCTGCCGGAAGGCGGCTGTACACCGGGTCCAACCCGACGATCAGCGACGTCTTCTTCGTCTGCACAGCTTCGCACAACCGATCCGCAAAGTGGCTCGACATAGTTCCAAAAACCTTTCTTTCCAAATTTCCCAACGGCCGACATCCCCTGCCCCGAAGCGACTCTCGATCCGTGCACGCACCATGCGGGTGCCGGAGCGGATGTGAACCCGCCAACAAAACTCTTTTTCATCAACGTGCGATTCACTATAATCACACCAGCATGATCCAGCAAGACAGAATTCGGCGGGCAGGCCCATTTGTGGGAAACTATTTCCCCCTTTCCGCAGTATTCTGACACAGAGCGATACGATCTTTGGGTCGACAGACGTGGGATGTGCGGCCCCAGGGGATGGTCACCATCGGATGGTTTCACAGGATCGCACAAAGATGACGCTGCCGAACGAAAAGATCGACGCGGGAACGCCTTCAGCCGCTTCCGGCGTACCAAAACAGAAAAAGAAGAGATCAAGACGCAAGAAGATCTTCTACTGGCTCCTGATCGACGCCACGGTCGCCGTCGTGGTGATCGCCCTGCTGCTCTACAAACCGGTCCACTACCGCCCCGCGATCCAGAGCCTCACCGGCTCCGACCCCGAGCGCGTGCATCCCTATCTTTCCCACGATCTCGGTCCCCAACTCTATAATGGAGCCCAGAGCCAGCAGCCCTTCGATCTGATGGTGTCCGATCAGGCCCTCAACGACGCGATTGCTCAGTTCCGCTGGCCCCGGCAGACGGGCGGCGTCGTCTTCTCGGCCCCCGAAATCCTCTTCCAGCCCGGCCGCATCGTCCTGATGGGCACCGCCAACATCGAAACGGCCGATCTCGTGATCACCGTCGAACTTAAGCCGCTACTCGACGACGCCGGTCGTCTCAATCTCAACGTCGACAAAGTCAAAGTCGGTGCCATGAATATCACCCCCCTGGCCAAAATGGTCGCCAGGAAACAGTATCAGGAAAGGCTTGAAACCGTCCCCGTCGATACCGACGACATTCGCACCAAGATCGCCGGATCGCTCCTGGCCGGCGAATCGTTCGAACCCATCTTCGAGATCGATGATAAGTGGGTGCGACTCACGGACTTCAGCATCTCGCAGGGCAAGCTCGAAGCGAAGATGGTTCCCGCCGCCCCCTATTGACGACCTGCCGCCGAGCCCGGAGACAGCATCCCCCGGGCTCGCATCACCAGCCACCCTTTGTCGATCACGCTGCTACCGACGTCTTCCGCCCTGGCCGGGCGAAGTGTACGACGATCACCAGCACGATGAAGGTCACCAGCAGGATGATTCCCATCCATTGCAGCCTCGACCACAGACTCCAGACGCTGCCGAACGCAGCGGCGCCCGCCGCCAGGGCCATCAGCACATTCCACAGCACGCGCTTGCCCCCCTTCGGACGGTATCTGCCCAGATAGCTCTCCTGGTTCATCAGGAAGAAGAACGCGAAATACGCAATCGGCAGCAGCACCATGGCGAACACCGACGTCGGTACCGCCAGATAGGGCGCCGCATCGGTCCAGAAGAACGGTCCCAGCGCTCCGACACAGACCATCAGACTGCCCAACCGCTGCGGCCAGCCCCGCGCCGGAAGGTTCAGCAATTCGCAGAAGCACAGCCCGTTGATCGTCATCAGCATCGTCGCCGCACTGAGCGCCATGCCGATCACACCGATCCCGAAGACGTACTGCGCCCACTTCGTGCCGATCAGCGGCGCCAGCGTCTCGGCCAGATTGAACGCATCCCGCTTGACCAGGATCGCCGCCATCCGCTTGTCCGCCCAGGGCAGATTCTCGGTCATTTCCACCACCTGCTCGGGCGTCAGCGCGTTGAACGCCTCCTCGCCGATCTCATACCGCAGACGGTCCCGCAACAGCCCTTTGTAGCCCCCAACCAGATTCGGCGCCGGCTCGCCCGTCACCTCGCCCCCCGGTCCGGCCGCCACGAAGCCCTGCGCCGGTTCGGCATGGAACTGGCTGCTCGAGGCAATGACCACGCAGCCGGTCGCCAGGATGAACGGAATGAAAAGCCCCGTGGACAGATCGAAAATCGCCAGCCCGCGGAAGTCCTTGTCCCAGCCCTTGCGAAGCATCGAATAAGGCAGCAGGAACGTCATGTTGATCCCGACCGCCGTTGCCGCCGCGCTGATCATCACGTCCCGCTGCTGCCCGACGATCATGTTCGTCCAGAAGGACTGGAACTGCCCCGCAACCCTCTGAATGTGCGGCATGATCTCGTCGGTCGGCTTCATGAACAGGCTCAGATCGGGAACCAGGCCGCTGCCCACTTCGCTCCAGTTGAGCTTGCCGTCGAGGCTCAGCTTGACCACCACGCCGATGAAGCAAAACACGATCAGACTGACGATGCCCTTGATGAGGACTTCGAACACCTTGACCCCTTTGCCGCCGGCACTGTAGGTAAACGTCGCGGTCAGCGCGATCACGAGGAAGGCGGCCCCCGCAATCATCTTGCCTTGCATGTCCGTCATGCCCGATTCCGGCCCGATCACCCCGGGTAGCAGGTTCTGCCGGATGGCCGCCGTCCCCAGAGCGAACTGCGGCAGCGACCACACCAGGTTCGCCATCATCGACGCCAGCAGCCAGCCCCAGCCCAGAATCGGACTGACGTGCTGATTGATCCCCCGCAGAGGACGCTCGCCCGTCGATAGCGTCACGTAGGCAATCGCGCTGAGCATGATCACGCCCAGGATCATCGCCAGCGGTTGGAGCCACATGAAGCTGAACCCCACCAGCACCCCCAGGTACAGACTCGACGACAGCGAGCCGCCGCCCAGCGTGATGCCGCTCTGGAGCCAGCCGGGACCCGAGAGCTTCATGAACACCTTGAGAAGCGGTCCGCGCCCCTTCGCCTTCGCATCGAGAATCATCTGCCGATCCTTCTCGATCCGCGGATTCATGTGCATCATCGGCTGCTGCGGCTGGGTCGCGGCACTGCCGCCGTCGGTTGACGCCATATCTTGCCTCCCGTTCACTGATTCCAAACTACGCGACAGGACAATCCTTTTCCTCGAAACGACGATCCGAAGATCGACTGCAAGAACCAGAACACCTGTCCCTTGTCCCTGGCCATACGTGACGCCTATTGTGGGCCCGCCCCAAGCCACTGTCAACTGCCTTTTCCAGCCCTGCAGGGACTTTGTCGCCGCCGATCTCCGCCCCTGGGACTCCCCAGCCCTCGAAGCATCCGGGCGACAGCCCCAAGCTTGCCCAAAGCGAGGTCGAACGGAGCCTGCCGAAGAACCGCCAATGGCCCAGGTCGCGCCGCGCAGAGCGAGAGGCTCCGCACGTTCTCCCCCCGAATCCTCCGTACTCGATCCCCCCGGTCTTTTGCCTCTGAAGCGATTTTGCCGGCAAATCAGGTCCGACGATATGTCGCAATTCCCGAAAAAACTCATTGACAACCCCGTTGCAGCCACTATCCTGATGGGGTTCGCTCAGCCGGGTAGGCTCCAACTGTATAGATTCCACTGAGTGAACGGTGCGCCGTGAAGGTGCCGGTGCCCCTCTCGAAACAACAGAAAAGTCACGCAAACGGGCCGGTCCCCCGTTCGCAGGTGTACGGAACGTTGAAGCCGTGGCCCAGGATGCCTCTTGAGCTGCGGCTTTTTTTAGGCACGCGAAAGGAGAATAGATGGACACAAAATCGGTTCTGAAGAGCAAAATGGATGAAGCCAGCTTCCAGAAACTCGACGCCTTGAACAATGAAGAGGTCAACGCCTTCGTCGCCTATGCCGTCGAACTGTGCAATCCGGATAAGGTCTGGGTCGGAAGCGACGCCCCCGAGGACGCCGCCTATTGCCGCCAGTTGGCCATCGACAACAAGGAAGAACTCCCCCTCAAGATCGAGGGCCATACCGCCCACTTCGACAGCTACTACGACCAGGCCCGCCGCAAGGACGTGACCAAGTACCTCGTGCCCCACGACGAGAATCTCGATCCGAAACTCGAGCAGGTCGGGCGAGACGAAGGGCTCGCGGAACTCGAAGACCTCCAGCGCGGCGCCTATGAAGGCCGAACCATGCTCGTGCGGTTCTTCTGCCTCGGTTCCGTCGATTCCGTCTTCGCCATCCCCTGCCTCCAGATCACCGACTCGGCCTACGTCGTCCACAGCGAAGACATGCTCTATCGCCCGGGTTATGAGGAATTCAAGCGACAGAGCAAGAATCCCAATTTCGAGTTCTTCAGGTACCGTCATTGCACCGGCGAAGTCGACGAGCGCATGACCTGCAAGAACTACGAACTGAATCGCGTATACATGGACTACACCCGCAACACCGTATACTCGGTCAATACGCAGTACGCCGGAAACACCGTCGGCCTCAAGAAACTCTCCCTGCGACTGGCCATCCGCAAGGCCGACGCCGAAGGCTGGCTCGCCGAGCACATGTTCATCATGCGCGCCAACGGTCCCGCCGGCCGCAAGACCTATCTCTGCGGCGCCTATCCCTCCGCATGCGGAAAGACCTCCACCGCCATGATCCCGGGCGAAAACATCGTCGGCGACGACCTCGCCTACTTCCGCGTCATCGACGGACAGTTCCGCGCCGCCAACGTCGAGGCCGGCATCTTCGGCATCATCCAGGATGTCAACGCCGAAGGCGACCCGGTCATCTGGGATGTCCTCCACAGGCCCGGCGAAGTCATCTTCGGCAACGTCCTCGTCAAAGACGGCCAGCCCTACTGGCTCGGCATGGGCGAGGAGATCCCCGATAGCGGAATGAACCACGTCAGCACCCAGTGGACCAAGGGCATGAAGGGCCCCGACGGCAAGGACACCACGCCCAGCCACAAGAACGCCCGCTACACGGTGCGGATGAGTGATCTGGAAAACAAGGACCCCGACTGGGACAATCCCAACGGCCTGCCCGTCGGCGGCATCATCTATGGCGGACGCGACAGCGACACCAGCGTCCCCGTCCGCGAGGCCTATAGCTGGCAGCACGGCATCTGCACCATGGGCGCCATGCTCGAATCGGAAACCACCGCCGCCACCCTCGGCACCGAAGGCCAGCGCAAGTGGAACGTCATGAGCAACATGGACTTCCTTTCCATGTCCGTCGGCAAATACATCCGGAACAACCTGGACTTCGCGAAGGACATCGAGCGGCCCAAAGTCTTCGGAACCAACTACTTCCTCAAGAAGGACGGCAAATACCTCAACGGCATGCTCGACAAGGCCATCTGGGTCAAGTGGATGGAGCTGCGCGTTCATGGCGACGTCGAAGCCCTCGACGCCGGCTACGGCCTGATCCCCACCTACGAAGACCTCAAGAGACTCTTCCAGGACGTCCTGAAAAAGGGATACACCCGACAGGATTACATCAGCCAGTTCACCATTCGCATTCCCGAACTGCTGGATAAGCTCCATCGCATGGAGAAGATCTACGCCACCGTCCACGACGCGCCCGCCGCGATGGCCGAAGAGACGACCGCCCAGCGTCAGCGCCTCGAAGCCCTCCAGGGGCGCCTGGGCGACTACATCTCCCCCTTCGACCTGTAGGCCGGTGCAGTGAACCGGATACACAAGGACCAAAATGGACGGGCCCGCACCGACAGGACGGGCCCGTCCGTCGCGCGTTTCTATACTGTCACAATCTCTCCGCCAACTGGGCGAGCAGGCCCGCAATGTCGGTCAGCGCTTTCTTCGAGGGCACCGGCAGCTTCACGTGGCGCTGACCGCTCCTCTCGTCCGTTTCGATCCGCACGCCGGCCCCGACCTCGACCGGCCCCTTGCCGTCGGCACAGAGGGCCGAACTGAGCTGGGTCAAGAACGCCGCTCCCGCCGACAGCAGGCTTTCCCATTGCGCCGACGCCGGAGCGGAAACGTCCACCGGTCCCTGGGCCTCCTCCCCACCTTCCGCCTCACGAGCGCCGCCCTCCTCGCGGGGCATAGCCGGCGGAATGCTCCCCGTCACCTCGTCGACCGAATCCATGAAGCGCTTCAGACGCGTGCCGCCCAGCGAAACCTCCGGACGGCCGCCGTCCAGCACCCCTGCGAACATCGCCTGCTTGAACGAAAGCACCGACAGCATGCCCTGCTCGATGGTGCCTTGCGAGACGAAGTTCACCACGCGTACCGGTCGGTGCTGTCCCAGCCGATGCACCCGCCCGATCCGCTGGTCGAGCACCGCCGGGTTCCAAGGCAGGTCCATGTTGACCACCGTCGCCGCGTTCTGGAGATTCAGACCCACCCCGCCCGCGTCGGTCGAGAGGAACACGCGGCAATCCGGATCGTCTCGAAACTGCTCGATCAGCGCGCGACGGTTCTTCGAGGCGACCCGTCCGTGGAACAACACGTAGCCCAGGCCCGCCGACCGCAGGCGGTCCAGCAGGATCTCGTGCGTACCCAGCCATTGACTGAACACCACCGCCTTGTCGTGCGGACGCTCGAAGGTCTCGCGTAGAACCGCCACCATCTCATCGGCCTTGACCCCGTAATCGGTCTGGCGATCGAGCAGGTACGTGCTGTTGCAGCTCATCCGCATGTTCTGCAGCGCAATCATCAAGCGCCGCTGGTCCGCCTCCGGCAGGAACCCGAGTCGACGCCACTTGGACACCACCTTGCCCACGATCTCGCGATTCTCCTCGTGGTGCGCCATCTGCTGGGTGGTCATCGGCACGAGGTAGTTCTTGTCCAGCCGCTCGGGCAGTTGTTTCAGAACTTCCTTCTTCGTCCGACGGACCAGTATGGGCGCAAGCGTCCGCCCGATCTTGTCGA
>CAZTGH010000074.1:0-17309 GCA_964612985.1 uncultured Pirellulales bacterium
CGCTTCGCCCGATGTCACCGGGGCCGGTGACACCGTGCAGGGCGTCCCGAACGATAGTGACTGGCCTACCGCCGAATATCCGGCCCTGGCGATCGACGACAACGTCAACACGAAGTATCTGCACCGCAAAGGTGGCTCTATGGTGACCGGGCTCCGGGTCGCGCCGTTGCTTGGTTCGACGATTGCGACGGGACTGACCTTCACCACGGCCAACGATGTGCCCACACGGGACCCGAGTTCATTCAGGGTTTCCGGATCCAACACGAGTATCGACGGGCCGTATACGCTGATCGCCGAGGGGAACATCGTCGATTTCGCGGGCGTTACCGAGTGGCCTCGTTTCACCAAGACCACCACGCCGATCGATTTCGAGAACACCACGGCCTATCAGTACTATGAGATCGTGTTCCCGACGCTCCGCGGCGTCAATGAAACGCTCATGCAGATCGCGGAAGTCGAGCTTTTGGGCATGGTCATGCCGTAAGCGACGCCCGATAGTGCCTATCGGTCTGAGATTCAATGTGGGCCTGTGTCCGAAAACAACGAACACAGGCCCTTTCGCTACAAGTACATTGTCCTCAGCAAACACAACGAACACGCCTATCACCGGACCGGCAAGAGAGTCCAACGGCTTAAAGAAAAGTTTTGTAAGGGAGCACGAGTGTGTCATTTCACGGTTGGGCCTCATCGAGGGCGTCTGTCAATTACAGCCTGGATCAGTGTCGCCTTTGCTCGCGAGACTTCTTCAGAGCCTGGATAGGCTTGCGTGAGCTCTTGGAGGATTCCCCTGGCTCGGTCTAGGCTGCCCATCCCGCACAGCGCGTTCATGTGGCGCAGCAGCACCTGGGCGCGATCATACGGGCTTAGATCCAGCTTGAGCAATCGCTCCGCCAAGTGGTGAGCGATTCCGTATTCACGCCTGGCTAGAAGGACATCGAGTCGGATGAGGTTCAGACCGGGTAATAGGAGCTGCGCGGGATCCTCATACAGAACGGTCTGGAGGTTGTCCATGGCCATATTCAGCGACGTCAAATCGTCGTTTGTTTCACCGTCCTTCGCGTCCCGAGCCAGTCCTTGGGCCCGATGCAGCAGTCCTGCACGCCGAATCTCCTCCCGTCGCAGGTCCTGGGGATTGCGGTCTTCGCACAGTTGTTGCATCTGTTCGTCGAGTTCATCCATCTGTCCCAGAGCGAGCAATGCCTCGGCGCGGGCCAGACCCAAACGAATCGTCCAGGTCTTGTCCCGTGTCGGCTCCCAGCGCGCCTGGTTCAAAATCCGCAGAGCCGCATCCGGCCTTCCAAGACACCGCAGCAGTAGTTCGCCGGCCAGCACCATCGTGTGCTGTCGGATAGGACTGTCAGCGTGTGTTCTTTCCTGAAGCCTCGTGCAGAGAGTCACCGCTTGGTCGTAGTCTTGCACGGGCGCGGAAGCCAGATACTGCGATAACTGCAGGCACAGCGGTTGGTACTCGGCTCTGGCCATCAGTTCGTCCACTCGCTGCAACAGGGCCTGGGTGGTGGCATCCTCCCAGGCCGACTCCGACAGGTCCTGGCCAAATGTATACAGGCGAACCACATCCTCAACCGGGGCCTGCCTCAAGTCGATTTTCGAGATCTCATGTCGGAAGACGTTGGGATCGCGCGGATCCACCCAGATCTTCTCTGACAAGGTCCCCGCATAGACCGGACGCGTGGTTTCTGCCACGACCTGGCTGCCGACAAGCTTCTGCACGGTAACTCGGTGCTGGCTCGGACCGAAGAACACCCGTTCGACAACCTGGCCCGTTCTTGTGACCCCATCGTCAAACACCCACCGATAGCCGCGTGAGGAAGAGTTCTGAGGGCCCTTGGCAGACTCCACAGCTAAGTCCGGAATCGCCTGGAACCGCATTCGGATCATCGCGCTCTGGTCTCGATCCAGGCGCCAATCGTCCACCACATTCCAGTCGAAACTGACTTGGGCCCGGGTGGCCGAATCATACTCCACACCGGTCACAGCATACCCTCGTACGCAGGGGAAATCGCTCTCGGTCATCACACTGAGCTTGCCTCTGGGCGGTTGCCATGCCGCCAGGGTAAACATCCTATCGGACAGATTGTAGTTCAGGTATTCCAGCTTGTGGATCCCGGATTGCAGGGTTACCTCCCCCTGCTTCTGCCCCCGGACACCATCGCGATAGCCATGGTTCCCCGGCCAACTCACGATCGGCTTGTCGTCGACGAGCAGGTACGAACCCCAGTGGGAGGCGGTGGCAAAGAGGTACTTTCCCGGCTCGTCGGTCTTGAAGAAACCGGTATATCGGTAAAGAGCCAGTTCGTCCTTGGCGGCTGCATCATCGTCCGTCATCAGGTCCGGCTGGATTGGATAGGCATGATGGATGCCGCTGACGAAACCTCGGCCCACGACGTGGTTGGCCTCATCCCAGACCTTCATCAGCCCGGCCAGGTTTTCACAAGACTTCCCTCGGCTCTTGGCCACCTTCCTGGTCTCAAGGACAAGCCCCGCGTTGGGCTGCCAATTCTGGGTGGCGGACTTGTACTTATCCTTGGGCACCCAGTAAACGTAGTACGTCGGCCAACCGTGACCCGCGAAGAACAACTGATCGACCTTCCCGTCCTGCAGCGCTGCCAGACGCGTCCCGGCGACCCGCTTTCCATCGCTGGTAAAGACGGCAGCTTCGTATTGGGACGGATCGAAGCCTGGCACCGGGAGGGTGACATACCCGACTCTGGGATCGTCCAGTCTCGTCCAGAAACCCGCGTTGACCCAGCCAGCCCAATGATGTCCCTGGGAGTCCGAGCCTCTGGTGACCAGACGAATCCGCTTGGTTCTGGGGGGAACCCGAACATCGATTCCTATCGGCGGCTGGTACTTGGTCATGGACGGAGAACTGTAGAGCTTCCTGGTGTCAGCAAAGACCTCAAACACGATGGACGCTGCGTCGCCGGCGTTCTGGCGCACACCGACCAGGGCCACGAACCGCCGGGCACCGTCCACGTATCGATAGGTTGCTTCCTCCGGACACCTCATCGCAATGGCATCCTTGTAGAGCTTGCCGTCGATTCGATAGTAGCCCCCCGACCAACTCCCATCACGGGTCTCCTTTCCGTGAATATCAACATTGGGCACCTGCATTCGGTTGGGATCGGCTGCGATTGTGAACTTAAGGACCGCGTCGGGAACGTGCCAGGAACTTGAAGAAGACAAGGCGGGACCGCATAGAAGGGTTACCAGGAGAAGGACAGACCATCGCGGCTGCTGGGGATGTCCCACTTTGGAACTGGGATTCCGTCCTTGCGATGGTTTCATTCCCTGGGCGTCTCTGGCCTTCATCGAGAATTCCCTTCACCGTATGCGTCCTGCTGAGCCAAGGCCTCGAAGTAGGCGCTGATGATCTGTTCATATCCCTTGAACGACTGGGATCCACCCTGGGATCGCATCGCCTCGAGCCGCCGGGCCAGCGCCGCGTCGGCAGTCCCCTGCAAGACAACGTGCCTTCCGACAGCGCTGCGCGACCGAGTCAGTGAGTCCATGGCCTGGGCATACGCCGTTCGGATACCGACACCATCCCGTTGCCCGAGCGCATCCTCGACCTTCTGCATGGCGGCAATGGCCTCCTCAAGCTCGACCGTCGGGAGGTTGTGAGACTCCAGCCTGGGGGCGATCTCCCGGGCCGAACGACGGATTTCGAGTTGTTTATCCTTGGTCGCCCTCATCATGTCCAGCACCTTCGGTGGCAACTGGCCGCCCACACCGAACATCGTGGTGCCGTCGGTGGTCTTGCCCAGTCCCGTACCTCCCGTCTGGGCTTTGGTGTCCTCGTCCCTGACCTCGCCACTCTCCAGCGGGGTGTTCGACATGCGCTCGCGGAGCCCATACTCGTTATCCGGCAACGCCTTGGCCACGTTTTCGACCAGTTGTCCATCGGACATACCGCTTCGGCCCGCCCCGCTTCGACCCTGAATGATGTTGTCCTCGGGCCGCTGATCGCCGGTTTTGCCCTTGGCGCTCATGCTGCTGATCGTGCCGTCGGAGATCGGGCCGGCCGTATGGTCCAGTGAATTGAGGTAACTGCCGATATCCTCCACTTCCGGCCGCATCTCTTCCTGCGACGTGATCAGATCACCAACGAGGTCTTCCAACTCCGAGGGCAGATCGGCCAGGGGGGCAACCAACTGCTCGTCTTCCGGGATCTCCGCAATGAACTGGATATCGTCGCGGAACCCCATCGTGGCCTCGCAGTTGATCAGGATCTCTTCGGCCATCTCCACGGCCTCGGTTTCGAGCCGATAAGCGTCCTGCCGCACCTGTCGCATGTCGGCGGCTTCGGATGCGGTCTTGTCCAGTTCCTTAGCCTCCTCGAAGATGCTCTTGGAATTCTCGACCATCGTGTTGTCGCCGAAATCCTGGAGATCGAGGTTGGTGAAGTCGTTCACCGCATCCGACAGAATCTCGGCCAGCTTCGACTGGTCCAAGGCCAGGGCTTCGAGGCGAGCCTCCTGCTCATCGCTGAAGTCCTCGGGCGGCAGATCCGCGACCATCTGGCGATCGTGCATGATCCGCGTCTGTTCGTTGATGAACGCCTCCACCTCGTTCTGGAAAGTCTCCACCACTTCGTCGGGGTCGGGCCCAAGGTCCTCCAGCCCTCCCAGCATTTCCTCCGCCGCCTTCTCCGTCTCCGCCTGCTGCTGCCGCGCGAAGGTCCCCTTCAGCGCCATCAACCGATCCAGAACATAGGCCTGCATTCGTTCGACTGAATCGAGCGAACGCTGCGCCGTGTCACGGGCATCTCGTCCTTGTTCTTCTATGTCGAGGGCCGCAATCTTTTCGACCACTTGCTTGTGTTCGTTGTCCCGCAGGTCGATAAGATCCACGACGAAATCGGGCCGGGGCTCCGTCGAGTTGTTCCATGCTTCGGTCATGCACTCGCCCACGTGCTGCTGTCGTTTGCCCAGTTCGTCACGGTGTCTGGCCAGGGCCTGCGCGTTCTCAGTTGGCTGGCGGGTGGGGACAATCACATCGTCGAGATTGGCCAGCAAGTTCCGAGTGGCGCCCAAGGCCGTTTGCTGGGCCTGGATCGCCTTGTCCAGCGCGTTAAAGGCCGCTGTCTCCGGTGCATCAGCCGAGATGGTGAGCTCCTTTAAGGCCCTGACTTGAAGCGTCAGTGGCCGGGACCGGCCGACATTATCTTGCGGACAGAAGTCCCGGGCCGAGGCTTCCAGCACATAGCTGTTGCCCGGCTGGAAATGCTCGCTGTCGATCGTTAAGAGTAGCGTCTCCGTCACCGTACCCTGCCTGCCGGGCGGCCCCTCGTAGGTCCATTCTCGCAGGGTGGTGAAACCGGTGTTTGTCTCACTCTGCCCGAGTGTGATCTGAATGTCTCGGATACCGTAGTCGTCCGACGCGCGGACAGGCACCTGTAGCCTCTGGCCAGGGTCCACGAGCAATCGATTGCTCTCGGTCTGGAATTCCACCTGTGGTGGGGCGTCCTGTCTCAGCAGGATTGCCCCTGATGAGATCGTCACGTCGTTGGGGGCTTCGGAGGTACGAACATCGATTGAATAGACGCCCGGCTTCTCGATGCGCGTTTGAGCCTGCCAGATGCCGTCAACTTCTTTGAATTCGATTGTCTCGTTTGCCGTTCTCCAGCGAAGTCGCTCGGCCTTTCGATCCAGCCGGACGGTGACCACCGCTTCCGAATCGGGGAGGCCGGACAACGGTTCCGGTGGTCCCATACCGTCAACCGGATCACGGCCCGTGTAGGCCGGAGGGCTGACGCGAAAGTGTGACTCCGTGATTTGTGGAAGTCGATTGACCGTGACCCTGATGTTGGAGCTGTACGTGTCTCCCGCGAAGATACGAAAGGCAAACGAACGGCTGACCTTCTCGAACCTGTGGCTGAATTCACTGGACTCGGCCCCGGCGGACCGCATCGTTGCCTTCTCCCCAGCGCGCTGGTCAGGATCGATCCGCATGCCGTCATCGCGCCAGACGATCTGCGGATAGCTTTGCAGAACCTCCAAACGCCCGCCGACCCGGACAGTTACGTTGAGATCATCCCCCTCGGAAAGCACAATATTGTGGTCGGGCGTAACCTCCAGGATCAGCGCTGCGGCCGGGGGAGTGTCGGACAACGGCAGAAGATATCGTTTGAGGGCATTGGCCGCCTGGCGACCGAAAGCGACGGCGTAGAGGCCCCAAAGCAGCAGGATGATGATGATCGGGATCGCCCAGCGGACAATCTTGCGCGTGTCCCACAACTCCCCGAGGTTCGCCTCGGGCATCTGCGACAAAGCCGTTTTGACCGTCTGGCACGCGAAGGGCTTCTCGTCCGCGTGGAAGCGGCGTGCTTCGAAGCAGAAAGCATTGATCAGCAGGTTCTCGGGAATTGCGAAACGGTCCTCGAGGACCAAAGCCGCCTGCGCCAACGAATGCGGTCTGAGCACCGGTTGGAGTACGTTCTGCCAGAGAAGCCACACCATGCACGCGGCCGCCCCCAGAGAAAATGCCAGTCGCAATCCCGACGGCAGGTGGAACGCGTTGTCCAGAAGACAAAGTACCAGCCATAGGCTCGACCCAACGGCCGCACAGAACAACACCCCGACGGTAAGCCGGTTGGCGATCATGATCCGTCGCCCTTTGGCAACCAGTCCTTCGACCCTGCCTGGTGTCATGTGCTCGCCTTCGCTCATTTTGCACCCACGTTGATCGTGTCTCCGTTGCGTTCCATGCTCCAGAGATTCTCGGAGAGGTCCACCTGAGGCGTCGGATCCTCAGGGAAAAAGATCACTCGGAAGAACGTGCCGCGACCGACGAGGGCCAACTCTCGATTCTCCCGGTCGTACTTCCATCGCCACAGGCTCAACCGCCAGGGCTCGACCAGTGCGCCTCGCTCCTTGTCCCACTCGCCACCGATCTGGCCGAAGTGCGTGGAGGCCACCCGGCGGCGAAGATTCACCAGCGTCAAGACCTCTCGACCATCCGGGCGGAGGATCGCGCCCAGCAATTGCCGCTCGTTGTAGAAGTCTCTGGCCCGGGCGAGATGGTCCTGCGCCAGGGCAAACAACTCGGCATCCTTTGCTGCCGGCCAGCCGACCGTGTACCTGTCGCCTCGCCGCATCGCCAGGTAGATTTCCTCGCCAAAGGTGGATGTGACGACGCACGTGTTCTCGCCGGTCACTTTCGTCGGCACGGGCGTCAGCGACTCCCGTGTGACCGCCTGGACCGCGTCCTTCGAAGCGAGTCGCATGTCGTTGAATGCGACCTGGAGTTGAGCAGCCATGTCCTTTCGTTCGTCGAGCATGCGAATGCGCTCCACGTAGACGAGGTCCTCCAGCGACTGCCCCGCCTTTCCCTGCTCCTTGCTGCGAAGGACCCATCGCCGTGTCTTGCCCTGCGTCTTGAGGTAGATCGTGGTCGTATAGAGATGCCCCTGAAACAACTCGCCGCTCTCGAATTCCACGGAGGCCGCCAGATAGCGAACCGGACGGGGCGGACCAGAGAATTCCTTCTGGGCCGGCGTGTAGTCGGCCTCACCCGTCTTCTCATCGTAATCGGTGGTCTCCGTGAATCGCCACGGTCGCGTCATCTCCTCCCGCTCGGGGTAGAACTGAATCGAGCGGATAGGCTCCAAGGTGAACGTGCGAACTTTGCCGTATTGAACGTCCTTGCCGGTGACCATGTCGGTGGTCTTCAAATGACCGGCTTTCGGGATGTTGAGCTTGAACGTGCGTCCCGGCGTCAGCAAGATATCTCCGGTGTACACTTCGCCGTTGGACAGACAGACCGCCGCCGGACGCGGACCGTTCTTCTTCGCCTGCGGAGCTGCTCCACATGGCAGAGCCAGCGTCAGAAGGCACAAGGCCGTCGTGGTACATACTCCCCCGGTCTTCATGTGCGTCTCCTTCAGAACAGGTTCATCTTCCGACGAACGATCCATTCGACGATCAGAACGATCAGCATAGCCGCGATGTACAGGTAGTTGAACTGAACCAGTGGCACGTCCATGGTGACCGCCTGCTCCTCGATGCGATCCCTTAGTCTCTCGGCCAGTCTTCCGAAATCGCTCTCGCGGAAATACGCCCCCCCGGTCTGGGTGGCCAGGTAATCCAGAAACGCGTGGTCCACGTCGAGTCGAGCTCCCTCGTTCACGATGGGTCGAATATGAAGCACCTTTTCATAGGACTCCAGCAGCTTCTCCCCTACGAACGCCGATACTGCGACGGTGTACTCCCCTCGCTCCGGAAAGACCACGCTCGTGCTGAATTCGGTCTCGGAGCCCAGGATCCCGGTGACATCCAGGGCCTCGGGCGGCCCGCTTGTGGCCAGGGTGGCTTTCAGATGGACCTGGCCTGCGCCATGGCGTCCGGCCACATTGATCGTCGCGGTCGCTCGCTCGCCGGGACGATAGCGCGGCTGGTCCCATCGGACCGCCAGGAACTGCTCCCCCTCCACCCACTGTGAAACATCTCGCACCGCCTGTCGCCAGAAGTGACTGAAGGCTTTGCTGAGAGCGTCGGATGTTTTGGTCCACTTCCAGAGCGTGTCCGTCGCGATGGCCATGCAGTAGCCCTGCCCGTAGTGTTGCAGAGCGACGACGGGCATCGTGACACTACCGACATTCGTCTCCAACAGAGTGACCGCCCCGCCTCGGGGCGGACCCACCGGATTCAAGCTCTCGATCCGGACCTGGCCGGCCTGAGCTAGCGCTCCGACCATCTCGGTCACGATTCCATGACTCGTCGCGGCGGCAGGCACATTCACCGCGAACTGACCTGTGCGGAGTTCGCGACTTGCCCCTTCCAGCCGCCAGGGAAACAGTGGCTCAATGGCCGTATGGTCGTATCGGCCCTGCCCGTAGGAGGCTTCTCCACCCAGGAAGATCGCCGCTCCGCCACCCTTCACGTAATCGACGAGGGCCTGCATCTGTGTCGGCTGCCACTGGGACGCGGGAAACGAGCCCAGGATGACACACTTGTAAAGGTCCAGAATGCCTTTATCCGAAGGGAAGCCGGCCGTCAGAGCCTGGTCCCCTTCCTGACGGTTGTCCTGAACCACAAATCGGTCCTCGTTGATCCGAAAGAGCGTCGTCAGCGCCAACGAGGGGTCCCGCGCCAGCTCCTTGCGAACCGTACTGAAGTCCCAGCCTACCTCCTGAGCAAACAGCAGCACGGGTAGCTTATCCCGGCCGACCTCGATAGGAAAGTGCCGCTCATTGTTCAGGGCGGACAGCTCCCGTTCGAGCGGATCGATTCGCAGACGGTAGTCCCGCTGGCCCTGTTCGGCCGGGCTTCTTACATTCAGCTCGACGCGCTGGCGGTCCATTTTCAGATCGATGGGCGCGGCTGATCGGACCAACCAGCCATCCTCCGTCTGCTCTTCCAGAAGCGCCTGCACCTCGGTTCGCTTAGGAGCGAGGCCTCCGACTCCGCGTCGAATCACGATCTCCGCCGCGACCGTGAAGGTGCTTTCGGCCTCGACAACGGCTGGGGCATCGACACTCTCGATGGCGACGTCGTCCCAACCTTCCGGTTCGCTGCCGACGCCGGCGATGTACACTGGGGCCTGCGGAAGCCGAGCATTCTGGACCATCTCATCGCCGCCGTCAGTAATGAGCACAATGCCCAGGTACTTGGAGATATCGGGCTTGTCCGCCATGGTCGCCAGGCATGTGCCAAGGTCTGTCTCCCGCAGTTGGCCGGCAGGCAAGCCTTTTTCTTCGTACGGCCGAACCTGCTGGTCGAACTCGTACGTGTCCCACACGACCGCCGACCCCAGTCGGGCCTTCAATTCATCGAGCAACTTTGCTGCCCGCACGGTCCGTGGCGTATCCAGCGCATCGGGGACCTCCATGGACGACGAATTGTCGATCAGCAGCGCAACGTTCCGCCCTTCGCCCGGGTCGCGAACGACCCTCCACACAGGATCGAAGTAGGCCAACACCACCAGCAGGGCCAGTGCCACTTTGGGTGCCAGCAGGGCCGCCGTCCGTCCAACAGAGTGCTGGGCTCTCTGCCGCCGGTACAAGACCACGAGCCAGATCCCTACAGCCAGCACGAGGGCGGCTGCGAGAAGAGGAGGTACTGGAGATCGCCAGTAGAAAGAGCCCATCAGCCATGCCTCCCAAGAAGCATGGCCAGGACGCGCGATCCGGCGCGATCGCCGCTCTGCGCGGGTGAAGGAAGCTGCCTCGTCGTGGACCTTACCCGGGATGCTCCCAGGAGTCCCTCGACAAACAGGACCAACGTCAGGAGGAGCAACAGTGGAATGTATGTCTCAATGACTCTGGTCTGCCCGGCATGATAGCGTCCGTAGTCCTCCTCTGGCCCGAATGGCATGACCGTGTGCGGAACCGAACGCGCGATGGGTACGGTGGCACCCTCGACAAACTGAGACTCTCCTTCTTTGGGCGCAGCACGCACCGATAGACAACGTCTCTCATCGCCCGTCGTCGCCAGGAAGACCCCTGTTCTGGGAAAGCCCGGCAGTTCTATCGGGTGGCCCTTCCATTCGAGGGTATCGCCGGACAGAGACAGGACCTCCATCTCCTCGTCCGTTGGCCATGCCTCGGGGCGTTCTCCGGCCACCAGGGACAGGACGTGGGCATCATTTGCCGCGACACCGTGGAATATCTCTCCTCGCGTCCCGGCGGGTACGTTGAAGACAGCCATGCGCTGAATCATCACGACGCCAAGACCAGAGAGCGGCAGCGTGCTCCAGGCGGGAGAAAAGGCAATGCCGCTCACGAAGATATTGCCCTTACCGAGCGTCTTGTGCCCCAGGACAATCTTCGCTCGCCCGGCGCCGAGCAGCGGTTCGGCATCGGCCGCCAGATCGAGGGGGCAGAACGCGTATGCGACCATCGGTTCAACAGAAACGTCTGTCCCAATTCGTTCGATCTGTCGCCAGAATCGCGCCTCACCTTTGAGGATCCCCATACGCAGGCCCCTGCGGTACACCTCGCGTGCTCGGCAACCGGCGCCCAGCCCCGGTACAGTCCCGACAGCAACCGCGTGGTCTCCAGGCAGCAACGAGGGGACGATCAGCAAGTTGCCTCCGCCCTCGACATACTGCATCAGGTCTGCGTGGTTGGACCGTGCAGTTGCCAGATGGGTCCAGGTCGTCACGACCTGAATGGGGGCCTCCTCCGTACCAAATTCAAGCGAAGGGGCGAATCGTACGACCAAACCCGTCAATCGGCCGTCTCCCAGTGGAGAAAGGGCTGTAGGAAGCATGCCAAACTGCCTGGCCTCTCCGATGAACAGGATGCTTCCCGCCCCTTCGCAGAACAAGCCGATGCCGGCCGCGTTGTCTGCCAGGAAACCATCGCCCTCAATCCATGCCTTGAGCCAGTGAAATCCCCGTTCGTTCATGACGATCGGCAATCCCACGGTAGTGACCCCCTGTTTTTCCATCACCAGAGGCCGGGTGCTCCGTTCGCCTCGATCCGTGATGCAGTTGACGCGGATATCCGCGGTTGAGTCCGAGTTGTTGCGCAGGGACAGCCCGACCTCGTACGGCTGCCCGACGATAATCCTCTGGTCCGGGAGCTGAACTGCCGTGACCGCTACGTTGGCCCGCTGCAAAGGAGCAGAGTCGATCCGGTGGAAGTACACGTGGACGCGCTTTGCCGGGATTTCAAGGCGGTCCGAATGCTGGGCCCATTCGACTCGTTGGAGATCGCTGAATACGTGGATCACTCCACCGCCGGCGGTGCTGTCTTGCAGGAGTCCAATCGCATTTGCGAGCGCCACGCGGGCGTCTCCCGTGGCCTCCGTCGGATTGACCCGATCCAGACAATCGAGCAAGGCGCTGCGGTCTGTGCTCAGCAACTTCGGAGCGGCAACCACCGAATCAGCCACTGAGAGGACAACAGCCGCATCCGAACCCGGTTCCAGGGAGGACACCAGCCTCCGCGCGCCTTCCTTGGCGCATTCCAGCTTCGTCATGTCACCATCCTTCGCGCCGGCGCTCATGGAGCCGGAGTTGTCCAGAACCATCACGAGCGAGAGCCTGCCCACAGTACCCCTGGCCGAGCGTCGCTCGGGCCGTGACAAGGCCAGCAACACCAGCCCGATCATCAGCACCCGCAGCAGGAGTAGCAGCCACTCCCGGATTCGTCGACGTGAGTTCAGCTTCGGGTCCACATGATGGAAGAACAGCAGGGTCGAGAAGACCATGGTACGTTTCTTCTGTTTGAGCAGCAGGTGAAAGACGATCGGCAGACCCGCCAGCGGCAACAGATACAGGAATGTCGCGGCGGAGAAGATCATACCACCCGACTCCTCTTCTGAATCACATCATAGACGTCTGTGTTGGTTTGGGCCAGAATGTAATCTGCGCGGACCTCCAGGCATCCTCGCCGCAACTGCTCCAGGTACCGATGCATCTGCTCCAGGTAGGCTTCACGAACCTGGCGCAGATCTACAACCAGCTTCTCCCGGGTCTCAAGCGCAACCACTTCGACCAGGCCGCTCATGGGCAAACTCAGTTCCGCCGGGTCGAGAACATGCAGGAAGGTGACGTCTTTGCCGTCATGATGCAAGTGGTGCAAGCCCCGCAGGATCCGGTCCGGCTCTTGCAGGAAATCCGAGATGATCAGCACGAGTGATCTGCCCTTGATTCTCTCAGCGACGCCGTGCAGGGTGGCCTCGATGTCCCCGTCGTTCTTCGCCTCGACCTCTTCCAGACCCAACAGCATGGGTCGCAAGCCAACAAAGGTCCCGCAGGGTTCATAGTACTTGCGAATCTCATGGTCGAAGGTCATCAGCGAGACCGTGTCGCCCTGCTGAACCATCGCATACATCAGGCCCGCTGCCAGGTGGCACCCGTATTCCATCTTCGACAGGGGGCCCTGCTGCCGGTATCCCATGCTGGCCGATGTGTCCAGCAGGATGGTGCAGCGGATGCTTACATCCTCGTGGAATTGCCGAATCACATACCGATCGCTGCGGCCATAGACAGGCCAGTCGATCCGGGAGATCGGGTCGCCGTGTGAGTACTCACGATATTCGGCGAACTCAACCGAGGACCCGAATGAAGGCGAGCGATGGAGACCCTGATGGCTACCGTCCATCGGGCGACGGACGGCGATCTCCAGACCCCGAAGACGCTCGGCCATCTGAGGTGAGAGAAAGCGATACCCTGTTGACTCGGACATTTACTCCTCACTCACAGTTTCCAGGAGCTTCTCGATCACGGCATCGGCGTCCAGTCCCTCGCTGGCAGCGGCGAAATTGAGAATGACCCGGTGCCGAAGCACGGGCAAGGCATACTGGCGGATGTCCTCGCAGGACACATTGAAACGCCCATTCAGCACGACATAGGCCTTGGCCGCCAGAATGAGCGACTGCCCGGCCCGCGGTCCGCTGCCGAAGCGAACGTACTTGCGGATGAAGTCCGGCGCCTCCTCCATCTGAGGACGGGTGGCCCGGCACAATCGGGCCGCATACTGAGCCACGTGCTCGCTAATCGGGACCTGCCGGACCAGTTCCTGGAACGAGAGCACGGCCCGGGCGTCGAACAGACTCCTGAGTGTCTGTCCGTCGCGCCCGGTGGTGGACAGGAGAATTCTCTGCTCCTCCTCCAGATTTGGATAGTCCACCTTCACCAATAACAGGAAGCGGTCCAACTGGGCTTCGGGCAACGGATAGGTGCCTTCTAACTCGAGCGGATTCTGCGTCGCCAGCACGAGGAAAGGACTCGGCAGCGGATGCGTCTCCCCCGAGGCAGTAACCCTGCGCTCCTGCATCGCTTCGAGCAGAGCGGCTTGGGTCTTCGGCGGTGTGCGATTGATCTCATCGGCCAGCAGGACGTTCGTGAAGATAGGCCCCTTCTGAAAGACGAACCGCCGCTCCCCGGTGTGCTGATCCTGCTGAAGGATGTGCGTCCCAGTGATGTCGGTGGGCATCAGGTCCGGCGTGAACTGGATGCGCTTGAATCCCAACCGCATCGTCTGCGCGAGACTGTGCACCATCAGCGTCTTGGCCAGCCCGGGCACGCCCATCAGCAAGCAATGCCCTCGTGCAAAGAAAGCTGTCAGAATCTGGTCGAGTACGTCCTTCTGACCGATGATGACCTTGCCGACCTCTGCCAGCAATGCTTCTTTCGCGCGGCCGAGGGCCTCGACCTGGGCCAGGCTGTCACGGCGTTCCGCGTCGTCTCCTGCCAAAACAGCTTCGGGGGACCTTCGCTGAAGCGCTTCTCCTGTCGTCAGATCGAACCGGCATCCGCATTTGCAACGGGCCTTGGTTCTCGACGAGCTCGCGGCCACCTCATAGGCTCTGCCACATTGGGGGCAACACACCGTGGAAGTCTTTTCAGAAGACATGCATCACCCTTCACTAATGCGTCATGATGTGCACGATGATGTTCATTCCCAGTCGTTCGGCGCTCGCCGAATCGTAGCCCTTCATGAGAGGATAGCGGGCAGGCAGCCAGCCGGCCTCCAGATCATATGGGCTGTACACGATGCGAAGGTCTCCTCCGACGACCATGCCCCACAACTGGGGACGCCCTGCGAGCGAAGGATCTGCCTGTGCCAAACCCGAGCTGTACCCCACCTGCTCAATCTTGAACAGGCTGTTGTAGAGCCCGTGCCCCAGGGGCAGTAGCTGCAATCCTGCCTCCGGCGCAACGCGAGCAAGCTCTCGTCGTACGGCCTGGTCGAAGGTGCTCAGGCCGAGGCCGTTGTTGGCCAGCAGAAAGCCGCCGGATCGCAGAAACTGCTGCAAGGCAGAAATCGCCCGGGCTGAAAAGGAGAACTCGTCCAGCCCGGTCAGATAGAGAAACGCGTAGCCTGCCAGATCGTCCGTCTCCGGATCGACCACGACACGCTTGAGGTTCACGCGGATGGTCGTATGCCGACGGAGTTTGGTCAGAAGGTTCGTCGCGGCGCCAGGATGCACGTTCCAGGCACCGTCGTGTTTGAGTTGGGCAAATACGAATTCATCGGTTGGGGGTCTTCGGTCCGCTGTTCCATAGATTTCCGGCCGGGCCTCGACGCCCCCCGCCTCCGCGTATCCGATAATATAGGCCGTCAGATTCACCCCGATCTCGGTAGCGCTCTTCGTGTCATAGTACACCGCCTGTGGGAGTCTCCCCAGCCGATCAAGGTCACGGTTCCAGCCGCAACCCAATCCGTATCTCGAAAGGAGCACGCCTGCACGGCTGCCCACGTAGATGCCTTCCAGCAATGGCTCCGTCACGGCCGCGTGCCCCGGACAGGAAACACGTGTGACATCCATAAACATGTGATAGAGCGGGTGATCCGCCGGAATCACGCGCCAACGACATTCCGGAAATGCCTGCTGGAACACGTTTCTGGCCGACTCATAGAAATAGGGGGAGCCCGCGATGGAATCACCGACCACCATGCCACCGTTCAACACGTAACTGCGAAGCGCTGCGATGTGCGCACCGCTCAGCCGGAGCGTCCGGGTCCCGCTGAACAACAGCGCAGGCATGGTCTTTGGATCAAGTTGAAAGTCGTTGAGATTCACGCTGGTCCAGTGATACGACAACCCGGTCTCGCGGACCTTCTCCAGAAGCCGCTGGACATCGGTCGGGCACAAATTCCAATCGGCGATCTGCATTTCGCCGCCGTCACTGTCGGTGAAGGACGCGGATTCACCCCAAATTACTTTGCCGACCAGGGTGTCAGGCTGGGGCGGCTTCTTTCGTTCCGTTCGCCTTAGAGGGGTCGCCGGCAGCGGTAGAGGAGGCAGAGCCTCGGCCGCATTGATCTGTTTTGGCGGTGCCTTCGATGGAGCCTTATCACCCAGGTAGATAAACCAGTCGTTCTCTGCCTGCGAGAGCCGACCGTCGCGCGTCTGAGTCGCCGACGTTCCCTCCCGTTGTGGTGAGGCCGAGACGGACACCCCCCACAGCGCTGCAAGCAGGATCGCATCCGCCAGTATGGCTCTGCGGAGGCTCCAGGCAGGATTCGCTGCTGTTGTGCTCTTCGACATTAGCCCCTCCCGTGGCCAGCATAAAGACGATCCGGGCTCAACGTGCCGCCGAGTTCTCCTGACCCGACAAAGCTCACTCACTGCGCGAACCCGGCTCTTCAGGTCCCGAGGCCAGTTCTGTGTTTAGCCCCAGCGTGCTGGGCTGCATACAGTTCGATGATTGAGGGTATTCCTGAAACCTCCATGATCTTCAACCATTGTATCCTATTCAGAGGACCAATTCAAGTCCACCCCTGCAGGCGACGACTTCTGTCCGACCTGATGGGCGAAGCTACGCCCTGGATGCACAGTCAAGACGGAGCAATCACTCCACGGAAAGTGGGCAATTCTTCTCTATAGCACACCCCAACGTTAGAGGTGTGTTAGGCCTCGATTTCCGTTTCGTTGATCGGGGAGATTCCGAGCAAGCAATCCATACGTGCGAGCCAGTCGTCGACATCCTCGAGGATCTGGGGCAGGGCGCGGGGGAAGTGATGACGCAACTTGCTCAGGGCCATCTCCATGCGGCGCAGTGCTTCCCGGTCGAGGGAAATGAGCCGGCTCGTTCCAGGGGCCTTACACGGCCAGGCGTGCCACCGGATCGTGTCCGAGTCCAGCTCTACCGGAAATCCCGGAAGCCACTCCAAGTTCTTCTTCAAGAGGAGGCGGGCGTGCGAGACGCCGTATTGTCGTTTCCTGCTCCGTTCTTTCTCCGGCCGCATACTCCGAAGTGCTCCTCTATTGCGAAATATGCAGAGTGTCTGACTTCTCCGTCTTGGGCAACCTGCTACGGCAACCGTGGATGGTCATGACCGTGGGAGATCGCCCAAACTCATCGGTACCGGTTCCCTGGATATCATCCACCGCGCGTCGCGCGCTTGGACAGATTCGGTTTCCAAGACTTTTGCTTGATGACCGAGAACTCGTACAGAGTAAAGCTACTACCCTGTTGCGCAGGCAGTGTCAGGACCGCCGCAATGGTGGCGCGTGCCGCGACATCGATGATCTCATCGATGGCCATCTCGGCTTGGCAGAGCAACTCGACCAGGGCCAGGAGGTCCTGGCCGTCCTGGCCGAGAAACTGCGCCAGTTTTCGGCTGTTGTTCTCTCTCTTGACCGAGGAGTACTTTCTCGTTTAGCATTGTGTCGACTGTGAAAGCCTCTGGAAGAACGGAGTACAACCAATGCGCAACGTGCAACTTATCGGCATGCTTGCAGTCATTCTCATTCTCGCTTCAGTGGCTTGGGCCGCGCCAGTCAACACACTCACCGCTGAGGAGCGTGAGGCAGGATTCGTGCAGCTCTTCGATGGTAAGACACTCACCGGGTGGGACGGGGATCCGAGGTTCTGGTCCGTCGTGG